>NZ_JBGFCF010000001.1:0-523923 GCF_041205445.1 Falsihalocynthiibacter sp. CO-5D18 | reverse complement strand
CTTGGACCGCAACACTGGTCACTGCCTCGTGGAACCCCCCGCCGTCATTAAAGTAAACGAGAACCGTCAGCACATGGCCTTCGTCCTCATCCGTGAGCGTATAAGTGGCCTCTTGCGCCCCTTCAAACTTCTCGCCCGAGCGCAACCATTGATAGCGCAGCGTGCCCAACCCGTCGCCATCGGCCAAGCCGCTTACATCTGCAGTCACCGTATCCCCCAGCGCAAATACCGCCGGATCGGCGTTGTCACTGACAAGCAGAACAGTCCCAGTCAGGTCGTGATTGCCATCGTCAATCGCCCACGTATCCAACGAAACCTGTGCCGTTGCAGTTTCAAACAGCGCGTCATTGACGACAACCGTGACGCCAACTTCCCACCCAACATGCGCGGAGGTCAAAGCGAAGGTATTGTCGGAGGTGGTCTCGACAATCACTCCATCCACTGTCCAAGCATAGCTAATGGTAAAGCGCGGATCGTCTGTGTCGATGCCTGTGAGCTCTGCCGTAAGCGTGTGACCTGCGATCTGCGCTCCTGTGAGTGTAACCGCGACATCCTCACTCAAGACCGGCTGAAAACTGCGGGCAAAGACGCCGACGTCGCTCCCATCCTGCCCCGTGGAGATCCATGTGATCGCAAACCCGCCACCCTCTAGTGCGGCGATCTGTGGGAGGTATTGATTGCCTTCAGTATAGGTGTTGACCTGCGTCTCCTCGCCTTGCGTGCTGCCATCGGCATAATAGGCCTGCGCATAGACGCCATAACTGCTGCCATCCTGACCATTGGACAGCCAAGTGATCACCCAGCCGCCACCCTCTAGTGCGGTTATCTGGGGGGAAACTTGTTGGTCGGTGGTGTGGGTGTTGACCAGCGTCTCGCCGCCAAGCGGGGAGCCATCGGCGTTATAAGCCTGTGAATAGACGCCGTTTAAGTCGCCATCCTGCCCCGTGGAGGTCCATGTGATCACCCAACCGCCATCCTCTAGCGCGGCGATCTGGGGCGCGAATTGTTCGCTTGTTGTATAGCTGTTGACCTGCGTCTCGCCGCCTTGGGCCGTTCCATCCGCGTCAAAGGCCTGTGCATAGATGCCGGAGCCGTCGCCATCCTGACCATCGGACCTCCATGAAATCACCCATCCGCCATCGCTCAGCGCGGCGATCTGTTGGACGGTTTGGTTGCCAGCTGTGTAAGTATTAACCTGCGTCTCGCCGCCAAGCGGGGAGCCATCGGCGTTATAGGCCTGTGCATAGATGCCGTAGCTGTCGCCATCCTGACCAATGGATTGCCAAGAGATCACCCATCCCCCATCGCTCAGACTGGCGATTTGAGCGTTGAATTGGTCTAATGACGTCTCGGTGTTGACTTGTGTTTCGGTGCCTTGAGGCGTGCCATCGTAGTTATAGGCCTGTGCATAGACGCCATAACCACCGCCATCCTGAGGGCTATCCCATGTGATGACCCATCCACCATCGCTTAAGGCGGCGACCTGCTGGTAAGACTGAGCGCCTGCCGTCTCGGTGTTGACCCGTGTTTCGCCGCCAAACGCTTGACCATACGCGTTATAAGCCTGAGCATAGACGCCGTCACTGCTGCCATCTTGCCCAGAATCCCGCCATGTAATCACCCAGCTGCCACCGTAGAGTGCGGTGATCAGGGGGATGTTCTGGTTGCCGGCAGTAAAGGTATTGACCAGCGTCTCGCCGCCCTGCGTCGTGCCATCGGCGTTATAGGCCTGTGCATAGATGCCGTAAATGTCGCCATCTTGGTCAAGGGACTGCCATGTGATCACCCATCCCCCATCGCTCAAAGCGGTGATCTGCTGATTGACTTGTTGGTTGTTGGTATTGGTATTGACCTGCGTTTCCAACACGGGCGTGATATCCACGTTGACCGTCCCAAGGGCTTCAACCGTTCCACCGTCGTTGGCGGTCAAAGTGATCGACGCCGCATTGTTTCCGGTGACGTCCGCAGCACCCGTATACTGAATCGCCGTGGGGGTGTTCAGGAAGGAATCGATATCCGCCGGAAGGCCCGTCAGGATCAACGCACCAGTGCCGCTGCCCGTCACGGTGACTGTGCCGCTAGAGGTCGCTTCCAGCGTACCGCTGTCCGCCGTGAGCGTCAGAGCAAAAGTCGCGTCCGCACCTGCATCGCCGAAGTGTACCGCAGAGAGATCCAGATTGGACGCCGCCGCTTCAAACGCTGTCACGTCTGAGGGCAGACCCCAGTTCACGCTGCCGTCAGCGTTGTAAGCCTGTGAATAGACACCGTAAGAGTCGCCATCCTGGTCATTGGACGTCCATGTGATCACCCAACCGCCATCGCTCAGCGCGGTGATCTGGGGAGAGTTCTGATCGCCGAGTGTGAAGGCATTAACCTGTGTCTCCACGCCTCGCGGCGTGCCGTCTGCATTATAGGCCTGTGCATAGACGCCGTCACCGCTGCCATCTTGCCCAACTGAACCCCACATGGCGACCCATCCGCCATCATTCAGCGCGGCGGTCTGGGGGCGGTACTGGTTACCAGCTGTGGAGGTATTGACCTGAGTCTCGATCCCTTGAGGCGAGCCATCAGCGTTATAGGCCTGTGAATATATGCCGTAAATGTCGCCATCCGGCGACTCCCATGTGACAACCCAACCGCCATCGCTCAGCGCGGTGATAGTTGGGAACTGTTGCGCTCCTGTTGTTTCGGTGTTGACCTGTACCTCGCCGCCTCGGGGCGTGCCATCGGCATTATAGGCCTGCGCATAGGCGCCGCGTCTGTCGCCGTCCTGATCATCGGACATCCATGTGATCACCCATCCACCATCACTCAGTGCGGTGACTTGGGGTATATTCTGATCGCCTACTGTGTGGGTGCTGACATGTACCTCGCCGCCTTGGGGCGTGCCATTGGCATTATAGGTCTGCGCATAGATGCCGTTAAACTCGCCATCCTGGCCATTGGACTCCCATGTAATCACCCAGCCACCATCACTCAGTGCGGCGATCTGTGGTTCGGTCTGGCTCAGTGTCGTGTAGGTGTTGACCTGTGTCTCGCCACCCTGCGTCGTGCCGTCGGCGTTATAGGCCTGTGCGTAGATGCCGCTACCGGCGCCATCCTGACCAATGGACTCCCATGTGATCACCCAGCCGCCATCGCTCAGGGCCGTGATCTGTTGGTTGTACTGGGAGCTTGGCGTGTAGGTATTGACCCGTGTTTCGCTGCCTTGCGTGGTCCCATCGGCATTAAAGGCCTGTAAAAAGACACCAAAGCTGCCGCCATCTTGGCCAGTGGAGGTCCACGTAATCACCCATCCGCCATCGCTCAGTGCGGCGATCTCTGGGCTGAGCTGTTGGCCTGCTATATACGAGTTGACCTGTGTTTCAACGCCTTGTGCGGTACCATCGGCGTTATAGGCCTGCGAAAAGATGCCGTAAATGTCGCCATCCTGAGTATTGGACTGCCATGTGATCACCCAGCCGCCATCACTTAGGGCGGTGATTTGTTGCTTTAACTGAGCGTTCGTTGTTTCGGTGTTGACCTGTGTTTCTGAATGAATGGACATAAGAATAGGGTACTCGCTTGTTTGAACTTGTGAAAAGAAATGTGGGGGAAATCGACGGCGCAATCAGGACGGGCCGCACCAAATGCACGCGATGCATTCGTGTTGAGGGGTGTCCATGCCTGCTGCCTAAAACGCCGATTTCAAATATTTTTTCGCCGCGTCAAGCGATGTCCCATGCTAGGTGCGTAAACTATTTGTTAATCTTTTCAATCAGTTTCTCAAAAAGTAAAAAAGGCCAACCACCTCGTGGCCAATTTAGGGAACAGGGTATGGTGATGTTCGGTGCAGAACCACCAAGCGCCGCCAAGAATGAGCCACGGATTTGGAAGACGCATCACCCTAGCCCAGAGAGGCAAAGCTTGCGCTCGGCCCCGCGTCGGTTGCTCAAACCACGGATCACCTTGCCACCAGCCCTATTCCAGCGCGGCAATTCATGGCAGGCCCCCAGCAGATCGCCCGCGTTCACTTTACGCACCAATGTGGAGCGACAGGCCGCACCGACGCCCACATTCCAAGACCAGGCCATCATCGCGATCTTTGTGTTGACGGGGATTTCCACCGGCGATGCCAAACATCGATCAAGCTGGCGCTCAAACTCAAGGAGCCCCTCGGCCAGCATCTCCGCGCATTGCGCATCGGTGTAGTAATCGCCCTGCCCCACACCACGCGTTTCACCGTGACACACCGTCCAGACTTTGCCGATGTTGTCCCAATAGGCTTGGTTTTCTTTACCTTCCCAACCGCCGACAAAACCAACCGCGCTCGCCAAAGCCACCGCACTGGCCGCAAGGATGCCCACGCCTTTTTTCTGGATCGCTCCGCCGCTGGCGCGCAGATACTCCGCCACCTTTTGGGCCAGCGCCTCCTGCTGCGTTACCCGCGCGCCTGAGACCCCCGCCGACAGCAACGCCGCGATCATCAAATATTGCCAGCTTTCCAGCCCGAGATCCTCCGGCGCAAAATACTCCCACGCCGCGCCCGCCGCCATCGCCAAAGCGCCAATGATGGCCAAGATCGCTGACCACGCGCCGGTCAAAACCTGCTTCCATTCTGGAATCAATCTCATATTCTTGCCTCGTTTCTGTTGTTTCAATTGGATTATTTGGGGAATACGCCAAGCGTCTTGAGCGCTGCATAGGCCGCGCCAACCACCGCAATCAGCGAGGCCACCGCTTTGAGCGACGACATCATGCGCCGCTGGGTGCGATAGGCGAGAATGATCTCTTTGAGCGTCGTGCCCTCTTGCACCAAACGCCGAAGATCATCGCGCGCGGGCTTGTCTTGGAAAATTTCCGCCAGAGAATGCAACGCAAGACGCTCCAGTTCCGTAAATTGCGCCAAGTAGGTTTTAGTCGGGCTTTGGCCCCGCTGGTCGCATAGGTCATCAGTCACATCGGCACTCCGTGTGTTCGGGCGCGCTCTAGCGCCAAGGTTGGTGTCAGGATTGGTTTGGGGGACTGGCCCCAGGCACGCCTAGAGCGTTTGCGCCTCGGCGACGGCCGTCGCGCTCTCGGCATAGGCCCAGTCGACGGCCTGCAGAACGTCATCGCATGTGGTCGCCGCCAGCATCCGCCGCTCGGCTTCCTGCCGGATGCCCTCGGAGCGCATCACCACCCAGTTTTCAAAGGCGACTTTTTGGCCAATCAGCGCCAACTCGTCCGCCGTGGAGGTGCCGGAATATTTCACCGCCTGCTCCAAGGCCACTTGATCGGAGGCGCTCAGCGTGCCGGCAAGCGCGCGGTCATAGATCGCCCGTTTCAACAGCCATCTTTGGCGGGTTGTATCATCCGGATTGCCCAGAACCGCCCGCGCGACCGCTTCGCTTTCCCCATAAAGCGCCGTGATAAAAGTGGCACGGAAGTCATTGATATCCGGCGCAATCACAAAGCCTTCAGGCAGAGAAATCCCTTCCGGCACCGCCGTCACTTCAAGCGTTACCGTCACCGATCGCAAGGGCCACGCCTGTTTGAGCGTCACCTCATAAACCCCAGGCTGGGCAAAGACGACCCGAGGGGCTGTGACGTTAAAACGCCCGTTCACATAGGTCGATTTGATCTCCAGCTCCAATGGATTGAGCGCGTCGACATCGGGCAAAATCACGCCAAACCAGCGGATCGCGAGGTCCGGAGGTGCCGGACGCGGCACCGGCTTGCCGTTGACAAAATACCATTCCTCGTCGCCATATTCCAAGGGGATCATCGCGTGATTTGTCGGCAAGTTGGCCATCATAGCCGAGATCGCGTCGGCCTGTGTTTCCCCAACTTCCAGACTTCGGCCCGCCGCGATGTCGTAAATTGTGTACCGAATGTTATCCATCGGAAGTCCTCACTTTTTTGTCTGTGTGATTGCGAGATATCGCTGTTTTGCGGCTATGTAGGGACCGTAGCCCTCAACGGTGTAGGTGGTTGAGCCGCCCGATGTATTTCCATCCTCATGAACCACATGCACCGTCGCGCTTTGGAGCGTGTTCGTTCCGGTGCCCGTTGGCGGAATGGTCACAGAAACCCCTGTGCGGATTTCCACGCCATCGCGCTTGATCTTGAAGGTTGCAATCCTTGCCGTCGGCCCAACCACACTCGTAATTGAGCAGTTGAATTCAAGGATGGATGTGTAGCCCGCAACACGGGTGATGGTTTTGGTGGCCACAGTGCTGTAGCTGCTGGCGATCGCGACCTCCCCAGAACTATAGGATCTCGCCGTCGTCGTGACCGCCGATCCCGCGATTTGCAGCGTATCCACGGCGAGATTGCCGATCTTGGCGGTGGTGATCGCATTCCTCGATGAAATGTTATCTTCATTTTCTTTTTACAAACATTTTTGGGGATCAGTGATTATGGCTAGGCACAGAGTTTTCATCAACTATCATCCTGCCAACGATCAATGGGCAAAAGACGAACTTCAGAAATGGAACGAACAAGGAAATTTGTTGGTAGATTTGTCCGTGAACAGTAAAGATGTCGATGACTCGCGGCCTACCGAAACTATTCGAAAAGTCATTCCAGACAACGCCCTTAGAGTTTCCAAGGTCACGATCGTTTTGGTTGGCATGTAAACTTGGGGACGCAGGCACGTGGATTGGGAGACTTACTCCAGTATGTTCGACGGATCTGTGAATAAAAAGTCAGGTTTACTCGTTGTGCAGCGACCTTCGGCGGACCCGAAATATATAATTGCAGCGCCTGAGATAGAGAAAAAGGCCATCTACCCCGAGTACACGAGTTGGACATTTTGAAGCGTGAACCATTTCAGGACGTGTTATGGCATCGTCTTTGCGCTTCTGACGTTATGGTCAATTTAGACACGCCAACATATTTTGACAGCAAGTGGACCCGTCAAGAAAACGGGTGCGCAGAAGCGAAAGACAATCACGTGCTGAGGGATATTTGACCTGAGTACAAACCAATTAGGATGACCAATCTTGCCGAAAAGGCGCTACGATCTGATCAGGCTGGAGCCCCAGTTCTGGTTTACGATCACATCGGTATTCGCGAAACTTGGGGTGCCCATTTTCAATGGTTAGATGATCACATTGCAGCCGTTCACTCGATTAAGGCGTCAGAGGCGGCTTGGTCACTGTCGGGTCGGGAGGCGTAATCTTGTCTGCTTCAATTTTCCTTTCCGCAGGGGTGCCTGATCCAAAACGTGGCCCAGAGCATGCAGCCACCGCAGACACAGTGGCCATTAATGCCGCCATCTCTGCGCTTGTCCACGTGACGCTTGGAAGGAGACCGTTTGTTGGGAGCGGCCATCCCGCTATTACACCCATGGTATTAGAAGTGGCAAAAAGCCCGGATGTCGATTACGGAAAGTGGGTCATGCGGGACCAATTGGGCTTTTTCAACGATGAATACCTTGAGGAAAACGAACTATTCAAAATCGTTGTTTACACGGACGGGGTCGACCGCAACTTGGGGGCAAGCCTGTTAGGAATGCGCCGTCGGATGTTCTCAGAGCATGAATTTAGCGACGCTGTATTCCTTGGTGGGATGGGCGGCATCCTAGAAGAATTTGACCTATTCAAAGAACTCCAGCCAAGAGCGTCTCTAGTACCAGTGATTTCAACGGGCGGCGCTGCAAAACTGTTAGCCGATCAACTGAGCAACGTCAGCAAGGATCTTTTTACGGGTTTGGACTACGTTGCATTGCTCCACCGCCATCTTGATATTTCTACGCGGGAAAGGATAGCACTCCTGACGAGCAACCTTTAGTGCAGGAAGACCGTTTTTGGGGGAACGACGGCGTTAATGATTGAGGCTCTAAAAACTAGGGTCCAATAATGCCCGCTTTTCACTACTGAATTGGCTGCGGCGCTAGTGGAGCGAAGGTCTCCATTCCGCCCTTTTTACCCGCGAGGCGAAGGGTTTAGCATCAAAGGCCTAGCGGTCCACGACAGTTGCCATTTCAAACTGGCGCCCGATCCCGTCGATCCTTTTTCGCTGAACTTCTGTCCAAGGTCGTCTGTGTAAAATAGCATCTACTGCATGTCGCACGCGATCTATAGGGTGCTGGGGGATGACTTTAAGAGACATCGCACACTGTATTTTTGAGCATATCCGAGCGGGTAAAAACAAAGAGCTCGGGCTCCTCGCTCTACACATCGTTAAGCTATCGGCAAGAGGCGGCGCCTTGTTCTACGCCGCCACCTACCTTTTATAGTTCCTAGGCGCTCAACTTGCAAAAATCGTGCTTTTCCACACGGTTTTCACGTACGGCCCAATCCGCGATGAACTTCCCCTTTTGAGGCAGATGTTTACCAAGCGCGCCCCAAACCTTTAGACATGGTCCACACGTTAAATCTTTGCATCCTAGAGCTTTGGTAAACGCCCTTGGCCGAGGCCATGCCAGGAATTTCAATTCTTGATTTTTCGATCAACTGTTGCGATTTTTTAATCACTGGATCAATTGCATATTTCAGGCGCAGCGCCTCTTGCTGCCAGTTCTGCTTGCCCATGTTCTCAAAGTTGAAATCCATGATGCTCGAATGGTCCTGAATCGAGACATAATAACAGCCCAAGATTGGGCAGGTCTCAAAGAGCTTTAGGTCGAATTCCTTGGCAGCGATAAGCTCGTTGGCCGCCTCCATTTCTCGGACGTCAGCAACAAAATCGGCCAGCTGGTTTAACAAAACAGCGACGGTTTCGCATGCCCCGGCCACCGTGTTTGTGGCAGCGCCACCATCGATTAGGAGGCCAAGACCTTT
This sequence comes from Falsihalocynthiibacter sp. CO-5D18, assembly GCF_041205445.1. Classification (NCBI taxonomy): domain Bacteria; kingdom Pseudomonadati; phylum Pseudomonadota; class Alphaproteobacteria; order Rhodobacterales; family Roseobacteraceae; genus Falsihalocynthiibacter; species Falsihalocynthiibacter sp. CO-5D18. The sequence continues at coordinate 515,176 of NZ_JBGFCF010000001.1, read as the reverse complement.
CGCAGCGAATGCGCCGGAGTGGATGCCGGCTTTTCTTGCTTTGTAACTGATTTGTCGGTCCAAAATTTGACTGATTGCCGTCAGAGCTTCGGAGGGGTCCCCCATGCGGATAGAGGGGCGAATCTTCATCATTTTTTCCGCGCTATCGATGGTTTTAATAACGTCATTCCAACCAAGTACAGCTTTTCCACCGGATGTAACCAGGCCAAAAAGTGGCGCCGCACTGATCGCGAATTCTTGGGCACTTGAACCGAACACGGCTCCGATGATCTCTTTTTTGGGGCCGTCGGAAATACCTGTGGTTATCAACTCGATCGTGTCCTCGATCTTACTTGCAAGGCTTCCAAACTTTTTAGTCGCTTTGGCTGCCTTATAGCTAACACCAGCTGAAGACTTAGCAACCGCCTCCGTTTTCGACCAGAAATCATCTTTTTTGGCTCGGGCCACGCCAAAAACGCTGTGTTTCAGTTCCAGCTTCTTCCCATCGAACATCTTCGCCTTGGCCGCGTTTTGGAGCTTGCGGATCTCGTTCTTGGCGAAAAAGTCTTCCCACTCATCCCCCAAACTATCAAAACTTACCTCAGAACCTAAAACGTTAAGCTGCTTGTAGAGGTCCGCCACCGCGCCTTTAGAATTCCTGACGCTTTTGTGCCAATTCTGTTTCTTTGAGTTCTGCGCATTTATCCAGCTAACCAGCGCAAATTTTGCCTGAGATTCATTTCGAACCATCAATGCTTGATCAATCGCTTTGAGCGCAGCACTCCGTGGACTCGTTAACGAATATGTATTCTTCATCCAATCGGCGTGCGACATAATCAATGCCATATTTCCTCCTAAACGTTTTAATTCTAAAGATTAGACGCTCCATTTTTTAAGAATTTTGCAGCCTAAAACTGAAGGAGTTCTGCATTTTCGGGCGGGAAATGGGTCGCTGACATGTCAATATGTAAATATTCATACTGTTTGGTTCTGTTGTGTCAAGGTGATGAATACTCTGTGATTTCTAGACACCTTATTTGAACGGCTTAGGCGAAGCGAACAGCAGAGTCTCCGGCGGCATTTGGATCAAAGAGGACACCAACGCGCCAGCCCTTGGTTTGCGAATGACAGAATTATTTACAACTGGCAGGTCTACGCAAATAGGCACAACGACAAGGCTGTAGATCGATACTTTGCCGCCATTCGTTATTGCGAAAACAAAACGCAAGGAAAAGACTTCAGCAGCGTCACGGTCGAAGATCTCTGCAAGGAGCGGAACGATTTAAAACGGCGCGCACGCGCAGATGCAGAGGATCAATTATGGTGGATTACGGCACGCATTCCATGCGGCGAACAAAAGTCACCCAGATTTACAAGAAAACGGGCATCCGGCGCGCCGTTCAGCTCTTGCTAGACAAACCAAAATGGGCAGCACTATTTGATTTCACGACCTGCCCACCACAGGCGATCATCGATCATGAAAAGGACTACGCTGTCTTTTTTCTCTGAGCGATCGAAAGCGATGCTGAGGACAGCGGTGTTCGTCCGCGCCCACTTTCGGGTTAGGTCTTCGCACTCACTTCGAGACCCATCTGTTTGCGCTCGGCACTCCAGAAATTTTTCACTTTGGGCCGCTTGAATGTTCGCATTATCGCGGGGAGTTATACCGAAATATGTTGGCCTTGAAAAAGCCATTCCCTCGACGGAAATTGTGGCTGAGCCAGCGTGGGTAATTCCGCCACCCATATCGTGTAGGAGTATGTATCCTCCGGTAGAAAACGGTCCTTCATCGTCGTCGGCGGGGGTTTCAACAAGAAAACCACACGCGCTTGGCGCATGCCAAAGCACATAACGATCTGTGTTTACTGTTTTAGAATTAGTTTCCCAAAGAGAAATATTTCCTTGCTCGGGACTCTCCTGAACATTCGCCAACCTCAGTCTGGGATATTCGTCCCCGCAGGTCTTTTGAATGCCAAAGGGAAAGTAGGGTTCCATTCGCAAAACTATACTCTTCGCAAAACGGGTATCTGGATAAAGGTCGGAATTATCTAGAGGTGCTTCTTTGGCGGGAGCTTCGGCCGCGTTTGGAACGCAAGCGCTCAGCACAGCCACGGCGATCACGGTCAGGGAGAGTCTTGCCCAAACTCCACGCGACCAAAGTATCCTCAACATAATGTCCCCCAACAAATTTATTCGCAAAAATCGTAAATATCAAATAACCGGCCCTAAAAATACCCACAATCGATTTAGTCTCAATAAGGATGGTTCCGCATCGATTTTTGTTAGCTTAATTCCGTTCGGACCTGCGGTAGTCTTGCAGTTTATAGCGAAGGTCCATAATCCGCCTTTGACGCTAATGCGAGGAAAATGCCAGCTCGATTCTTGTTTTTACGTCGCTGGAAAAGTCTGGCATTCAAGCGGTATAGAAAAATAATCCGTCAAATATATCAACGATCAATTTACGAAATTTTTCGCAACTCAATGAAATAATTGGCAAAACGTTGCCTCTCCTCCGCTCTATTTTGATTTTATTAGAAGAAATCTGACAAGTGCTGTTCGTATTTGTTCTGTTCCTCCGCTCCTGTCTGGTCTTGTTGAGTTCTTTCGGGTTGGCTTGGGCGCGATCCTTCTGAACCATCGTCAACACCTCACCTATAGTGCCGATTATCATGCCGAGGGGCCAATACCCCGAAGGCGTTCCAACCGCGCGATGGGACAAGCACAAGGCTGCTCGCCCTCCCCAAACAGTTCAAAAAATTTACAAGACCAGTGATCTGACCATCTCAACGAACCGCAACACAGGTTCGGTACACTTACGACCACAATGATGCCGACGGGGTACCCCTAAGTTTTCCCAACCTCATCATCACAACAATTCCTGTGTTCCTAGGCGGCTCTGAGCTCAAATCGGAAGTGGTGATTAGTTTGGCATTCCGTTAAATTGTATGAATGCCGTATTCAACTTATGCCATTTTCTTCAGCTTTTCTGCCTTGGACAATACATCAATTGACCCTGCCGCATATGAAGAGATGGCCAATGCTGTTATTTGATATTTGGACGCTTGGGCTCGGCCTCATTTTCGCGATATTTACTATTAGTATTTTGATCAGCGATGGCGCCATTCCAAAGAGATTTCGACCGTCAAGTCATTGGTGTTTAGTCCGCACAGCAGGACTTGACGTAGGTTGCAGCTAATGTCCGCCTTCCGCCCAAGTGAACACGTCTACTTCCAGTAGAGACCGACATTCACCTCTAGCGAGATACTGCACAGTAGTTCTACCGCAAGCGAAGATTCACCAAGTGGCGAACGAAATAAGGGAAAAATCGAAAATACTGGTGCGGGTGAGAGGCAACGCTTTGTGAATTATTTCAATTGGTTGCAAATAAATTTCGTGAAAAAATCGTAATTACGTTTGGCAAAATATTTCTGAAATGAACGAAATTCAATCCTGCCCCGCTATGAAACGTGCCCGCATTTACCCACAATTTACTCGATACGTTGCAAACGATGCGTATATAGCAGCACCAAAATTGCTGGCCGACACAAGAAATCCACCCCGCCCAAACAATCGAACTTGCGACCGACAGCTCCCAAAACCATCTGAAGGCTTGGCATGGCGACCTTCCCTTTATATAGATCAATGGGTTATGGATGGTGAAAGGTCATTGTTTTCATTTCTAATATTCAATCCTGTCTTCGAAGCTGGGCCACACGGGTTGAACTCTTAGAGTTTTTACACTTCGTCAAAAAAGAACAGAATACGAGCCGAGTTTAAGGACGCATAGTGAAGAAATTTTTACGCATAGTTGACCTCAACGATTGATTTGGCGTGCTGCTTCTCATGCTTGCTCCTGGACTAACCGTAGCGTTCCTCAATTTGCTGTCCCCATGGATCAATCTATTGCCGGTTCAGTCGGCAGCAAAGGCGAGAACGTGGCTTTCAAAATTTGATGCAGATTATGCGACAGTACAGCAGTATTACTCGGCAGAATTGGCGGAAAACTTTGTCCTGAATGAGGCGAACCTTATTGTCGTGATGATTGCCGTGACATTGAGCTTTACTTTGCTCAAATTTGCCCGACCTGGCGCTGATTTACCCTCCCCTGCAATGAAGGCACGTGGGAAACCGCCGATAAAAATCATTCCAGTAATGATAATAATGAATGCGCTTACAATTCATTTCGTGTTTTTTAACGAAGCCACATTTTACATAGAGCCAAGTAACCTTCGTATTTCCTTCACGCCTGGTATCTGGGGATTTATTCTCATGAGCCTCATGGTAAGTGGCTGCGGGTTTTTCTTATATATGGCAGTCACAATTTTTTTCCTAATGCTGAGTAAATGGGATTAGTGCGCTTGCCTGCCTAAGGTTTAGCACGCGCCTTGAAATTCAAAAAAACTGGTACTTAAAAGTATCTTCGATAAAGCACTGAATTAAGAGTTTCTTCAGGCGCTGTTGTCCCAAATGCAAACGCGTTCGGTCCAAGAATAACATTCTGCTAAACAGCTCTAAAGTCGCCTTCGGGCTCTGCCGCTGAATTCGCTACGCCAAACACGAACGGCTGTAATTTCAGTCCCAATGACAACGACTGTCGTTGGCAACGCAGGCAAGTGCTGGTCACGCAACGTTTTTCGGGATTCGACCGCAAATGGGCGCAACGGCAGGCATCATTTAGCTCTTTGAGCCCGGTGTGCAGCATCACCGCATGGCCGGTTTGAGCGCAAACTGCTGTCCCGACTGCAAGCTTTACCCACCATCTTTCATTCTGAAGCCATTAGGCAGGCTGTGGTCTTACTAGAATAGTCGGAAAGTTGTATGCTTTAAGAGCAGGAACTCAAAGAGGTGGAGCATTTGGAAGCGAGAAACAATCTGCCAGACATTGCACGCGGGTCACTCATTCTGTTGGTTGTTTGGGGACATCTGCTTGAGAGTGAGGGCTATGGCGGCAGTCTTTATTTTGCAATCTATACGTTTCACATCCCTGCTTTTGCGATGATCAGCGGCATGATGTCCAAGTCGAGCATGGATGCGAGAGGCTTGTTCAAAATTTGTAGGCGGCTACTCGTGCCTCTCCTCATTTTCCAAGTGGTCTACTTTATTGCGCTTGGATATTTCGCACCGGAAAGGGTAACCAACTTTTTATCGCCGGTTTGGATAGTCTGGTTTCTGTTCAGTCTGTTTATCTGGAAACTTCTATTGCCACTGGCAGTAAAACTACCATATCCACTCCTTCTCAGCGTCGCTTTCGCGTTAGCCGCAGGGTTTATTGACGAAATTGGATTGGAATTCGGCATGTCCAGAACTCTGGTTTTCTTTCCCGCATTCATATTTGGGCATCTATATGGCAAACGAATTTTTAGAGCCGTGCCGCAATACCGCGTTCCCCTCTGCATTCTGTTCGTCTCAATATTTTTGGTCGCTGTTTTCGTTTCTGACTACATTTCAATACGGTTGCTGTGGGGTTCCCATCCGTATTCGAATTTACCGCTCCACACACCTGGCATCGGTTACCGTGCGGTTATGATTGCCGTCGGGATCATTGCATCAATATCATTCCTTGCCATGCTGCCAACGCGTTCCAGACCATTGGCGTTGTTGGGCCAAGAGACAATGCCCGTCTATCTTTTGCACGGCCTCCCAGTCATGCTCTTTTGGGCCGGTGGGTTTCAGATGGATACCAGCTTCTTGTTTCTATCTGTCACGGCTTTGTTGTCATTGGTTATTTCGTTCTCGATTGCAATTTCTAGCATGTTGTCTTCGCGAGAATAATCCTTCCTGAGACAATTTGGCTAAAGGCAGCTTTGTCCGGAGGGTGTGTGAATTGACAAACTCATTCTTGCTGCGTCTTTCATGAATGGCTGGTTTTCCCGCTGCGCAGCAGTATCAGATTTCTCGCTCACGCGGCATTTCTCGTGCTGCGAACGCATGCAACGCAAAAATTCAATTCACAGTATGGGCCCAAAGCATGCGTAATTGGGCTACCCTCTGCTCTGAGGTCGAGCTCCCGATAAGATCACAGGATGATGTGAACAAGGGAGATGAGAAATGGAATATTTTGCCGGAATAGACGTATCGCTGCGATCCTGTGCGGTTTGCATTGTTGATGGCAAGGGTGCGGTGCAGCTTGAACGCGAGCTACCGTGTGAGATCAAGGACATAGCGGAATGCCTTGCCGCGTTTCCCTATCCGATTGAACGGGTAGGCTTTGAGGCGGGCACTCTGAGCCAACATCTGCTTTTTGGATTGAAGACAGAAGGTTTTAACGTCGTGTGTATGGAAGCACGTCAGGTCAATGCAGCGCTGTCGGCAATGCGGAACAAAACAGACAAGAATGATGCACGTGGCATCGCTCAAGTCCTGCGCACCGGTTGGTTTAGTCCGGTGCATATGAAGAGCCGAGAGGCGCACGGTGTGCGTGCTTTGCTCAGCACACGCAAGGCATTGCTGAAGAAAACGATGGATCTTGCCAACGAAGTCCGTGGGTTGCTGAAAATCTTCGGCATTCGTCTTCCGATGACCGTAAAGCACGGCGGCTTTGGCGGTGTCGTCAGACCGTTGATCGAGATGGATGACGTTCTGACACATGCGTGCAGCGGTGCCATCAAGGCATCAACTAGACTGCAAAGAGAAGCTTGACCCAGATGAGCGACGCGCCAATGGCCACTAGCGACTTCATATATCTATTGGCCTCAATTCGGGAGATCGGCCTTCAAGTCGAGATAATCCTGCCGTCCTCAACATGCACGGTGACCAATAATAATATTGGTCACCGCATTTTTTGATTATACTTCAGCCAATCGCTGCGCGCATTCTTCCGCAACTCCTGGTGTTGGCTCATCACTTCCCGAGAAGGTCGCCCAACCAGCGTCCTCCAGTAAATTGTCCCTTTTGTAGCTTGATTCAGCCAAAAGCTCCGTCATGTTGGCAGTTGCCTGAGAGTCGGCTTGGAAGTTTTTAACGCAAATCGGCGCCAGAGCGGCGACGACCGCAGCAGACGTTTCGGTCGCACTTTGCTCAGCGGCGGTGCTGCCCAAAGTCCAGCCACCCCAACCAAATCCGACACCTATTGCGACAACTGCACCAAGGCCGAAGCCCTGTAATAGTCGTGTAAGTGACTCGCCTTGGATCGCTGCTGGAAGTTCCATGTAATATACCTTTCGTCCGATTTCTCGGATCATCTGGAGAAGCAGCCGTAAAGCGTGCCAAACCAAATTTATTTGGAATTAGTCATGCGTGCCAGATACGACATCGCATCTCCAAACGCCTACCGCGAATGCTCGACAAAGTACACCACAGCGCGATTTTCGGAAAAATTGTTTAAGATACTGTTTCAAACGGAGCCAGCCATGATGCTGCGTGATGCACGAATGGCTGGTTTAGAAAAGCTGCGTCGCGGCATAAGATCTACTTGTGACAATGGTGCAGGTTTCAGCCCTCCTTCGAGATCATTGATTAGGGCTTTGCAAAGGGCGATTTCTGCGCATAGCAGACCTTGATGCCGAGTGCAGCGAATGGCGGCTCACCGCCCTTATTACCGAAATATGCGTGATGCAGCAATTAGGCCAACTCACTCGCACATCAATGTCGTGAACGGCCCAAACCGGACCTCGGTGCATTGTGCAGCGAACGGCGGGTCCGAGCCCACTTTACCAGTTTTCTACAATGCAGCGAATGTCAGCTCTTGCGACTTGCTCGCCCCCCCCCGGCAGCACGACATCAACCATGCCCCAAGAGGCAAAGCTGGCGCTCGGAAGCACGCTGGTTGCTCAATAGAAGCATCATGGCACCCCGATCAAATACAGCCCTGTTTCTTCGCCATGCCAATTTTCAAGGCCTCGGAGCACCTAACCAAGTCGGCATTTTTTGTAGGCCTAACAAAGAAACAAATCCAATTCTCTGGAAATTGCCCAGAACGCAAAATCCCCCCTTCGCCAGTTAAGGCGAAGGGGGGATGACACAGGAGGCAAAGATAATTGAGCCGCACTGGTAGCCTCAAAAATGTTTACAGGCCATTTTTCAATGCAGAGGCCATTGCTCTGCCTTATGTTCTGTTATTTTCAGCCGTTGCGTGCCCCCCGTCTTCTCCAACGCCGGCCACACGGCTGGCCGATCACATCCGGAAGCCGCAGGGAATTGTAAATCGCCTCTGCCTGGTCAGCCTTCTTACTATCGATCGGCAGATCACAAATCGGCGTTTCCCCCGCTTTGAGTTTTTCCTCCCAATCAAGGCAAGCAAAGGGAAAATCTATCGCCACCTCGGCCCCCTAATGTTTGAATTCTGAATAACTCGGCAAATGCGCCGCAACCCCGCCCTCGGCGGTGGTGGTGATCTCGCGCGCGTCTTTGCTTTGTTGCCCCTTTTTGCCCAGCGGTTTCCCCTTGGCTTTGCCGTCGCCGCGCGCTTTGCCCGCCAGACTTTCTAGCTCGCTGCGCTCTGCCTGCTTGAGCAGTTCTTTCATCGCGGCGACGTTTGCGCGCAATGCTAAACACGCCCGACAAGAGGGTCATTTCGCGATTTACAGTTCCGGCTCCCACTTCGCGCCCCGCTTTGACGGCGAGACTTCCCGCGCATATCGCAGCAATGCATCGCGCATGGTCTCAGTCGATCCCGAAACCTCCCCTTCTCGAATCAAAAACTCTTGGCGCGCCGCCCAGTCTTTAGCATCAACGCGCTTCTCAAATGACTTGGATTTTCGTATACCCTGCATGGCGACTTGCGCCTGCCATTTGCCGGTTTGCAGCTTTTTAATAGACGCCATTTCAAATTCTCCCGCTCGGAAAATTCGTAATTCGTCGTAATGACATGTCAATTTTAATGGATTTTAGCGCATTCCAGTACGAAACGCCCACCATAAACCCCTGTATAACCTTATATAAATAAGGGATATCACTGCATAAGGGAAAAATATTGGTGCGGGTGAGAGGACTCGAACCTCCACGCCTCGCGGCGCCAGAACCTAAATCTGGTGCGTCTACCATTCCGCCACACCCGCACTCATGGGGCCGAGGCCACCATTCGCGCCCTTCTAGCCTAGAGGTTTCCCCTATGCGAGTGGAAAATGCGCCATTATTAAAGTTTTTTCGCCGTCCTGCCAAAACAGCTGCCCCCAATGCGAGTCTTCGGGGCAACATCAATCAAATATTAACGAATTTCCGCCAAAAAAAACCTCAGTCTCCCCCTTTGTGCCCTAGGTTGAGGAAAACCTTGAGGCAGGTTAAAAGAGAGCACGTCTATGAAACCGAAAACGGTCCGGCGCGCGCAAACAGGGAACGCTCCCCAGGCGTGTCTTGTGATGAATCTTGCGCGGAAAATTGAAGACACTGGGCCAACTTTGCCGTCCGGCTTTGCGACGGGAAGTATTGTCCTGACGCTGAAGGGCGAAATGCTGGTCGAGCATCTGCGCGCGGGGGACCGCATTATCACGCGCGATATCGGCATGGCGCAGCTCAAAGCCGTCACCACAACCCGCTCCGACTCGGCCTACCGCATTCGCGCCAGCGTCTTGGGGCATGATCGTCCCGCAAGCGAACTTCTGGTCGCCGAAGGGCAACGCATTTTGTTGCGCGACTGGCGGGCAAAAGCGATGTTTGGCGAGGCCGAAGCTTTGGTGCCCGTAAGCCGCCTTGCGGACGGTCACTTCATTGCACGCGAAACCGCCACAGAGACTGTATTCTTTGTGCTTGAGTTTGAAACGCCGCATATTCTCTATGTGGACGGTCTCGAAGTCGCCAGCGCGCCGCCTATCCGTGTAAACGCTTAAGAACGCTCGGTAAAACCTCCGGCAAGTCCTCGGAAATCAACCCCGCTCCAAAAGTGCGGGCGCAGTCCACATGCAGCCAAGCTGCCGTCTGCGCCGCCTCATAGGGCGCAAATCCGCGCGCCAGAAGCCCTGTGATAAACCCCGCCAAAACATCTCCCGACCCCGCCGTTGCCAACCACGGCGCCGCGCGTTCATAGGCGGCTGCGTTAATACAAGCCCGCCCCTCTGGGGTCGCAATCACCGTATCCGCCCCTTTCAACAAAACCACACATCCCGCTCGTGCAGCAGCCTCTCGCACGGCATCAACCTTGGTACATTCTGCCGACAAATGCTCTGCGATATCCGGAAATAACCGTGCAAATTCGCCCGCATGGGGCGTCAAAACACATGCCTCATGCAACATCTCAAACAAATCCGCAGGGGCCGTTGCAAACGCCGACAAGCCATCGGCATCCACCACGCTCGCGCGCCGCGCCAAAAGCACCGCCCGAACCAGACCCCGCGTCTCGGCGCGGCTCCCGAGCCCCGGCCCCACACAAAGCGCGTTGATCCGGCTATCTTCAAGGATTTCCGTCAACCCCGCCCTATCCGCAACCCGCGCCAGCATCACCGCATTAAGCTGGCAGGCGTTTTCCAAAATCGCCGCCGGAGGGCACCCGAGCGTCACCAACCCCGCGCCAATCCGCAAAGCCCCGCGCGCCGCCAACCGCGCCGCGCCGCCGTGGCCAACACCCCCGCACAGCACAAACGCATGTCCATGGGAAAACTTATGCCCTTCGCCTCGTTTTTGGAGCCTTTCCGCATTCGGGCTCGCCAAACGGACTCCCTCCCCAGACACACAAAATCCGTCCAAACCAATATCCTTGACCACCAACCGCCCGCAGGCCGCAGGGCCATCCGCCAAGTAATGCCCCGTTTTGGCCCGATGAAAACTCACCGTCAGATCCGCAGAAATGCGCCCTTCAACGGCGATTTCCCCCACATAACGGCCACTATCCGCACTCAAACCACTTGGCACATCCACCGCGACAACCTTGGGACGCCCTGCTGCCCCCCTGTCCTTCATCGCCAATGCCGTTTTCTCAAGCCCTTCTAACTTCCGCGTAAGTCCCGTGCCAAACAGGGCATCCACCACCAACTCTGCCGCCTCAAATACCGGCTCCCCCAATGGATGCACCGCGCCAAGTTCACACCAACGCACATAGTTCGCCTTGGCGTCGGGCGGAAGCCGCGCAGGACCGCCCCACAAACAAACCTCCACCTCCCAGCCCCACTCCCGCAACAAACGCGCAATCACAAAGCCGTCGCCGCCATTATTTCCCGGCCCACAGAGCACAACTGCGCGCCCGCCGGACTGCGCAAATTCTGGCCATTCCTCAAAAATGGCCGCCACTACGCCGCGCCCTGCCCGCTCCATCAACTCAAGCCCTGTGACCGCGCCCGACGTGATCGCAGCTTGTTCGACACCGCGCATTTGCGCCGCTGTTATAAGGTCCGTCATAACTTCACTTTCAAACTTATTCCTGAGGAAATCAAAGTCACCAGTCCGAAACCTCTGGACCTGCATTGCCCCAAAAGTTTTCATACTGCCCTATTTTTAATCAAATCGCACAATTAACGAACTTAACGCCCAGATTCCCCGCCCCCACCGTGGATGCGTCAGCATAGCCAATTGTTCCCTGATTAGGAAAGTGTTCTGAACACTTCGACAGCGGAGATTCCCCGACCCATTCAAAGGAGACGCACAATGAAAAAAATTGAAGCCATTATCAAACCGTTCAAATTGGACGAGGTAAAAGAAGCGCTCCAAGAAGTTGGCGTTCAGGGTCTTTCGGTAATTGAAGTCAAGGGTTTCGGCCGTCAGAAGGGCCACACGGAGCTTTACCGTGGCGCCGAATATGTTGTCGATTTCCTGCCCAAAGTAAAAATCGAAATCGTGCTGGCCACCGATCAGGTAGATGCCGCAATCGAAGCCATTATCAATGCTGCTAAAACCGACAAAATCGGCGATGGCAAAATCTTTGTGTCCTCCATTGAACAGGCCATCCGCATCCGGACCGGCGAAACCAACGAAGACGCATTGTAAGTTAACAACGCCGCGCAAGCGGTTCTAATCTAACACTAAACCAGAGGGAAGAGAAACAGATGAGCATAGCTGCCGTTCTCAAACTTATTGCCGACGAAAATGTTGAATATGTGGACGTTCGTTTCACAGACCCACGTGGCAAACTCCAACACGTCACCTTGATCTCAGACATCGTCGACGAAGATTTCTTCGAAGACGGGTTCATGTTTGACGGCTCGTCCATCGCGGGCTGGAAAGCGATCAACGAATCCGACATGAAATTGATCCCAGACCCAAAATCGGTCTATATGGACCCGTTCTATGCGGAAAAAACACTCTGCATTCACTGCTCCGTTGTTGAGCCTGATACCGGCGAAGCCTACTCCCGCGACCCACGTGGCACCGCGGAAAAAGCTGAAGCTTACCTCATCGCTTCCGGCGTAGGTGACACGTCCTATTTCGGCCCAGAAGCTGAATTCTTCCTGTTTGACAATGTGCGCTTCTCCAACTCGATCAACAAAGTGTCTTACGAAGTTGACGCGCTGGACGCTTCTTGGAATACAGACGCAGAAGTCGAAATGGGCAACATGGGCCACCGTCCTGGTCTCAAAGGCGGCTACTTCCCCGTCAACCCAATCGACGATGCCCAAGACATTCGCTCCGAAATGCTTTCCACTATGAAGCGTATGGGCATGAAAGTTGACAAGCACCACCACGAGGTTGCCTCCTGTCAGCACGAGCTTGGCCTGATCTTTGGCACGCTCACCGAGCAAGCCGATCACCTGCAAAAATACAAATACATTGTGCATAACGTCGCGCACGCCTATGGCAAATCCGCGACCTTCATGCCAAAACCAATCTATGGCGACAACGGCTCTGGCATGCACGTAAACATGTCGATCTGGAAAGACGGCAAGCCGCTCTTTGCGGGCGACAAATACGCGGATCTCTCCCAAGAAGCTTTGTACTTCATCGGTGGTATCCTCAAGCACGCCAAAGCTTTGAACGCCTTCACAAACCCATCGACAAACTCCTACAAGCGTTTGATCCCTGGTTTTGAAGCCCCCGTTCTGCGCGCCTATTCCGCGTCCAACCGCTCTGGTTGTGTGCGTATTCCGTTCTCGGAATCCCCCAAGGCAAAACGCGTTGAAGCGCGTTTCCCTGATCCCGCAGCAAACCCCTACCTTTGCTTTGCAGCCTTGTTGATGGCTGGCCTTGACGGCATCCTCAACAAAATCGATCCCGGTGCGGCGTCCGACAAAAACCTCTATGACCTGCCACCAGAAGAGCTTTCTGGCATCCCGACGGTTTGTGCGTCCTTGCGTGAAGCGCTCGAAGAATTGGCAGCGGATCACGACTTCCTGCTCAAGGGCGACGTGTTCACAAAAGACCAAATCGAAGGCTACGCAGCCCTCAAATGGGAAGAAGTTTACACTTTTGAACACACACCACACCCTGTGGAATTCCAAATGTACTACAGCTGTTAATATTTAACGGTTTCAATATCTTAAAGGGCGTCTTCGGGCGCCCTTTTTCGTTTTTCGAATGCCTCTGATTGCGCCAGAGTCGCCAAAGGCGGGGCTCGAGCCACCGCAACCTGTGCCAAAACCAAATCCAACAACTCCCGCCGCAACGCCATCTGCGGCCCGTAAACCTCCGAAATCTGAAGCCAATCCGTAAACCCAAGCGGCGCAAGTCCTGGCATACGCGGCGCACAGGCGCGCGTGGCTTGCTCGGGCGGATGGAACGTATTCAAGATCTCGATCATAACGCAAGTTTAGGCGACCCCGCCCCGAACACCGGCCCAATTTCGACCTCACAAAGACCCGCGCCGCCTCACCAATGCGTGAGGTGCCCCCGTCCCCCCTTGCCCAAATCGCCCCCGCACCCCATTCTCAAATCCTGCAACAAGGAAGTCCAATGCCCCCCCAAAAACTCACTTTTGTCGGCCATGATGGCGACAAGCTCGCCGCCCGTTTTGATCGACCCGACGGACCGCATTTGGCGACCGCGATTTTCGCGCATTGTTTCACCTGTGGCAAAGACATCCCCGCCGCCCGTAGGATTTCTGCGCGCCTTGCCTCAATGGGCATTGCCGTTTTGCGGTTTGATTTCACGGGCTTGGGACATTCAGACGGTGAATTTGGCAATACAAACTTCACCAGCAACGCCCAAGATCTCCTCGCTGCTGCGGCCCATCTTGAGAGTATCGGCTCCCCCGCATCCCTCCTCATCGGCCACTCTTTGGGTGGCGCGGCGGTCCTGCGCGCGGCGCTCTCCTTACCCAACATCAAAGCCGTGGCCACCATCGGCGCCCCTGCCGACCCGTCGCATGTGGCGCATTTATTTGAGAACGATCTCGCGACAATCAACGCCCAAGGCTCCGCCCAAGTCGAACTTGGCGGCCGTCCGGTTACCATTGGTAAAACCTTTATCGACGACATCGCCAACGCCCCCATCCTGCCCGATTTGGCCCAGCTCAAAGCCGCGCTCATGGTGATGCATGCGCCCCGCGATGAAATTGTCAGCATCGACAACGCCGCCGATATTTTCACCGCCGCCAAACACCCCAAAAGTTTCGTCACATTAGATAGCGCCGACCACCTTCTGACCCGCCCCGAAGATGCCGAATATGTCGCCGAAGTGATTGCTACATGGGCCTCGCGCTACCTCAAACTCGCGCCCCCTGCCCCGCCGATTGGCGCGCCCGAAGGGATTGTGCGCGTCTCGGAGGCCGATCCATCGGGCTTCCTGCAAGACGTCACCTCTGGCCCGTTTCATCATGCATTAGCCGATGAACCCCACGCCTATGGCGGCACAAATCAGGGCATGTCGCCCTATGGCTTCCTCGCCGCCGGCCTTGGCGCCTGTACCTCCATGACCATCCGCATGTATGCCCGTCGCAAGAGCTGGCCGCTGGACTCGGTTCAGGTCGACGTGACCCATAATAAGGTCCACGCCCAAGACGCCTGTCAAACGACGCCGCAAAAAATTGATAGTTTCCACCGCGAAATCCACCTCACGGGCTCCCTCGATGCGACCCAACGCGCGCGCCTTCTCGAAATTGCCGATCGCTGCCCCGTGCATCAAACGCTCGAGAAAAAGTCCCAAATCACGACGGCTCTGGGCGCAAAACGGGACTAAAGCGGCTGGTCATCACATAGTCTTTGCGCGGCCCTGAAACGCGCCAGCGCGAAGACCACTGCGGCCACTTCGAAAAATCATAGGCCACTTGATACACGTCAGGATCGCAAAAATGCGTGGCCACCGTTTGGGCGGGGGTGAAGCTGTGAAACGGACGCCCATCGGCAAACAAAACCTCAATCTCGCCCGCCGCCTCGCGCCAAAAATACCGCCGCTCCGCCTGAAGCACCGCCGCCCCAAGATGCAGCTTCCCAACCTCGCGATAGGCCAAGCCCCCCTCGGCCGCGCAAAACCACGCCCGCCCCGAAAACCGCCCCGCCTGACCCGCAATTTCGCTCTGAATATCGCGTTCCAACGCCCATTCGCCGCTAAAATCCATTAAATCTGGTGAAAAACTCACTTTGTCGCACCCCTTTGCGCCGCGCGGCCTTGCCGCCTGTGCCCCGTCAGTCTATGAGAAGCCGCGCGCCTCTGCCATGTCTGTTTCCCTAAAAAAGGCTACCCCATGATCCCTCGTTATTCTCGCCCCGAAATGGTTGCCATTTGGTCACCTGAAACCAAATTCAAAATCTGGTATGAAATCGAGGCCCACGCCTGCGAAGCCATGGCCAATATTGGCGTCATCCCGCGCGAAAACGCCGACGCCGTTTGGAAAGCCAAAGACGTAGAATTTGACGTGGCGCGGATCGACGAAATCGAAGCCGAAACCAAACATGACGTCATCGCCTTCCTCACGCATCTCGCCGAACATGTCGGCGCAGACGAAGCGCGTTTCGTGCATCAAGGCATGACCAGTTCCGATGTTTTGGACACCTGTTTCAACGTCCAACTTGTCCGCGCCGCCGACATCCTGATCGAAGACGCAAAAGGCCTGATGGCTGCCCTCAAACGCCGCGCGCTTGAGCATAAAAACACCATCCGTATAGGCCGCTCGCACGGCATCCACGCGGAACCCACAACAATGGGCCTTACCTTCGCGCGTTTCTACGCCGAAATGGACCGCAACTTGCGCCGCCTCAAAACCGCCCGCGAAGAAATTTCCACAGGCGCGATTTCTGGCGCGGTCGGCACTTTCGCCAATATCGACCCCGCCGTAGAAGAATATGTCTGCGCCCAACTCGGCCTTGAGCCCGAGCCCATTTCCACCCAAGTCATCCCACGCGACCGCCACGCTGCTTTCTTCGCCGCCCTCGGTGTTGTCTCCTCAACGGTTGAAAATATCTCCACCGAAATCCGCCACATGCAACGCACCGAAGTGCTTGAAGCGGCTGAATTTTTCTCGATGGGCCAAAAGGGTTCTTCTGCGATGCCGCACAAGAAAAACCCCGTTCTGACGGAAAACCTCACAGGCCTCGCGCGTCTTGTCCGCATGACCGTGATCCCCGCTTTGGAAAACGTCGCCCTCTGGCACGAGCGCGATATTTCGCACTCCTCGGTCGAGCGCAACATCGGCCCAGACGCCACAATCACCCTCGATTTCGCCCTCGCGCGTCTGACAAGTGTGATCGACAAACTCTTGGTTTACCCCGAGAATATGCTCGCCAACATGAACAAATTCCCCGGCCTCGTGATGTCGCAACGCGTCCTTCTTGCCCTCACCCAAGCAGGCGTCTCGCGCGAAGATTCCTACAGCATGGTGCAACGCAACGCGATGAAAGTCTGGGAAACGGGCTGTGATTTCAAAACTGAATTGCTCGCCGATGACGCCGTCGTAAAAGCCCTTGGCGTTGAAGCGATCGAGGAGAAATTCGACCTCGGCTATCACACAAAACACGTCGATACGATCTTTGCGCGGGTCTTTGGCAAAAGCTAATCCCGCGCTAATTTCGCTCCTTATCATCCCGCCAGACACCCTCTGGCGGGATTTTTCATACCCACGCGAAAAAACTGCTGACAATTTTCGTAAACTCGTATTCTTAAAGCCTCTCTTAACATCTGTGGTGCATTCCTAAGACATCCAGAATGGAGAGACACACATGAGCACAGCCCTAGCCCCCATCGGGGATTTCCCCCTAGATCTACCGCGCATGGACGATTCCTTTGGAAGTGATTTTCCCGCGTCACCGTCTTTCCCCGCAACGCCCCCCCGTGCGGGCCTCACGCCCAAACTCTCCCGCGCGCAAAAAGCGGCGATCATCGTACGCCTCCTCCTCTCGGATGGCGCGAAGCTGCCAATTTCGGATTTTCCCGAGGAATTACAACACACGCTGACCCGTTCCATGGGCAGTATGAAAAGTATCTCTCGCGAAACCATGATCTCCGTCATTGAGGAATTCCTCTCGGAAATCGAAAGCGTCGGCATGTTTTTCCCCGGTGGCCTCGACGGCGCGCTCAAGGTTCTAGAGGGCGCCCTTTCCCCCTCGATGGTCACGCGCTTGCGCCGCGAAGCGGGGGGTGTTTTCTACGGCGATCCTTGGGAAAAAGTGGTCGATTTACCGCTGGATGTCCTTTTGGGGGCGCTTGAAACCGAAGCAATTGAAATTTGCGCGGTGATGATTTCAAAACTCGCCGTGCCCCGCGCCGCGGAACTGCTTGGCATGATCGCGGGCGAACGCGCCCGCCGCATTGCCTATGCGATTTCCCAAACCAAATCCGTCACCCCAGAGGCCGTGCGCCGTATCGGCGTGTCCCTCGCGACCCAACTTAATAATCAGCCCCCCGTCGCCTTTGATGACGACCCCGTTGACCGCGTTGGCGCAATCCTGAACTTCTCGGCCGCCACGCGGCGCGATGAGGTTTTGGACGGGTTGGACGAGGATGACAAGGAGTTCGGCGCCCTTGTGCGCAAAGCGATTTTCACCTTCGCCAATATTCCCCAACGCATTCACCCCCGGGACATGGCCAAGGTTTTGCGCGGCGTAGATCAGGCCGATCTTGTGACCGCACTGGCCGCGGCCAAACAAGGGGGAGACAATGCGACCGTCGACTTTGTTCTCGCAAGCATGTCCAAACGACTGTCGGCAAGCCTCCTCGAAGAAATGGAAGAAGCGGGAGTTATCAAAGCCAAAGATTCTGATGAGGCCCAAACCAAACTTGTGGCTTCGGTCCGTCAACTTGAGGCGGCGGGCGAAATCTTCCTGAGAATGGATGATGATCCGCCCGAAGATTAGTCCAAACGCGCCGCGGCCAAAATCTGGCCATGCCCCGCGCGCTGAATGATGATCGCATGATGCGCGCCCTTGGGATCAACTTTTACCGTAAAAGGCGTTGCGCCGTTCCACTTCTTAAGCACCCGCCAATCGGTCACGATATTGGAATACGACACTTCCCGACCATTGTTCTCGCCCCCGCGAATTTTTACCGATTGATTTGGCACGAACCGCACCAATTGCACCACCATATCCGCACGTTGCTTGGACTGCGCCTCGATCACGAACAGCGGGCCGTTTTTAACCACCGAAAGCGTGACAGGGGAAACCACGCCCATGGCTTTCTTAATCGCTCGCTCAACATCGGCAGGTTTGTTGCCAACCACATGTTCAACCCCGCCAATCACCATTTGCGGGGTATACACAACCGTCGTTCCCGCCGCGCGGCTATAATTGCGCTGGCGTTCGGTAAAGGCGGGGTCGCCAAAGACATCTTTCCATCCGATGTAGTCCCAATAATCGACATGCAGCCCCAAGGCGATAATGTCGCGACGCTGCGCCAATTGATCCAAAAGCGCATCCGCAGGTGGACAAGACGAGCACCCCTGAGAGGTATAAAGTTCCACGACAACAGGTCCAGACTGCGCATTGGCGGCACCGCAAATCGCACTAAAGCCAAGAGAGAGTGCAAGGGCGCGTGCTGCGCGTGTCCAAATTGCCGTCATAAAATCTTTCCGATACATCTGTTTCTTAACCTTGTATTGAAACACCAGTAAAAGCGCCAATCAACCATTTGCGAGCGCCGCGTGTGGTGCCCGCGCGTCAAAATCGGGAAAAAACCCTCTCTTGGCGTAAAAATCGTGTACAATGGTATACAATAGACGTGCTCCCCTCTTGATTATCGAGTCAAACTGGTCCAAAACCCCTCCAGCGATACCCTATTTTCACTATAAAGGGAGGCCAACATGCCCATCACCGTCGGACACGATTCCTCAAAGACCCGCAAAACACTCACTGTGGGCGACAAGAGCATTTCCTACTATTCCATCCCAGCCGCCCAAGCCGCAGGCCTTGGCGATTTCTCCAAATTGCCAGCCGCGCTGAAAGTTGTTCTTGAGAACATGCTGCGCTTTGAAGATGGCAAAACCGTCTCGGTTGACGACATCAAAGCTTTCGCCGAATGGGGTGCCAACGGTGGCAAGAACCCCCGCGAAATCGCCTACCGCCCTGCCCGCGTTTTGATGCAAGATTTCACCGGCGTTCCTGCCGTGGTTGACCTTGCCGCGATGCGCGACGGGATTGTCGCCCTCGGTGGTGACCCTGAGAAAATCAACCCGCTCAACCCCGTTGATCTGGTGATTGACCACTCCGTGATGATCGACGAATTTGGCAACCCACGTGCGTTCCAAATGAACGTCGACCGCGAATATGAACGCAACATGGAGCGCTATACCTTCCTGAAATGGGGCCAATCCGCCTTTAACAACTTCCGCGTTGTTCCTCCAGGGACAGGCATCTGTCACCAAGTGAACCTTGAGTATCTCTCGCAAACTGTTTGGACGGACACCGACCAAAATGGCGACGAAGTTGCTTACCCCGACACGCTCGTCGGCACAGATTCCCACACAACTATGGTCAACGGTCTGGCTGTTCTTGGTTGGGGCGTTGGTGGCATTGAAGCCGAAGCGGCGATGCTCGGCCAGCCAATTTCGATGCTCATCCCAGAAGTTGTTGGCTTTGAGCTGACAGGCGCGATGGTCGAAGGTACAACCGGCACCGACCTTGTGCTCAAAGTTGTCGAACTGCTGCGTGCCAAAGGCGTTGTTAGCAAATTCGTCGAATTCTATGGCGCGGGTCTTGATCACCTGCCCCTCGCTGACCGCGCGACAATCGCCAACATGGCGCCAGAATACGGCGCAACATGTGGCTTCTTCCCAATCGATGACGAAACGCTCCGTTACCTGCGTGTTTCTGGCCGCGACGAAGACCGGATTGCCCTCGTAGAAGCCTATGCCAAAGAGAACGGCTTCTGGCGCGACGCGGATTATTCCCCGATCTACACAGACACATTGTCCCTCGATATGGGCACAATCGTTCCTGCGATTTCCGGTCCAAAACGCCCACAAGACTTCGTGGCACTGACAGATGGCAAAACCGAATTCCGTCGCGAAATGGAAGAGACCTTCAAACGTCCAATGGGCAAAGAAGTGGTTGTCACAGGCGAAGATTACACCATGGAATCGGGCAAGGTTGTGATCGCCTCGATCACCTCCTGTACCAACACTTCCAACCCCTACGTGATGATCGGTGCAGGCCTCGTTGCACGCAAAGCACGCGCTTTGGGTCTTAACCGCCAGCCTTGGGTCAAAACGTCCCTCGCGCCCGGTTCGCAAGTTGTTTCTGCCTACTTAGAGGCGGCTGACCTGCAAGAAGACTTCGACGCGCTAGGTTTCAACCTCGTCGGTTACGGCTGCACAACCTGCATCGGTAACTCCGGACCGATCCAAGCGGAAATCTCTGCCGCCATCGCCGAAGGCGACCTCGTGGCAACCTCCGTTCTGTCTGGTAACCGCAACTTTGAGGGCCGTATTTCCCCCGACGTGCGCGCCAACTATCTGGCCTCGCCGCCCCTCGTTGTGGCCTATGCCATCGCCGGAACCTTGGACATTAACCTTGCAGCAGACGTGCTTGGCCAAGACCAAAACGGCGACGATGTCTACCTAAAAGACATCTGGCCATCGACCCAGGAAATCGCGGATTTGGTTGAAAAAACCGTGACCCGCGAAGCCTTCCAAAGCAAATATGCCGACGTCTTCAAAGGCGACGAAAAATGGCAGGGCGTCAAGACCACAGATAGCGTCACCTACGACTGGCCCCCAACCTCGACCTACGTGCAAAACCCGCCGTATTTCCAAGGCATGAGCCCCGAACCCGGTGTGATCACCAACATCCACGACGCCAAAGTTCTGGCCGTTTTGGGCGATATGATCACCACCGACCACATCTCTCCAGCGGGTGGTTTCGCGACCACAAGCCCTGCGGGTAAGTATCTGATCGAGCGCCAAGTCGCCCCACGGGAGTTCAACTCCTACGGCTCGCGCCGCGGCAACCACGAGATCATGATGCGCGGCACTTTCGCCAACATCCGCATCAAAAACGAGATGCTGCACAACGTTGAAGGCGGCTATACCAACGGTCCCGACGGCAAAGAAACCTCGATCTACGACGCGTCCATGGCTTACCAAGATGCCGGAACACCGCTCGTTGTCTTTGGCGGCGAACAATACGGTGCTGGCTCTTCGCGTGACTGGGCGGCCAAAGGAACGGCCCTCCTCGGCGTCAAAGCTGTGATTGCGGAAAGTTTTGAACGTATTCACCGTTCCAACCTCGTTGGCTTCGGCGTGATCCCGTTCGAATTTACAGGTGGCGATACGCGCAAAACGCTTGGCCTCACTGGCGAAGAAACGGTCTCAATCAGCGGTTTGGACAGCATTAAGCCCCTCCAAGAGGTGCCCTGCACGATCACGATGGCGGACGGTTCCGTCAAAGCGATCATGCTCAAGTGCCGGATCGACACTGCGATTGAAGTTGAGTACGTCGAACACGGCGGCGTGTTGCACTATGTGCTGCGCAACCTTGCTAAGTCCTAAGTTTCAAAGGCTTAACGACCGAATCTAGACAACTTAAGCGCCTCGCAGGTTTTGCGGGGCGCCTTTTTACATCTTAAAGGCGAAAGTGCCCTTTGTTGGAA
The DNA here is from genome assembly GCF_041205445.1 of Falsihalocynthiibacter sp. CO-5D18. NCBI lineage: Bacteria > Pseudomonadati > Pseudomonadota > Alphaproteobacteria > Rhodobacterales > Roseobacteraceae > Falsihalocynthiibacter > Falsihalocynthiibacter sp. CO-5D18. Next base: position 493,384 of record NZ_JBGFCF010000001.1, on the reverse strand, counting down.
ACAGTGAAATTCCCAAGAGACCGCCTATGGAGCCATTGGCGTTCTAGCCTTGTTAATAAATAGATGCGACAGTCTAGGTATGAAAATTTCCAAGATAAAATTGATTCCCTTAGGACTGCCATTTTCGTGGCCATTGCTCGAAACAGCCGGATTTCTATTATTAATTTTTCTGACGCACGCCCCTCACTAGGGTTGCCGAGCGTTCTCGGGCCTCCCCCCTTAAGGGGTGGCCTCTTCTATGGCGGGAAGGATCGTTTCCTTCATCACGCGCTGGGTAATCGGGCCAGCAAACCGTAAAATCACCTCGCCGTCGCCATCGATCACGAAGGTTTCCGGAACCCCGTATACCCCCCAATCACGCCCCGTGCGCCCCGTATCATCCGCGCTAATTGTCGCAAAGGGATCGCCAAGCTCCGCTAGGAATTTTGCGGCGGCCTCTGGTTTGTCTTTGTAGTTCAAGCCGTGGATTGTAACGCCCGATTGCGCCATCTCCTCAAGCTGCGGATGTTCCGCGCGGCACGGCACGCACCAACTGGCCCAGAAATTCACCAGCTTTACACCTGGCAGCGCGAGGGTCTCGACGGAGAGCACGTCGCTGCCTTCAAACGAGGAAAGCGTTAACACGGGCACCTCTTTGCCAATAAGAACGCTTGGCAAAGCACTCGGGTCCTCGCGGTACATGCCAACATAGAAAACGGCCGCTAACCCCGCAAAAAGGAGGGGGGGGACAACGGCCCAAGGTGATATTCTAGCCATTTTCATTCCCGTTTTTAAGCGCTTCACGCCGATTTTCAACTTCACGCAGCGCATCCGCAACGCGGCGGCTTTTCACCACGGTCATGGCAATCAACACCGCCAATAAAACCGCCGTGGCGGCATAGGCCGCCATGACTTCACTCGCATATTTTCCAAGTTCTGGCATCATACCGAACGCTCCCTTGCCAGCAACGCATTCAACCGCCGCACACGAATTTCGGTCCGTGTACGCATCAAAACAAGCGCCACAAACAAGAGGATAAAACCGGCCATACAAAGGTACAGCGGATAGGCAAAAACATCAGAGACATTCTCTTCTTTGTCCAACGACAAGCTCGCCCCTTGATGCAGGCCTTGGTTCCAAAACAGCACCGCATAGCGCGACAAAAGCGCGAAAACAGATCCGACAAGGCACAAAACGGCCGTTAAATCGGCAGCGGTATCAGGATTGTCGATGGCTTCCCAAAGGGCCACATAGCCAAGGTAAAACAGCAGCAAGATAAGGAAAGACGTCAAACGCGGATCCCATTCCCACGCGGTCCCCCACATCGGTTGCCCCCAAATCGCGCCCGTAATCAGCGCAATCAGCGTCATGACAATGCCGATCGGTGCCGCCGCTTTGGCCGCCAGCGCACTCACATGGTGCCGCCGCACCAGCCAGATCAAACTCGTAACCAACATCATCAACCACGCATTGATCGCCATAAGCGCCGCTGGCACGTGCAAAAACATGATTTTCACCGTCGCGCCTTGGCGATAATCTTCAGGCGTAAAGAAGAACCCCCAAACAAGACCGCCGACCAACGTCACGACCGCAAGCGCAATCACCCACGGCAAGATAGTGCCGGAGGTTACCATGAATTTTCGCGGATTTGCATATTCCCAAAGTGACATGGCCGGACCCTAAATTGAGTTAAACATTTGCGCAATCACCCTACACGGGTTTGTGTTAACGCAGGTTGATACGGATTGCCGCAGCCGAGGCAAAAGGCAGGATTGCCAAGGACGCAAGCGTGATGGCCGCGAGCAAAAGCAGAGGCGTTTGTACCTCCATGCCACTCGCTCCACGGCGCAGAGTTTCTGCCCCAAAAATCAACGTCGGCACATACATCGGCAACACCAGAATCGACAACAGCAACCCACCGCGTTTCAACCCCACCGTCAGCGCCGCGCCAAACGTGCCGATCACCGAAAGCGCAGGTGTGCCAATCGCCAGCGTCGCCACCAACCACACAAATGCCTCCGGCGTCATATTCAAAAGCACCGCCAAAACAGGCGCAACCAGCGTCAGCGGCACCCCCGTCGTCACCCAATGCGCCATGGCTTTTACCGCCACAACCCCTTCAAGCGGCAGGGGCGATGTCGCCATAAGATCAAGCGAGCCATCCTCGTAATCGAGCGCAAAAAGGCGATCAAGCGACAGAAGGCATGCCAAAAGCGCCCCGACCCACAAAACCCCCGGCGCGATCACCCGCAGCACACTGGTCTGCGGTCCCACCCCGAATGGAATCAACACTACCACGATCAAAAAGAACGCAAGCCCAAGCCCAAAGCCGCCCCCAGACCGCACCGCAAGGCGAATATCCCGCCAGAAAAGCGCCCTCACAGGAAAGCCTCATCAAAATCTGCGTCGCTCATGCGGGCCGCCTTAAACGGCGCAAGTTCAAGGGTTTGCGCGTCAAAACCAAGGTCGATATGGGTTGCAATCACCGCCGCGCCGCCCTGCGCCAGATGGCTTTGCACCGCCTGTGCAAAAAGCGCCGTGCTGTCACGATCCAGCGAGATTGTCGGCTCATCCATCACCCAGATCGGCCGCCCCGTCACCAGCATCCGCGCCAGCCCTAACCGCCGTTTTTGTCCCGCTGACAACGTATGCGCGGGGCGATCTCGCAAATCTAGCAGGTTCATCTGCTCAAGGGCCGCGTCAATCTCCACCGTGCCAAAAACACGCGCCCAAAACCACAGGTTCTCGGCCACAGTCAACGTCGGTTTCACCCCATCTGCGTGCGAGGCATAGGCGATCCCCTCTGGCCAATGCGCGCCCGAAATCGCCCCCGTCACGGCGGGTTGCAACCCCGCCAACGTGCGCAAAAGCGTCGTCTTCCCGATCCCATTAGGACCGCGCAAGAAAACGGCCTGACCCGCGTCCAGCGCAAAGGAAACCCCCGCCAAGACCGCGACGCCGCCGCGCTGCACTGTAAGATTTTCAACCTGCAATATCATAGGGAAAGGCCTAGACTATTGCGCCCAACAAAGGCAAGGAATTCAGACAGGCAAGGCCGCAAGCCCAATGCGCCGCCCCTCGCTCAAAAGCACATTATACGTCCGACAGGCCGTGGGCGTCGCCATCAGTTCCACGCCAATGCCAGCCCCCTCAAGGGCGGCGCGCACACCCGCAGGAAGCGCGGCAATCTCGGCCCCAACGCCCACAAACAATACGTCCAAATCATCGGCAGCCTTGAGCAGCGGCGCAAGGTCATCAAACCCTTGCCATTCAACAACACCGCTCGGCATCAAGGCCATAGGCCCTGTATGAACCTCACCCAAAATGCGGAAAAACCCGGGGCCGTAACCGTCCACAGGAACCACATCACCATATGTTACTTCGGTAAATTTCATAACGTGTTTTTACCCCTAATTCGTAAGTCCGACAAGTCTGGAGACCGCCAAGGCAAAAAAAATGCCAGCCCGTTATGGGCCAGCACTGTGTTTTAAGCTTCCGCTTGTTCTGCGGCGGGATCACCTTGTTCTTTTGACCAATCGCGTGTCACACCAAGGCGCAACAGGATCGCGGAGGCCACGAAAATCGAGCTATATGTCCCGACTACAACGCCCCAAATCATCGCGAAAACAAACCCGCGGATCACGTCGCCACCCAAGATAAACAGGGCAATAAGCGCGATTAATGTGGTTACCGATGTCATCACGGTACGGCTCAAGGTTTCGTTGATTGACTGGTTCAAAACGTCCCGCAAGGGGCGTGTTTTATAGCGGCGCAAGTTCTCGCGCACGCGGTCAAACACAACCACTGTGTCGTTGAGAGAATACCCTACGATGGTCAAAAGGGCCGCAATAATCGCCAAATCAAACCGGATTTGCACAAGGCTAAACACCCCGATCGTCAGCACCACATCGTGGACAAGCGCCACCACGGCTCCAACCGAAAACTGCCATTCAAACCGCAGCCAGATGTAAAACAACACCGCCGCCATCGCCGCCACAATCGCAAGAACCGCCGTTTGCACCAACTCGCCCGAGACCTTCGGGCCTACCGAATTGACCTCTGGAAACGTCAGGGTGCTGTCGGTCGCAAGAAGCGCCTCTTTCACCGATGTGATCATGTCGATGGACACGCTTTCCGCGCCCTCTTGCGCTTGGATGCGGATTTGTGCCGCATTCAAATCGGCATTGGTTGGATCAAAGATTTCCGTGATCGAAACGTCGCCCAAATTGAGCGGCGTAAGGGCGTCCCGATAGGCGCCCACGTCCACCGAAATATCGGAATCCGTGCGGATGGTTGTGCCACCCTTAAAGTCGATTCCGAAGTTCAGACCCATGGTGAAGAACAAGATAACCGACACCACCACCGCGAGCGCCGAGGCGCCCAAAGTGATTTTGGTGGTCGAAAAGAAATCCCAATTGCTTTCCGAAGGAACAAGTTTCAAACGCATCTTTATACCTCGATCGTTTTGGGACGTGTACGTTCAAACCATATCACGATGATCAAACGGGTCACGAAAATGGCCGTAAAGACCGATGTGATAATGCCAATACCCAGCGTAATCGCGAAGCCTTTGACGGGGCCAGAGCCCATGGCAAACAGGATAAACGCCGTAATCAGTGTGGTGACGTTCGCGTCGATAATCGCACTCAGCGCTTTTTCATAGCCAAGTTCAATCGCCCGCACAGGCCCGCGCGCCGCCTTGAGTTCCTCGCGAATTCGCTCAAAAATCAACACGTTGGCATCAACCGCCATACCAATCGTCAAAACGATCCCCGCAATCCCGGGAAGGGTCAGCGTCGCGCCAAAGACGCTCAGAATACCGAAAATAAGCCCGACGTTGATGATCAGCGCGATATTGGCAAACAGGCCAAACATTCCATACGATAGCATCATAAAGATCAGCACACCCGCAAAGGCGATGATGCAAGCAATCCGCCCCGCATCAATACTGTCTTGGCCTAATTCTGGCCCAACGGTGCGTTCTTCGAGGAACGTCATCTTGGCTGGCAACGCCCCCGCCCGCAGCAAAATCGCCAGATGCGTGGTTTCGGCAATATCAAAGTTCCCCGTGATAATCCCCGATCCACCTGGAATGTGGCTTTGGATGGTCGGCGCCGAGATCACCTCGTTATCGAGGACAATCGCAAACGGCGACCCGATGTTTTCCAGCGTATAATCGCCAAATTTGCGCGACCCAGACCCGTTGAACGTAAAGCTCACGGCGGGACGGCCATTTTGGTCAAAACTCGGTTGCGCATTGGTCAGGTCTTCACCCGTCACAACAGCCGTTTTCTCGACAATGTAATAGACACCCTCTTCGTCAACCGACTTAAGGACTTCGTTGCGCGAATCCGTCCGTGCATCGGCGCTTGTTGCGCGCCCAGTCACAGGTTTGAATTCCAACTTCGCGGTCGAACCGATCAGTGTTTTCAACTCTTCCGCCGAACCAATTCCGGGCACCTGAATAAGGATACGATCCTCGCCAATGCTCTGAATTGTCGGCTCGCGCGTGCCTGCCGCATCCACACGGTTGCGCACGATTTCAAGCGATGTTGCCATGGTCCGCAAATCGGTTGCCACACGTTCGGCCTCCGACAGCTTCACAACAATAACGTCGCCTTCACCCGTCACTTCCAGATCGGTGTGGCCGATACTTGTAAGGCTTACAACGGGTTGCGCCAATGTCCGCACAATCTCAATCGCCCGTTGCAATCCGGCGGGCGTGTTGATCTGAACGTGTAATTCGCCCTCGGGCGCGTCTTTTACCTGACGCACACCGCCAACAACATCGCTCTCAACCCGCAACGCATCCCGCACATCGGGCCACATGCCCTCCATCCGCGACGCGTAAACTTCCGCGAGGTTCACTTGCGCCAGCAAATGCGCCCCGCCGCGAAGATCAAGCCCCAGATTGACCAGATTTGACGGCAGATAATCAGGCCAAAGCGCCGCTTCTGCCTGATTTTCGGGTGTATTAAACCCAGCCTCAATCGCCGCAACGGCGTCGTTGTGGCGCTCTACCCGTGGGTAAAACACATTGGGAAGCGCAAGGACCACACCAAGGGCAACGAGTCCCCAAATGGTAATCCGCTTCCATAAAGCGATACTCAGCATCTTTTCCGCCTGTTCTTAGACAATCGTATTAGGATATTGTTTTTGTTGATTATTTAGCTGGTTCTGTCTTGTTCAAAACCTGCGCGATCGTCGATTGAACCACGCGCACTTTTACGCCCTCGGCCAATTCAACTTCAACTTCATTGTTATCTTTAACCTTGGAAACCTTGCCGATCAAACCGCCCTGTGTGACCACTTGGTCGCCACGGTGCAGCGCCGCAACCATCGCTTTGTGCTCTTTGAGCTTCTTTTGCTGGGGGCGGATCATCAGGAAATACATGATGGCGAAAATCGCGATGAGGGGCACAAATTGCAAGATAGCACTGGAAGAGCCACCAGCGGCTTGGGCATATGCAGGGGTCACGAACATTTGGTCGTCCTTTTCTTGGGTTTAGTGGTGCATTTGCACCGTATTGGCTGGCGGGCACCCTAAAGGCGCGTTTACAGAATCACAAGCTAAACACCCGACCCCACAGGACATATGCAGCCTGTTGTCCCAATGCCAGTGCAGCGCTAACACTATTGCAACTGAATTGAGGTCTTAATGCGTGATTCTGAGAACAACCCGAATATCCTTCAAGCCCTTTGGCTGCGCCTAAAACGCGTGGGTTCGTCGATCGCGACCTATAAACCGGGCATCTTTGTAAAAGTTGTGATGACTTTTTTAGTATGCTGGTATTTCTATCGGAACTCGCAATCAATTTGGAGCCCCAAACTGGAAAGCCTAGACCCAGACATTCGAAGACTGGGCTACGTTGAACTCTGTGTCTACACCGCCAGTCCTGTCCTATCTTGGCTAGTGTTGCGCCTCTTTGATCTGATCCCAAATCCCTTTGAACGATTTGCGAAATCCCGCAAAACCAAAGGTTCCCCTCCCAAATAAAACACGCTAAAAGCCCCCAAGATCACCCCACATGAAGGACACATCCCATGCACGACATTCGCCAAATCCGCGAAAATCCCGCCGCTTTTGATGCCGCTATGGCACGTCGGGGCCTGTCGTCTTTGTCCTCCGAAATCCTCGCCGTTGATACCGCCCGCCGTGAGAAGATCATGGCCGCCGAAGAGGCCCTCGCGACCCGCAACAAGGCCAGCAAGGAAGTCGGCGCGGCCAAGGCCCGTGGCGACGACGCCGAATTTGAACGCCTCCGCGCGCTGGTCTCCGAGAAAAAGGCCGAAATTGCCACCCTCGAAGAAGAATCCAAGATTGAGGACGCCCGCCTGCGCGACATGTTGATGGTCATCCCCAATATCGTGGCCGACGATGTGCCCGAGGGCGCGGACGAGAACGAAAACCAAGAAATGCATACATGGGGCACCCTCCCCACCTATGATTTCACGCCCAAGGAACACTTCGAGTTGTCCGGCACCGCGGCCTCCCTCGATTTCGAAACCGCTGGCAAAATCTCGGGCGCGCGTTTCGTGATGCTCAAAGGTGCCGTCGCCCGCGTCCACCGCGCCCTTGCCCAATTCATGCTCGACACCCATGTCGATGAAAACGGCCTGACCGAAATCAACCCGCCCGTTTTGGTCCGCGACGAAGCCATGACAGGCACCGATAAATTGCCCAAATTCGGCGAGGACAGCTACCAGACAACCAACGGCTGGTGGCTCGTCCCAACCGCCGAAGTCCCCCTCACCTATAGCGTCGCCGAAGGCACCCTCGCCGCCGAAGACCTGCCCCGCCGCATGGTCGCCCACACGTTGTGTTTCCGCTCCGAAGCAGGCTCCGCAGGCCGCGATACTTCGGGCATGTTGCGCCAGCACCAGTTCGAAAAAGTCGAGATGGTCTCGATCATGCATCCCGACGAGTCGGACGCAGAACTTGAGCGCATGACAAAATGCGCCGAGGGCATCCTAGAAAAACTCGCGTTGCCCTATCGCACCGTCAAACTCTGCACAGGCGACATCGGATTTGGCGCAAAACGCACCTATGACATTGAGGTGTGGCTCCCCGGTCAAAACGCCTACCGCGAGATCAGTTCCTGCTCCACCACAGGCGACTTCCAAGCCCGCCGCATGAACGCCCGCTTCAAGCCAGCGGATGGCGGCAAACCCGAATTCGTCCACACGCTCAATGGCTCCGGCCTCGCCGTCGGACGCTGCCTGATCGCGGTCCTAGAAAACGGCCAACAAGCCGACGGCTCCGTCACCCTCCCCGCCGTTTTGCACTCCTACCTTGGCGGCAAAACCCGCATCACCTCCGAGGGCGCTTTGGCCTAAGCCACTTGCGACAAGACACGAAAAAGGGGCCCGTTGAGACCCCTTTTTTTATTCCAGAATGTTTAAACTTTTTAAAAAGTGCCTCTCAGAGGTTTTAAACTTTTTAAAAAACGCCCTACCAAGTCTTCTTAGCGGTCGGTTTCCCAAGGTGCTTGCGCAAACGCGACGGCGTCGACTTCTTCTTATCTTTAAACGGATTCTGCGACGCCTGACTGCGCATATGCAACCTAATCGGAGTCCCGGGCATTTCAAAGTCGAGCCGCAATCCATTGACAAGATACCGAGAATAACTTTCGGGCAATTTTTCCGGCAAGCTACACATCACCACAAACCCCGGTGGGCGTGTTTTTACCTGTGTCATATAGCGTAATTTGATCCGACGACCCGACGGTGCGGGCGGCGGATGCGCCTCAACCATCGCCATCAACCAGCGGTTCAAATGACTTGTCGTAATCCGTGTGTTCCAAACATCATGGGCCTTCATGATCGCTTCGTGCAGACGGTCCATGCCCTTGCCGGTTTTGGCCGAAATTGTCACCATCGGCACGCCGCGCAATTGCGGTAGGTGCAATTCAAGGCTTTCACGTAACTGCTTGAGTTTAGCCTGTTTATCCGGTTCCGTATCCCATTTATTAACCGCGATAACAACCGCGCGCCCCTCGCGTTCCACAAGGTCAGCAAGCTTCAGGTCTTGGGTTTCAAACGGGATTTCAACATCCAGCAAAACCACCACAACTTCGGCAAATTTAACGGCGCGAATACCGTCGGAAACCGAGAGTTTCTCAAGCTTTTCCTGCACCTTAGCGCGTTTGCGCATGCCTGCGGTATCAAACACGCGCACAGGCGTGCCTTCCCAAACGGTCTGCACCGAGATCGCATCGCGCGTGATCCCCGCTTCTGGACCAACAAGCATCCGCTCCTCGCCCAAGAGTTGGTTCACAAGGGTGGATTTCCCCGCATTGGGACGCCCACAAATTGCGATTTGCAGCGGCTGTTCTTTTGTGGGAACGCGGGGACCTTCTTCTTCGTCATCATCCGATACGTCAACATCGACTTCTGGCTCGGCCGAATAGGTCTTGGCGGCAAGTTCCTCGGAAATCGGCAGCAACATCGAATACAAATCCGACATGCCTTCGCCGTGTTCACCAGATAGCCGAAGAGGCTCGCCAAGGCCCAAAGAATAGGCCTCGAGCACGCCCCCTTCGGCGGCGTTTCCCTCGGCCTTATTCGCGGCAACAATAACATGCGCGTTCTTTTTGCGCAGGATTTCGGCGAAAACACGGTCGGTTGAGGTCACGCCAACCCGCGCATCAATCACGAACAGACAGATGTCAGCCATACTGACGGCACGTTCAGTGAGCGCACGCATGCGTCCCTGAAGGCTCTCGTCCGTGGCTTCTTCAAGGCCCGCCGTATCAATGACGGTGAAATTCAAGTCGCCAAGCCGCGCGGCACCTTCGCGCAGGTCTCGTGTGACGCCCGGTTGGTCATCCACCAACGCAAGACGTTTACCGACCAAACGGTTAAACAAAGTGGATTTGCCCACATTCGGGCGGCCCACGATGGCAAGGGTAAAGCTCATTTTATGCTCCAATGCACGGATCAGGCGCGTCCGTAACATGATTTGCGCAGGAACGGAAAGCCCCTGCGTAAAGAATTCCTAAGATATCGGGGTGCCGCACCTAGCGATAGGCGCGCAAAGCCCCATCGCCGGTGACGATATAGAGTGTGTTGTTGACGACGATTGGCGCTGTGGTTGCCCCTTCAGGCAGCGGGACCGTCGATAAAAGCTGGCCGTTTTGCGGATCAAAGGAGCGTAGCACGCCATCGCTCGACCCCACCCAAAGGCGTCCGCCCGCAAGGACAGGGCCGTAATGGGCATAGATTGTTTTGCGTTTCTTGATCTTTTCCTCAACAAAATAAGGCAGATCAACTTTCCACAAGGTTTCGCCCGTCGCCGCACTCAAACGCACGAGGGCGGATTGATCGTTGACCAGAAACACCGAGTTGCCCTCAGGCCAAACGGGACCATAAGCCCCCTCTTGCGCGGTCCAAACGACATCGCCGTTGGCGCGGTTGAATTTAATCGTGCGCCCAGAAGCATTCCCCGCATAGACCGTATTGCCAAGGATCACAGGCTCGCTGGTGATATCAGTGATGCCCGCGTAGGCCGAGTCGACGCGACGGCCAGAAATCGTCGTGCTCCACAGACGGACGCCGCCTTGCGGGAAGGTGGCGATCATTTCGCCCGTGCTGAACGGGAAAATCGCGACATCATTAGTTGCCGCTGGGGCCGCGCCGCCAATGATGCCGGAATCGCTTGGCGCGTTGGCCAATTGCCATTTAACGCGCCCGTCGCTCAGATTGACCGCCCAAGCCACATTGTTGCGCGAAATGGCATAGACCAAGCCGTTATAGATTGTCGGAGGGCTTGCGATATTTGCATCCACCCGTTGCGCCCAGACTTCGCCACCGGTTTTCACATCCAGTGCCACCATCTCGCCAAATCCCGTCGTGGCGACCAAGATGTCACCCGAAATCGCCAGGCCGCCGCCGGAAACATCCTCTGGCGAATCTGTGATCGGCGTGAGGTTGCGCTTCCATAGGAGCGCGCCGCTAGTGTTATGCGCCATGACCAGTGATTGGCTGTCCATGGTGAAAATACGGCCGTCTTTGGCGACGGGGGTGGTTGAAATCCGGTACTTGCGACTGTCACCCTCGCCGATATCCACACTCCAAAGGGGGCGGATGGTTTGGGCCAAGGCGGGGTGGTCAATGTGGTGTTGTGGGGACCCGTTGGAATGGGTCCACGCGCTGTTGGTCACGGGGCGACGTGCGGAAAAGCTGGGCGCTGGCGGAAGCGTGACTTCGGCGCGGGTTTCGACAACCATTGCCGTCAAAGGCTCTTGGGCACCAAAAGGCGCGCGCAAACCAATCCGCTCGCCCGGAAGAATAACTTCATCCTTGGCACAGGCCGCCAACAAAGCAACCACAGCAAGCCCCGCAAAAAGATGCGCGGCCTTTTTGAGTCCGAACCGTGAGGGCGCGAAAACAGAAGTTGTTTTGGCGGACTCGAGTGCAAATTTCGGTAGCACTGGGTTCATGTTAAGCTCCACTCAAATTCCTCGTCCCTAGTTCACGGCGCAAATAGGCCATTCTCAAGCGGTGACGCGTTTTCTCTAGCCTGTCGCCGTTTTCACGCCCAGAACCAATTTCCATTGCTCCACACGTTGACGCAAACTCGACGTCAGTTCGGCATCTTGAGAAATGGCGTTCAAACGCGCGATCGCCGCGTCCTTGTCATCCATTTCGACCTCAATAAGGGCCACTTGCTCTTCGGCCAACAGGCGGAACGCGCTGCCTGGAACGATGAGAGCCTCAAAAGCCGCTTTGCGATCCGCAGCAGGAACGCCCGCACCCAAAAGCAATGCCGCCTTGAAACCTGCAAGGTCCCGATAGACCTGCGCAGACTCGGGGCTCGCTTTGATGACATCAAGGGCTGCAATGGCGGCATCTGAGCCTTCACTGCCCAAAGATTCTTCACCACTTTGCAAAAACGCGAGAATGACGTTAGCCTGTGGGGAAGGCGCTTGGATGACCGCAAGTTCGGTGACTCGGGCTGCGGATTCATTGTTGAGCATCGCGGTAATCACTTCGTCGCCAAAGCTCTCGGCTGACGCTTGGGCTGAGGCGCGTCTCGCCTCATTAACGGCGGTTCCCCCAACCAAAAGCAAAACGAGCGCACCTGCGACCCACCCGTATTTACGCATATATCCGAAGAGTCGATCCTGACGGACCTCTTCACTTACCTCGTCAATAAAACTGTCTGTATCGCTCACGTCGTTCTCCTGCCCGTCTGCCCACCCGTCTGTGCGGGGGCATTTCGTCTTCCCGAATGCGTCCGGTATGCCCCCTCATACCCCGAAGCGGAACGCCTTGCCAAGACCCGCCGCGTCGCTCTTTATAAATGCACGGGCTTGGTTGGGAATATCTGGGCGGTTCGATGCAACATTTTCCCCCAGCAATCATTTCTTCATCACTTGCAATCATTGTGCCGCATAAATAAACTAAACCGAACAGTTCAGGTAAATTGACGTTAGATTTCAGTTGTAATCTAACCAAAACCACTTATGTGAACGTGATTAACACCTGTCCGACGGGCAGCCATAGTATGTTTTTAAGAGGGTTCCATGCGTCCATTACCCGTGATTTCTGCCATTTTGGTAAGTTTATTTTTATTTTTGCTCGTATTTGAGCGCGACAGGCTCTTGGGATTTGCCTTTAAAGATGACACCCCCGTCGTTGTAGAAGAAACGGTTGAGGCAGGCGACCAACCCACCTCCGTGGCCCAAATCGAAGCCGTAGACGAAGTCACAGACACGCAAAACGCTAGCCCGATGGTCTCTGTCGTCGCGTTGCGCTCTGTTGCCCAGCCTGTTGAAAATGCGGTCTTACTGCGTGGCCAAACCGAAGCGGCCCGCAAAGTTGAAATCCGCTCCGAAGTCACTGGATTGATTATCTCCGAACCCCTGCGCAAGGGTGGCTATATCGAAAAAGGCCAGCTTTTGTGCGAAGTCGAGATTGGCACCCGCGCCTCTGTCCTCGCGGATGCCGAGGGCAACCTAGAGCGCGCTAATGCCGCCGTCCCTGAAGCCAATGCGCGCCTCGCCGAGGCCAATGCACGCCTTTCTGAAGCAAAAATTAACGACACCGCGGCCAAACGTCTTTCTGAGGGTGGATTTGCCTCCGATACACGGGTGGCCTCCAGCGCCGCCGCGTATGAAAGCGCGCTCGCGGGTGTTCAGGGCGCAAAAGCCTCCGTTTCCGCCGCCGAATCTGGCATCAAATCGGCCGTGGCCCGTGTGGTTGCCGCTGAGCGGGATATCGAACGTCTGCGCATTTTGGCCCCCTTCTCGGGCATGTTGGAAACAGACACCGCCGAGCTTGGCACCCTGATGCAACCGGGCGCTCTGTGTACAACGGTCGTATTGCTTGATCCGATTAAGCTGGTCGGGTTTGTTCCGGAAACCGATGTGGAACGCATCAAAGTTGGGGCCATGTCGGGCGCACGTTTGGCCTCGGGTGTGGATGCCGTTGGCCGCGTGTCGTTCCTGTCGCGCACCGCCGATAGCGCGACCCGCACCTTCCGCGTGGAGGTGATCGTGCCGAACGCAGATCTCGCCATCCGCGACGGCCAAACGGTGGAGATCGTGGTATCCTCCGCGGGGTCGGACGCGCATTTATTGCCCGCCTCGTCCTTGACCCTGAATGACGAAGGTGCCCTTGGGGTTCGGGTTGTCGAAGACCAAAACGTGGTGAAATTTTTGGAAGTGTCCGTTTTACGCGATAGCGTCGATGGGATTTGGGTCTTGGACCTTCCCCAAGAAGTGAGCGTGATTACGTCAGGCCAAGAATATGTTATTGATGGTGTGACCGTCGCGGTGACCTATAGGGAGCCAAGCTGATGACTGGTTTAGTCGATTGGGCCGCCGAACGCGCCCGCATGGTGGTTGCCTTTATCGCGATTTCCCTGATCGCGGGGGCTGCGGCTTACATGAACCTGCCCAAGGAGGGCGAGCCGGATATTGAAATTCCGGCTCTTTTTGTTTCTGTCCCCTTCCCCGGAATTTCCGCCGAAGACAGCGAAGCCCTGTTGGTTAAGCCGATGGAAAACGAACTGTCTGATCTGGATGGCCTCAAGACCATGACCGCCACCGCCTCTGAGGGCTATGGCGGCGTGGCGCTGGAGTTTGAATTCGGCTGGGACAAGACCAAAATCATCGCCGATGTGCGCGACAAGATGAACACCGTTGAGGGGAATTTCCCCGCTGGGGCCGATAAATACTCCATCACCGAGATCAACTTTTCCGAATTTCCGATCATCATTGTAAATCTATCTGGCGATTTACCAGAGCGCACCTTGGTGCGTGTTGGCAAGCAGCTTCAGGATAAAATCGAAGCCCTTGAGCCGGTGCTGGAAGCGGCCCTCGCAGGGCATCGCGATGAGATGGTCGAAGTCACAATCGACCCGTTGCGCCTTGAGGCCTATAACGTGACCGCGCCCGAATTGATCAACGTTGTGGTTAACAACAACCAACTGATCGCAGCGGGCGAAATCGAAACGCCTAATGGGGCGTTTTCCGTGAAAATCCCCTCAAGCTTCAACGATGCCAAAGATATTTTTGACCTGCCCGTCAAAACCAACGGTGACCGTGTTGTGACCCTTGGCGACCTCGCGGATATCCGTCTGACGTTCGAAGATCGCACAGGAACCGCCCGCTTTAATGGCGAAACAACCGTCGCGTTACAGGTCGTGAAACGCAAAGGCTATAACATTATCGACACCGCCGCGCAGGTGCGTGCCGCCGTTGAAGAGGCCCGCGCTGAGTGGCCCGAACAGTTGCAAGCCGCCGTCCATGTCGGCGCGAGCAACGACCAATCGCGCACCGTGGGCTCGATGGTGAGCCAGCTTGAAGGCTCGGTTCTTACAGCGATTGCGCTGGTGATGATTGTGGTCCTCGCGTCGCTTGGCACCCGCTCCGCCCTTCTGGTGGGCTTCTCAATTCCCACGTCGTTCCTATTGTGTTTCGTGCTTTTGGGCGCGATGGGGATCACCATTTCCAACATCGTGATGTTTGGTTTGATCCTCGCCGTGGGGATGCTGGTGGATGGCGCGATTGTGGTGGTGGAATACGCCGACCGGCGTATCAAAGAGGGCGTCGGCCCGATGCACGCCTTTACCGAGGCCGCCAAACGCATGTTCTGGCCCATCGTCAGTTCCACCGCGACCACGCTCTGTGCGTTCCTACCGATGCTGTTTTGGCCCGGCGTTCCTGGCCAATTCATGGGCATGTTGCCCGTCACTTTGATCTTTGTGCTTTCGGCCTCGCTTGTGGTCGCGCTCATCTACTTGCCCGTCCTAGGCGGCGTTTTTGGCCGTGGCTCGCGGATCATTGAACACGTCTCGGCGTGGCTGATCACCAAACTCCCGTGGTTTGTGCGCGCGGCCTTCGTGCCTTTCGCGCTCTACGGGTTGTTCTTGGGCATGATGCAAATGCTCAACCCCGGATATCTGTTTGGCGGCACGGCCCCAACCGAGGGCGTAATGGCCATCCTTCCAGGAGCTTTGCTGTTTATGATCTCGGCCTTTGCCAGCTCGGCGTTCCTCGGAGCTGCGGCCCTGCCCAAACGCGAGAAAAAAGTGCGCGCAGGTGTTCGTCGCTCGCCCTTTGGCCTGTTCATCAAGTTCATTGTGGGCAACCCGATCATGCCCTTGGTGTCGGTTGCCGCGGTGATTTTCGTTGTGATGACAACCTTCCAATACTTTGGCGAAAACAACAAAGGCGTCGAGTTTTTTGTTGAAAGCGAACCCGAGCAGGCGATCATTTACGTGCGCCAACGCGGGAACCTGTCGCTTGAGGAAAAAGACGCCGCCCTGCGCGAGGCCGAAGAGGTTATTATCAATGAAACTGGTGTGCAAAGCACCTTTGCCTTCGCAGGTGACGGCGGCCTGACCCAAAACGACGGTGGCGCGGGCGCACCGCGTGACGCCATCGGTCAGGTGCAAATCGAGCTGATCCCGTGGGAAGACCGCCCCACCGTCAAAGTGCCATGGTTTTGGGGCATCGAGCGCAACGCCGTCGACCCTGAATATGATGGCAATAAGGTGCTGGAGCGCCTCGAAGTCAAACTCGCTCAAATTCCGGGTATCAAAGCCGAAATCCTGAACTTGTCACGCGGTCCGGGCTCTGGAAAACCGGTGCATCTGCGCCTGAAATCCGACAATTGGGAATCGCTTCTTGTTGCAACAGAAATCGCACGCGCGAAGTTTGAAGACACGGCGGGTCTGGCCGATATTGACGACACGCTCCCCCTTCCGGGGATTGATTGGCAGATCGACGTGGACGTCCAAAAAGCCGGCCGTTATGGCGCGGATGTGGCCACCGTTGGCGGCATGGTTCAGCTGGTCACGCGCGGTATTCTGCTCGACACCATGCGGGTCGATACCAGCGACGAGGAAATCGAAATTCGGGTGCGTTTACCCGAAGCGGACCGCGTTCTTTCGACCTTGGATAGCCTGCGTATTCGCACCTCCGAAGGCCTTGTCCCCCTGTCGAATTTCACCACCCGCAAGCCCGTGGCAAAGCTGGCACAGATCGACCGGATTGATCAGCAACGGTATTTTGATGTGAAAGCGGCGGTTGATTCAAACCTCGTTAAACTGGTCCCTCAGGACACCTCGCAAGAGAGCATGGAAACCGTCGTGATAAGCGAGGACCAACTTGAATTGACACGTTCAAACGGGACCACCTATCAGTCCCAGATTGACGCGGGTGATTACAAGTCAATCCCCGTAAACCCCACCGAGCGCATCGAAGTCCTTACAGAATGGCTCGACGCTGACGGCAATTTGCCCGAGGAGGTTGCATGGGAGTGGACGGGCGATCAAGAAGAGCAAGCGGAGTCCGGCGCCTTCCTGATGAAAGCTTTTGCGGGCGCTTTGGCCTTGATGTTTGTGATCCTACTGGCGCAATTCAACAGCTTCTATAACTCCATTTTGGTGCTCATCGCAGTGGTACTTTCAACCACGGGCGTGCTCATCGGGATGCTGGTGATGGGACAAGCGTTCTCGATTATTATGACCGGAACGGGGATCGTGGCCTTGGCGGGAATCGTGGTGAACAACAACATTGTGTTGATCGACACCTATCAGGAATACGCGCGCTACATGCCGCGCATTGAAGCGATTATCCGCACGGCGCAGAACCGTATCCGCCCTGTGTTGCTGACTACAATCACCACGATGGCGGGCCTTGCGCCGATGATGTTTGGCCTGTCGCTCGACTTCATCAACGGTGGCTATTCCGTCAACAGCCCCACTGCCCTTTGGTGGAATCAGCTGGCGACGGCGGTGGTCTTTGGCCTTGGGATTGCAACTGTTCTAACGCTTGTGTTCACCCCGTCCATGCTCGCCATTCGGGTGTGGTTCTGGACCTATGTAAGCTGGCTCGCGCGCCTGTTTGCGATGCTGTCGATGGGGCGCAGCAGCAAGGCAGCACAGGATTGGGCCCTCCAATCCGCCGCCCGTAAAATCCACGCTCCTGAGCTGGACTGGACCCGCCTGACCTTGCCACAAGGCGACGGCTTTGAAGGAGAACCCGCCGAGGATATCGACCTCAGCGAACTTGAAAGCGTCCTTGAGAAAACCGGCAAAGCGCCGGAAGCAACTCAGGAATACCTGCGCAAACGGGACGTGGATGCGGCAAGCAATGACGGCGAACACCAGAACGGGATCGCCAAAAAAGATGGCCCCCCGTTAAAAGCTGCTGAGTAATGTAAAATGCAAAAGACCGGAGATTATCTCCGGTCTTTTTTTGTCTGCGTGACTTGCGGTCTCCTCCTTAGGCATTCCACAATAGACGGGTTCGGGTCACGTAAAAACGGTGCTCTTAGGCCACGTCTTCTTCTGTTTGCTGGCGATACCACATCGAGGCATAACGCGCGTTACGCACGAGTAATTCATCGTGCGACCCTTGCTCGATAACCTCGCCCGCCTCCAACACAACAATCCGATCCGCATCCACAACAGTCGAGAGACGGTGGGCAATCGTAATCACCGTCCGCCCCCGCCCCATGGCCGCGAGGCTGTCCTGAATGTCGCGCTCTGTTTCGCTGTCTAGTGCACTGGTGGCCTCGTCAAGCAACAGGATCGGTGGATTTTTGAGCAGGGTCCGCGCAATGCCGACCCGCTGCTTTTCACCGCCCGAAAGCTTCAAACCGCGCTCACCAACGGGAGTGTT
This sequence comes from Falsihalocynthiibacter sp. CO-5D18, assembly GCF_041205445.1. Taxonomy (NCBI): domain Bacteria; kingdom Pseudomonadati; phylum Pseudomonadota; class Alphaproteobacteria; order Rhodobacterales; family Roseobacteraceae; genus Falsihalocynthiibacter; species Falsihalocynthiibacter sp. CO-5D18. The sequence continues at coordinate 475,267 of NZ_JBGFCF010000001.1, read as the reverse complement.
ATACCCATCGGGAAGCGACGTGATGAAGTCGTGGATTTTAGCACCGCGTGCGGCCTCAAAGATTTCTTCCTCACTGGCATCCGCACGCCCATAGGCAATGTTGTAATAGATGCTGTCGTTGAACAATACGGTGTCTTGTGGCACGACGCCAATCTGGGCATGCAGGCTTTCTTGGGTCACATCGCGCAGGTCTTGACCATCAATGCGCACCCCGCCGTCGCTCACATCATAAAACCGAAACAACAGACGCCCAATGGTGGATTTTCCACTCCCTGAGGGGCCAACAATCGCCACGGTTTCCCCCGCTCCAATCGTCAGGCTCACGCCCTTCAAAATCGGCCGCTCGGCGTCATAGCCAAACTTCACACTGTCCAAAACAACTTCGCCGCCGTTGATCTTGAGGTCGGGCGCATTTGGCTTGTCGACCACCTCTGCCGGTTGTCCCAAAAGGTCGAACATATCGCCCATATCCACCAAGGCTTGGCGGATTTCACGATAGACCGATCCAAGGAAATTGAGCGGCATGGTGATTTGGATCATATAGGCATTCACCATCACAAAATCGCCAACCGTCAGCGCGCCACTTTGCACGCCCATGGCCGCCATCACCATCACAACCACAAGGCCGGCAGTGATAAAAAGCGACTGGCCAAAGTTCAGAAACGCGAGGGAATAGTTGGTTTTGAGCGCGGCAACTTGATAGAGCGCCATGGACTCGTCATAGCGCGCAGCTTCGCGCTTCTCTGCGCCAAAATACTTCACCGTCTCAAAGTTGAGAAGGCTGTCTATGGCTTTTTGATTGGCCTCGGTATCTTGTTTATTCATCTCTTGGCGGGCGCGCACGCGCCATTCGGTCACCGCGAATGTGAACCAGACATACAGGGTAATAGTCACTACAACGGCAGCTAAATACCAGACATCAAACACAAAAAATAGAATGATGGCGACCATCAACAACTCTAGGATCAAGGGCCCGATCGAAAACAAAAGGAAGCGCAGGAGGAAATCAACGCCCTTTACGCCGCGCTCGATAATTCGTGAGAGGCCGCCGGTTTTACGCGCGATGTGATAGCGCATCGAGAGTTGGTGAATATGGGTGAACGTCTCAAGCGCGAGAGCGCGCAACGCTCCTTGGCCAACCTTGGCAAAGATGACATCGCGCAATTGGTTCATCCCGACCGTCATCACCCGTGTCATGCCGTAAGCGACGGTCAATCCGACCGCGCCCATGCCCAACATCCACGCCGCGGACTGCCCTTCGCCCGCGAGGTTGTCCACCGCTTCTTTGTACAAAACCGGCGCGAGAACCGCGACGAACTTAGATAGAATAAGCATGGTCATGGCCGCGACCACACGACGTTTCACCCAGAGCTTATCTTTGGGCCAAACATAGGGGGTGACGCGGCGGATCACATTCCACGCTCCGCCCTTTGGGCCGCCTTTTAGGGCGGCATCTGTGGGGGTCAATCGACGCATGGCTTCCTCCGGCTAGCTGAACTTCGCAAAGTAGACAGACGCGCGGTGGATGGCCAGAGGGGAGCCGTCAGAAACCTAGTTTTCTTTTGATGCTGGAACCGTAAAAACCTGCCCGGGATAGATGAGGTCAGGATTGCGAATGGCGTCCTTGTTTGCCTCAAAGACCCGCACATAAAGCACCCCGTCGCCGTAGCTTGCCTTCGCGATCCCCCAAAGGGTATTGCCCGGTTGCACAGTGACCGCCTTGACGGTGGCCACTCCGCTTTCGGGGGCAGAGGGCGCGGTTTGGGCCAGAAGTTCTGGCGCCTCACGCTGGAACGGTGTCTCAACGCGCGCACTGACTTTTCCCGCCGTGTCGACCTGATCCGCGCGCAAAGTGTACAGCCCCGCGCTGATCTGTTCCAAGTCAAATGACCACGCACCATCAGAGGCAATCTCGCCCTCACCGACGGACTTATTGTCGAGATAAAGGCGCACGAATTCGCCCGCCTTGCCGCGCCCTGTGACCTGAACGTCGCCCGTGGTCGCATAGGTGATGGCGTCAATCGCAATGTTTTTGATGGCGGAGGCCCCGCTTGTTTGCAGCACTTTCACGCCCTCCTCCGTCGCCAAAAGGATCGCAGGAGCTTGGGCGACAGGCTCCGCCACGGCTTCGGTTGTCGTTTGAGAAGCGGTCGGCGTGTTTGTCTCTGTGGGCAACTCCGGAGCCTCAACTGTTTGAGAAACCACCTCTTCTATTCCAGCAGCCTCGATTGCGGTCGGCGCGGAATCAGGAACAACAGAGGTTTGTGCTGTGTCGACTTGCGCGACACCTTCAAGTGCCGCCTCTGCGACATCCTCCTCAGGGACTGCCGGTGTCGCCGCAGCCTGCGCTGAGGACAAAGGAACCTTCTCTTCCTCAATCTGTACTTTTGCAACCTCAACGGACTCGGCAGGCACGACCCATTGTGTACTTTGCGACGTGCCAAGTGTAGTGCTCAAATTCGTCGTTTCCTGCGAAGGGTCCACGGCCACTCGTGCGTTTTGCGGTTCCTTTTCTGGCAACGGTGCTGGCGTTTGTGTGGCCTCTGCAACAACCACAGGTGCCTCGGGCGGCGCAAGGATCACCGTATCAACGGACGCCACAGACGAAGCGCCGCTTCCTTGAAGGAGGGACACGACTTTGGCCGCCGATGTGAGGTTGATGGTGAAAAGGCTGACGAAATTACCCGCACCATCTGCTTGTGCGCGCGCGACTTCTTCTCCGTCGACCAGAATGGCTATTTCTTGCCCCGCAACGCCCCGCCCCGCTACAAGCGCATTGCCGTCGGCATCAACTCGCACCACATCAAACGTCGGCGGCGCGAGGCCTTGGTCGGCGAGTGGCTCGGGATCAGCGGGCGCGATTTCCACCACGTCGGTCTCTGCCTGCGCAGGTTCAGGCTGCTCTGATACTTGTTGTTCTGGCACTTGGGCCTTGGTTTGAGCTTGCGGCTCAGGCGCAACCACATCCGTTTCGGAGACAGTTTCGATTGCATTCTCAACCGGTGCCGCGACCTGCGCGGGGGCAACCACGGCGGACTCTTTGATCTCTGTCTCTACGGGGTGTTGCGTTTGCGCGTAATAGGCCAAATAGCCGACCATCGCGACAATCAATGCCGCGCCTCCGCCCAAAACCACGCCTGTCGCGCCCGTTAATCCTGATTTGCCCTGAACAGCCATGTATTCCATTCCCCAATGGTCTTGCACCCGTCCCATGAACAAGCGATTGTGCAGGCGCAGCGCCCACATTGACGCTCAAGAAACCCTAACCAAAGGCCGTTGTCCATGACTTCCACTTTTTCTGCATCAATTTGTGTCTATTGTGGCTCGCGAAACGGGGTAAATCCCGCATATACAGAGGCGGCAAAACAAACGGGCAAGATGATCGCCGAGGAAAACTGGCGCTTGGTTTATGGCGCGGGGGATATCGGATTGATGGGGGCCGTGGCCAACGCCGCACAATCCGCTGGCGCTCAAACCTTTGGCGTTATTCCGACCCATTTGATGAAACATGAAGTCGGCAAGCGCGATCTCACCAATTTTATCATCACCGAAAACATGCACGAGCGCAAAAAGGTGATGTATATGAACGCCGATGCCGTGGTGGTGATGCCCGGTGGTGCGGGGTCAATGGATGAGTTTTTCGAGGTCTTGACGTGGCGCCAGTTGGGTCTGCACAGTAAGCCCATTTACCTCTTGTCGGTCGACGGATACTGGGCGCCACTTATGACCCTCATAGATCACATTATCGACCAAGGGTTTGCCGACGCCTCGTTGCGCGATTTCGTTCACGTTGTCGAAACCGTCGCCGCATTGCGCAGCGCTTTACGCGACGACCTTTCCTCAGAGAAGCTCACGACGGAATAAAGTGCCAAAGCAATCCATATGACGGGGAAAGCGATCAAATGTGCGGGCGTCATGATCTCGCCAAACAGAAAAACTGCCACCAAAAACTGAAGCGTTGGATTCACATAGGTCAACAACCCCAAAGTCGCCAAGGACACGCGTTTGCTAGCATAGGACAGAAGCAGCAGCGGCACCGCCGTCAAGACGCCAGAAAAGATCAACAACAGGCTGTCCTGCCAGTTTTTGCCAAACACACCGGGGGTTTGCGTGCCAATCGCCTGCCAACCCTGCGTATGCGCACCCCAAAGCCAGATCACGCCAAGAGGCAGGAGAATGAGCACCTCTAAGGTCACTGAAACCACGGGGCCGGCATCTAGCTGCTTCTTGATCAGGCCATAAACCGCGAAGGTGCTGGACAATACCAGCGAGATCCAAGGCGGTGCCTCAAGCGCGTAGGTCAGCCCCATGACGGCCATCGCAGCCAGCGCCACAGCCGCCCATTTGAGCGGCCCCAAACGCTCTCCCAACACAAAGGCCCCCAGCAAAACAGCAAACAGAGGGAAGATAAAATAGCCCAGCGAACTTTCAACCGCGCGCCCCGATTGAACCGCATAGATAAACAAAAACCAATTAATTGAAATCAGCAAGGAAGCCGCCGTAATCCACAGCATTTTGCGGCGATCCCGCAAGATCGGCCACAAGGTCGGCAACCGCCCCTGCACCGCCAGAATACCAAGCAAGAACGCAAGCGACCATAGGCTTCGGTGGCTCAAAACTTCCAAGGGTGCCACGTGATCTATCGCTTTATAATAAATCGACGAAAAGCCCCAGACAACACAGGCCAAGAGCATCGCAAGACTTCCCTTAATATGCTCGGGCATGGGGGATCACCTTAAATTTATTGGGGTAACCCGTGTCAAAAACGCACGCGTATCGACGTCAGCGTTTCACAGCAGCGCCGTAACGTAAAGGAAAATTCCCTTGTGGTAAAACGAAAAAACCCGCTAGAATTACTCCTAGCGGGTTTTCAAAAATTATAGGACGAAGCTTAGCCCAGACGGGATGCAACATTTTCCCAGTTCACGAGCTTCTCAAGGAAGTTCGAGAGGTAAACTGGGCGTTTGTTGCGGAAATCGATGTAATAGGAATGCTCCCACACGTCGCAACCCAAAAGCGCGGTTTGGCCAAAGCAAAGCGGGTTTACACCGTTTTCTGTTTTGGTGACTTTGAGGCCCCCATCAGCAGCTTTTACCAACCAGCACCAGCCAGAACCGAATTGACCAGCACCAGCGGCTGCGAATTCAGTTTTGAATTCGTCGACCGAGCCAAAGCTCTCAACCAAAGCTTTTTCAAGCTCGGAGGGCATAGCGGTCGTGCCAGGGGACATCATTTCCCAGAATTGGTTGTGATTCCAAAGCTGGCTGATGTTGTTGAAGATGCCGTTTTGGGCAACAGATTTGGCGTTGTAAGTGCCGGTGATGATGTCTTCGAGGCTCTTGCCATCCCATTCGGTGCCCGCAATCGCCGCGTTGCCATTGGTGACATAAGCGTTGTGGTGCAGGTCGTGGTGGAATTGGAGCGTCTCGGCGGACATGCCGTTGTCGGCAAGGGCGTCGTGGGCATATGGAAGATCGGGAAGCGTAAAAGCCATGGTGAACCTCATGTTTTGAGCGCAAATTGGCGCATGTTCGCGGATATTGTCCCCTGATGAATGGCCCCGTCAATGGGGGGAGGTCAAGGGTGTTTTGCAGGTTTCGTGTCCAAATTCGAAATTTTCATACCTCGGTCAGACACCTTTCATAAAACAAGTTCCCTGTGCAAGACCTTGTTTTTTTCCAATTAAAACGTACAGGACCCTTTGCCAGTAGCAGTACGTCCAATCCCCATCGCCTTAGCCGTCATGCTTAGCTGGTGGTCTTTCTTTTCATAGTTCAGACGGTATTCAATCGTGGCGTTTTGGAGCGACGTGTCTTTAATTCTTTGCTCCCAAACAAAGGTCGTTCGTGTGGAACTGTCACTTTTAACCCGACCGATTGCAATTCCGGAACCATATTTTAGAATGAGTTGATCGGAAACCATTGCCAGCTCTGATCCGTCCTCATATTCAATCTCAATGTTGTCCGCGATCCACCCTTTTGACGAGCCTGCATTCGAGACGTTGCATTTCAGAATTAGTGCGGAAGCCGGTGCGACGCCCCCAATAATAAGAGCCAGAGTGGCGGCGGCAAAAGTCAAAGGTTTCACAAAACTTCTCCATAATTTTCAAATACTACGCGTCTCAAGCCTAGGGGTTGAGAGGTTGATGGACAACAGCATTCCCTAAATGGGACGAAATTTCCTCAATAAAGCACAATAAAATGGAGTCCGAGCCGCATAAAAACGGTTGGTCGTAGTAGCCCACGGCCCCGCCCGATGACGCGTTAGACAGCGTGTCAAACGCGTCTTGCGCCACGCTTCGGAACAAAACTATGCTGATCCCAGTATAGGAGCGCGTTTTAGCTCACCGTTGGCGTACAGATACCTTTGCCAGTCACGTCGCCGCGATATCCTAAAGGGTTTACTGTCAACCGCAGACCGTGGTTCTTCTTTAGAAACGTCAATCGGTATTGCATTGTGGCGTGTTGGCGCTTGGATTCCGTAACCTTTACTTCCCAAACAAAAGGTCCGCTTTGCATTATCGGTTTCAACCTTCCCCACCGCTGATTCAAAACCATAATTGGAAATCACACGATCAAAAACTTGAACATTCTTTTTGCCTTCCTCATAGGCAATTACGATTTTGTCCGAAATCCAACCTCGTGACGCGCCAGCATTTGAGGCTTTGCACATGAGCAGGTTGGCGGCGGAAGCGGGTGCTGCGATCCCGAGGGTTAAAGTCGCAGCAACCACTGCGAAAAACGAAAATTTCAAATGACTTCTTCAAATTGAAAAAACAATATCCAACATGGGTAGCGTGATAATAGTTTTATCGCAAGGCGTGTGGAGGCTTTTGTCTTGTGGTCATAACTATTTGTAAACAAACGAATTATGATACCTCATTCGGCCCGCCCCAGCCCCCAACGATCACGCTCCTTTCAAGAATAGAACTTGACCGGCCCGCCACTACTGGCGTTAGAAAGGACATCGAACGCGTACTTCGCAACGCTGCGAAAGACAACGATGGTCATCTCTTCATGGCGCGCGGAGGCATCCCCCGACATCCAAAACGCCGCCGGAATTTGCGCCAGACGGCTGCGACGGATTTCCCCTTTGGCAAAGTTGTCATCCGAGAGATCAACAGGGGAAAGTTTGGCCAAAACATCGCGGGCGGCGGGGCCGGAAACCGTAAACACCGCCCGCGCGTCGGAGACATTTTCTACCAGCGCATGGGTGCCCGCTAAGGCTTTGTCCAACGCAACCGATGCCTCAACGGCCTTAGTATAGGGCAGCAAAATTAGCAGTTCGTCGGGCGACATCCATGCCACCCCTGCGCCTTTTGAAATCGACACGCGCCGAGGCTTTGGAATTGCCACTTGCGTCAAGGCTTTGACCGCAGCCTTGACCACTTTGCTCGACAAATCGGCGCGCACTGTCAACATGCCCTGCAGGCCCATCTCGCGCACTGTCACACAGCCCGTGGAGGTCGCCCCCTCAAGGGCGCTCACGGCGATTTCAATTGCTTCAGACATCTTGTTTGGCCCCTTCTTTGTCATAGAAAACCGGATCGACAACCCGCGCGGCGATGGTTTCGCGGCCCAGATTGCCAACTTCGACAACGTCCCCAATCCGCGCCAAGCCGCCCTCAATAAGGCCCATCGCGATGCCGTATCCAAGGTTGGGCGAATGATAGGTGGAGGTGATCCGTCCCTGCATCACTTGCTGGTTATTTTCGTTTTTACCCGTGCCCAGAACATAGGCGCTTTCGGGCAAAACGGACCCGTCAACCGATTGGAAGCCCACAAGTTTCCAGCGATCCTCACGCAGCATATCCTTGCGCGCGTGGGCGCGTTTACCGATAAAGTCGAGTTTCTTCTTGGACACCGCCCAACCCAAATTGAGGTCTTGCGGGATTACGGTTCCATCGCTTTCGTCACCCACGATAATAAAGCCCTTCTCTGCGCGCAGGATATGCAAAGCTTCGGTGCCATAGGGCATCAGGCCAAATTCCTGCCCCGCCTCATGCAAAGCTTGCCAAAACGCCAAACCCTGACTGGCAGGAACGGCGATTTCATAGCTCAATTCGCCCGAGAAACTGATGCGGAACACCCGCACGTCAAATCCCGCGAGCGTGCCCTGTGCCCAAGACATAAACGGCAGCGTTTCCTTGGAAACATCCATACCGCCAAGTTTTTCCAACAGGAGCCGCGCCTTGGGACCCACCACAGCAATTTGCGCAAATTGTTCGGTGATATTGGCCGTATAGACCTTCATATCCCACCATTCACATTGCAACCAATCCTCGAAATGCGCGTGGATAGATTCCGCGCCGCCGGTTGTTGTGTGACAAAGGAACGTCTCCTCATCTATGCGGGCAACAACACCGTCATCGATCAGGAATCCATTGTCGTTGCACATCAACCCATAGCGACATTTGCCGGGTTTGAGCGTCGACATCATATTGGTGTACATGAGGTCAAGGAACGCCGCGGCGTCGGGGCCCTTAACGATAAGTTTGCCCAAGGTACTGGCATCCAAAAGACCGATGTTATCACGCGCGTTTTTGGTTTCGCGCATGACGGCCTGATTGGAGGTTTCTCCCGCCTGCTCATAGGCATAGACGCGGCGCCACGTGCCGACGGGTTCCCATGTTGCACCGTGGTCTTGGTGCCAATCGTGCATCGGCGTACGGCGCAAAGGTTGGAACAAATCTGCGCGCGCTTCGCCCGTGATCGCGCCCATGGAGATCGGGGTATAGGGCGGACGGAAGGTGGTCGTGCCAACGGAGGGTATCTCTTGACCCATCGCTTGAGAAAGCACCGCCAATCCGTTGATATTACTCAACTTACCTTGATCAGTTGCCATACCCAAAGTAGTATAGCGTTTGGTGTGCTCAACGCTTTCATAGCCCTCACGGGCGGCCAGTTGCACGTCGGAAACTTTGACGTCATTCTGGAAGTCCAACCACGATTTAGCGCGCATATCTGCGGTGGCTTTGGCGGGAATAATCCACATGGCTTTTGGCAGCGCGGTCGCAATTTCTGCGCTGGTAGGAGCCGCCGCGTCGGTGGGGGTAAACCCCGCCTCCTTGGCCGCGCGTTTGCCTGCGGCATCCGCATCGGCAAGCAGCGCCCCTGTCGCGAGAGGCCCAGAGGCCGTGCCCGCCGTGAGCACAAAACCCGTGCCATCCGCGCCAAGCGGCGGGCGGGAAGGATCGGGGGCGAAGTGAATTTGCGTATCATCCCAGAGCAGTTTTCCACCACAATGGGACCAGAGGTGGACGACGGGCGACCAGCCGCCGGACATGGCCACACCGTCGCATTCGAGAAGTTCGGCCTGGCTACCATCACTATCGACGGCACAGATTTTAAGGCCTGTCACCACTTTGTGACCCATGGTTTTGGCAATGCCGGTGGCGAATTTAATGTCAATCCCGAGCGCACGCGCCTGATCGATCAAGTCCCCCGTAGGGGCATCCCGCACATCCAAAATTGCGGCAACCTTCAGCCCCGCTTTGCGCCATGCGATGGCCGTGCGATAGGCGTCGTCATTGTTGGTGATTACGGCTGGATTTTGCGCCGGAGCGACTCCGAAATTGACCAAATAGTCGCGCATTGCCCCTGCGAGCATCACGCCAGGGATGTCGTTGCCCGCGAAGCTGAGGGGGCGTTCCAAAGCCCCTGTGGCCGTCACAATCCGCGCGGCGCGGATGCGCCATAGGCGGTGGCGCGGGGCGGCGGATGCGGTGACGTGGTCGGTTAGACGCTCATAGCCCAAAGCATAGCCGTGGTCATAAACGCCAGAGCCTTGGGTGCGGGTGCGCAATGTCACATTTTCGAGCGTATTCAATTCGTTAAGAGCCGAAGTTATCCAGCTTTGAGCATCCATACCGTCGATAACGTCGCCGTCCACAGGTGCGCGACCACCCCAATTGTCGGTTTGCTCCAACAGCAGAACTTTGGCACCAGAGCGTCCTGCGGCGAGGGCTGCTTGCAGGCCTGCGATGCCACCACCGACGACCAAAACATCGGTAAAGGCATAGAAATGTTCATAGCGATCTGCATCACGATCTTTGGGAGCCGGACCCAGCCCCGCAGATTTGCGGATGATCGGCTCAAACACGTGCTTCCATGCGGGCCGTGGCGAGATGAAGGTCTTGTAGTAAAAGCCAGCGGGAAGGAAGCGCGCGATACTGTTGTTGATCTCGCCCACGTCAAAATTCAGGCTGGGCCAGTGGTTTTGCGACGTTGCCACGAGGCCGTCAAACAATTCCGTGGTGGTGGCGCGTTGGTTGGGCTCGACATGCCCGCCCTGCCCCAAATTGACCAGCGCGTTAGGTTCTTCACCGCCCGAAGCCACGGGGCCGCGCGGACGGTGGTATTTAAAGCTGCGTCCCATGAGCAAGTGGCCGTTGGCAAGCAAAGCCGAGGCGAGTGTGTCGCCGGCATAGCCCGTGAGCGTTTGGCCATTAAAGGTGAATTTCAGCGGTTTGCTTGTGTCAATCAGACGAGCGTCTGTGGTTTGGCGCGTGCTCATGCGGCACCTCCGGCGGGTGTTGCGATGGCGGCATCGAGCGTCCAATTGGGGTGGCGGGCGCGGATTTTGGCGATAATTTCGTCAGGCGGGCCAAAGGTTTGCGCCGGATAGGTGCCATAGACTTCGAGGGTCATGGTATCACGGGCAGCGTGGAACCATTTAGTACAGCCGTTGCTATGCCGCCAGCGTTCAAAATGCACGCCGCGCGGGTTGGCGCGGTGAAAAAGATAGGCTTCAAACGCGGCATCATCGCTGTCTGGGAGCGCACGCGAAAGATGCGCCGCACCACCCGCCGCAAGTTCGGTTTCGTCCGCTTGGACACCACAATAGGGGCATTTGAAGGTTAACATGGGCGGCCTCCGACGGGCTTATTTCTGTGGTTAATCAATGGGCTACCCCTGCAGCGACGCTTTCATCAATAAAGCGGCCTTCGACGAAACGGTTCAACCCGAAGGCGGCGGCGAGCGGGCCTGGGGCACCACGGGCCATCATGTCGGCCATTGCCCAGCCCGATCCAGGGATGGATTTGAAGCCCCCCGTGCCCCAGCCACAATTGATGAAACAACTGCCCAAGGGCGTGGGCGAAATGATCGGCGAGCGGTCGCCCGTCATGTCGACAATCCCGCCCCATTGGCGCAACATTTTCAGGCGCGAGATCATCGGGAAAGTCTCGATCAGGGCGCGCACGGTTTCCTCGACATGGGTGAAGGAGCCGCGTTGGGTGTAGTTGTTATAGCTGTCTGCGCCGCCGCCGATGACCATTTCGCCCTTGTCAGACTGGCTCATATAGCCGTGCACGGTGTTGGCCATGACGACCACATCCATGCAGGGTTTGATCGGCTCGCTCACGAGGGCTTGCAGCGCAACGCTCTCAAGGGGCAGTCGAAAGCCCGCCATATCGGCGAGGTGGCCCGAGTGGCCTGCGACGACAATGCCAAGCTTCCCGCAAGCGATATCGCCGCGTGTGGTGGAAACGCCGGTGACTTGGCCGTTGGCCTGCGAGATGCCTGTGACTTCGCATTTCTGGATGATATCCATGCCCATGCCCGAACAGGCCCGCGCATAGCCCCATGCGACCGCATCATGGCGGGCGGTGCCGCCACGGGGTTGCCAAAGCGCGCCAAGAACGGGATAGCGCGGTCCTGCGATATCGATAATCGGGCATAATTCCTGCACCCGTTCGGGCGAGACAAATTCGGTGTCCACGCCTTGATAGGCGTTGGCTTGGGCTGTGCGTTTATAGCCGCGCACCTCGTGGTGGGTTTGCGCCAGCATCAACACGCCACGCGGGCTGAACATCACGTTCATGTTGAGGTCTTGGCTCATGGTTTCATAGAGGCTGCGGGCTTTTTCATAGATCGCGGCGGACGGATCTTGCAGGTAATTCGAGCGAATAACCGTGGTATTGCGCCCCGTGTTTCCGCCGCCAAGCCAGCCCTTCTCGATCACCGCCACATTAGTAATGCCGTGGTTTTTGCCAAGGTAATAGGCCGTGGCCAACCCATGCCCCCCCGCGCCAACGATCACAACGTCATAACGTTTCTTGGGCTCGGGATTTTTCCATGCGCGTTCCCAACCTGTGTGGTGACGCAGGGCTTCGCGAGCAATTGCAAAGGCAGAATATCGTTTCATAGGGTACTTCCGCAATGAAGGGTCGGCAAAAAGGGCATTCCACCACAAGGACGAAATGGACAAGGCTATCCTTGCCTTTTCTCGCGCAGTTGCCAAGCCATAGGCAGCCAACTTGCGGCAGTTTTCGGCACATCTGCGACATATCACAGGAATGTTGCGTTTTGCGGGCTTGCTGCGGCCACTTGTACCTTTTGCAACCGCCCCAAAGTCGCTAGGAAGGGGGCAACTAAAGGAGCGGCCATGTGGTTTATTTTGACAGTTTTAGTACTCGTAGGGGTTTGTGCGACCTTTGTGGTTCTAAATTTGATGAAGCGCGAGGATCGCGACTCAGCGCCTGATGCCATTAGCCCGCCTTCCGAAGAAGTCGTGTTTTATCAGCGCCAACTCGCGGATATTGACCGTGACGTTACCAGCGGCACCCTTGCAGAAGAAGACGCATCCCGCACCAGAACCGAAGTCTCTCGTCGCTTGTTAGACGCGGACAAACGTGCCCAAAACGCCCCTGTTTCGGCACATGCGCCCAAGGGCGCAAGTTATGCGGTGGCAGCATTGATCGTGGCGCTTTTGTTTGGCGTGGGCGGATATATTTACGCGGAATTGGGCGGCGCAGGTCGCGCGGATGAACCTTTGGCCGAAAGATTTGCCACCGCAAACGAGACCTATGAAAACCGCATGTCTCAACGCGAAGCAGAGGAGTTGGCCCCCGATCGCTCCGTTAAAAACATCAGTGACGCGGATCTGGACCTTCTCAACAAACTGCGCACCGCGCTGGAACAGCGGCCAACCGACGAGGTTGGCCATCGCTTGTTGGCAAAACAGGAAGCCCAACTGGGCAACTATACCGCCGCACGGTCCGCGCAAACCCGCGTTGTAGAACTTATGGGTGCCGAGAAAGTGGACACCAACGACTTGATCCTTTTGGCACGAATCATGGTTTATGGCGCGAACGGTTTTGTTTCACCCGAAGCTGAGGCGCTTTGGGGCGAAGTCATGCGCCGCGAACCTCAAAACGCCGAAGCACGGTTTTATATGGGGTTGATGCTGGCGCAAACCGGACGCCCCGATGCGACTTACGCGTTTTGGGAACCGCTGCTTGAGCGCGCCGATCCAAACGCGCCCTGGACGGATTTGCTCTTTGCGCAATTCCCCGATGTCGCCTATTTCGCAGGCAAAGACTACACGCCCCCAACCGTCCAAACCGCAGGGCCAACAGCGCAACAAATGCGCGACGCAGGCAGCATGTCGGAAGAAGACCGCCAAGAAATGATCTTGGGCATGGTCGAAAACCTCAAAGGCAAACTTGAGAGCGGCGATGGCACGGCCCGAGAATGGGCGCAATACATTCGCGCCAACAGCGTTTTGGGCAAAAATGATGTTGCCAAACAGGCCTATGACACCGCCAAGGCGACATTTGCAGATAGTCCCGAAGATGCCCAAGTCATCTTTCAATCGGGGATCGAAGAAGGGTACGAAGTGGGCGTTACGGAATGATATTAGAATTGATCGAAGAGTTCGCGCCGCAATTGCCGACCATGCGCCCGATTGCGGGCTTGGATTTTGGCGACAAAACCATTGGCGTGGCGCTCTCGGATCGCATGCTCAACATCGCCACCCCGCTTGAAACCATCCGTCGCAAGAAATTCACCCTCGACGCTGAAGCGCTGCTGGCCTTGCTGGCCAAAAACGAAGTCGGCGGCATTGTCCTTGGATTTCCGCGCAATATGGATGGCTCTGAGGGGCCGCGCTGTCAAAAAACGCGGGCTTTTGCGCGCAATTTGGAACGGCTCACCCCTCTGCCCATCACCTATTGGGACGAGCGCCTGTCCACCGTCGCCGCCGAGCGCGCGCTGTTGCTTGCGGATGTGTCGCGGGCCAAACGCGCCGATGTGATCGACCATGTTGCCGCTGGATTTATCCTTCAGGGCGCGTTGGACCGATTGAGCCACCTGAGGCGCCAATGACGGATATTTGGAAACGAGACGAGCCTGAATCCCCCTGTATCAACATCTGTGTGATCCATTCCAAGGCCGAAATTTGCACGGGGTGTTTGCGCACTTTGGATGAAATCGCCGATTGGAGCGGGATGGATGCGGCGGGTCGGCAGGCCATTTTAGACGCCCTGCCCCCGCGTATCGAGTTGCTCAAGCAACGTCGCGGCGGTCGCGCCGCGCGCCTCAAGGAACGTGGCTAGATTTAGTATCCCGCCGCTTTGCGCAACATATTCGTCGCGACAACAATCAAGAACACCGCGAAAATCCGCTTGAGCATTTTTGCGTCCAGTCGATGCGCCAATTTCGCCCCAATGGGCGCGGTAATGAGCGTCATGGAAATCACCACAAGAAACGCAGGAATATTCACAGCGCCCAGCGTAAATGGCGGCGCGCTGTCGGCGGCGACGTCCACAAACAGAAACCCGATCACCGAAGGGAACGCGATAATCACGCCAAAACCAGCCGCCGTAGCCACCGCGCGGTGAATGGCAATGCCGTGCAAACTCATCAGCGGCACGCCAAAGCTACCACCGCCAATGCCCATCAGGACGCTGAGAAACCCGACAAAAGGAGAAATTGCGATCCGTTTGAGGCCCGAGGGCATTTCATCGCCCAAGCGCCATGTGGCCTTGCCGAACGCCATGTAAAACCCAATAAAAATACCCAGAAACCCAAAGATGCCTTGCAGGGTAGATGAGCGCAGCGACGACACCGTCAGCATCCCCAACACCGCCCCAACCGCAATTCCAGGGGCCCATTTCTTCAGGATATCCCACTCCACCGCGCCCTTTTTATGATGGCTCGAAACCGAGCGCATAGAGGTCACGATGATCGTCGCGAGCGATGTGGCCAGACAGACTTGCATCAACTGATCGCCACCATACCCAAGCGCGTCAAACGCATAATAAAACGCGGGCACAAGGATAATGCCGCCTCCAACCCCTAACAAGCCCGCCATGACGCCCGCAAAGGCCCCGATCACCAGTAAAAGGATAAGAGCGGGGACATATTGGATTAAATCAGTCATGACGTGTCTTTCGATGGCCTAAGGGTTGCCACCCTCAATATCGCCTCCGGTGACGCGGTCAAGCGCCTCAAGCAACAATTCCGGCCCCGCCCCCTCGCGTGGCGCTCCATCCGAGAGCACCCGACGCCATGCCCGCGCACCCGGACGGCCGGTAAACAGTCCCAACATATGGCGGGTGATTTGGTTGAGCCGCCCACCTTCAGCGATGTGGCGTTCAATATAGGGAATCATCTGGTGCACCGCTTCCACAGGGTCGCTCTCACCCGTTTCGCCGTATATCCGCGCGTCCGCCGCACAGAGCACATCCGCTGGGGAATGATAGGCCGTGCGCCCGATCATGACGCCATCAAGCCCGCGCGCCAACAACTCCTCGGCTTGATCCAAGGAGGTAATCCCGCCATTGATCGAGATGTGCAATTCTGGAAACTGCGCTTTCATCGCCACGACCAGATCATAATCCAGCGGCGGAATATCACGATTTTCCTTGGGCGAAAGCCCCTTGAGCCACGCCTTGCGCGCATGGATTTGGAACCGCGTCACGCCCGCCTGTGCAACTTTGGAAATGAAATCCGGCAGGACTTGGCTCGGGTCTTGATCATCCACCCCAATCCGACATTTTACCGTAATTTCACAGGTGCTCGCCGCCTGCATGGCCGCCACGCATTCCGCCACAAGCGGCGCGTTTTCCATCAGAATGGCCCCAAAACAGCCCGACTGAACGCGGTCACTTGGGCAACCGACATTCAGGTTAATCTCGTCATAGCCGTGGTCATTTGCCAACACACAGGCCTGCGCGAGTTCCACCGGATCAGACCCACCAAGCTGCAACGCCACAGGATGTTCCGCCGCATCAAACCGCAACAAATGCAACGCCTGCCCGCGCACAAGCGCAGGAGCCGTGACCATTTCGGTATACAGCAACGTGCGTTTGGTCAGCAAACGGTGCAAATACCGACAATGGCGATCCGTCCAGTCCATCATAGGTGCGACAGACAAACGGGCAGCTTCAAGTGATTGATATTGCTTCATTTTATCGCCTCGCATTTTTCCGATTTAGGCCCATTTTTCCCATAATATGCACACGGATTGCACACAACTGCATAAGCGGTGTATAAGAGTTGCAGAGAATATGTATAGGAATAGCACATGGCCACCATTTCAAAACTACCTTCAGGCAAGTATCGCGCTCAGGTGCGCAAGCACGGCGTTTATAAAGCACGCACATTTGACCGCAAGTCCGACGCCACACATTGGGCCTCAGACGTCGAAAGAGCGATTGCGGGTGGCAGTACAGCCGACACCATCGAACCACCCAAGGATATGACATTGGCGCATGTGATCGCCGCATACACCAATCAGGTGACCGTAGGACGCACGAATCTCGCCAACCTTGAACGGATCGCCAAGCGCATAGGCAGTACCAGCATTCGAAAATTGAACGCGGTTGATGTACAGGGATTTGTTGAAGGTAGACTCGCCGAGGGTGTTGGTGGCGCTACGTTGGCAGGTGATCTGAGTGCCCTCAGTAGCGTGCTAAAATGGGCGAGGCACTTCAAACGCATTGATGTAAATCCCGATCTGGCAAAAGATGCTCGCACTTCCCTCACAACGGCACGCGTAGACACCAGAAGCAATGAACGAACCCGAGTGCCCACACAGGATGAGATCGCCCGTCTGATGGCCTATTTTGAGGGCAAGGATCGGCAGATTATTCCCGTCGGTACACTTATTCAATTTGGTGCCGCCAGTGCGATGAGAATGGGCGAAATCACCCGCATACGAATCGAGGACATCCAATGGAACGAAAAGACCGTGCTCATACGTGAGCGCAAAGACCCGAGGCGCAAGGCTCGCAACGATCAGATTGTGCCATTGGTTGGTGATGCGCACGGCATCGCCCGTCAGGCAGCTGGTGAGCGACCTGAAGGCCGACTCTTTCCATATGACGGTCGATCAGCAAGTGCAGCCTTTTCACGGGCCACACGGGCGCTCGGGATTGTAGACCTACATTTTCACGATCTCAGGCACCTTGCGATCACAGAGTTGTTCCGCGCTGGTTTGCCGATGGAGTTGGTTGCCGTGGTCTCGGGACACCGTGACTGGAAACACCTCAAAAGATACACGCAATTAAACGCAAATGACGTACACAGAGCCTTGTCCCACCTAAAATGAGTCGATAATGTGGAGGTTCGAATCTCTCGGATGACATGCGTCGGCATAGTATCGACGCACCTAACGCATCCGTTTTCACCATGAAAACGATGTTAGGAATCTGTCCGATGGACGAACATGACCCCGTAATATCTGCATTTTTGATCGCCAATGGTCTCTTGACCGAGGCGCAAGTCGCAGCGATTGAACTTGTCGAAATATCAACGATCCGCAGCCGTCGCGCGAGATCGCAAATGCCGATGCACTTCAAAGCTGGCAACAACGTCCTCTATGACGCCAAGGACATTGCCGCGCGCATACTCGCAACCAAGATGGCGACACGTCGTCGTAAGCCCGTCCCTACGGCGGCAAATGACCTGCTATCCAGTGGTGCGAAATGAACATCGACGCATTGAGAGAGGCCGTCGGTTACGACCCGCTGATCGGTCTCTTGTACTGGCGATGGCGCGATGACGTTCCGTTGAGCACAAACAACCGCTTTGCAGGGAAACGGGCTTTTGCTTATGTCGATGTTGGTGGCTATTTGATGGGGGGTTTTCGAGGCAAACGTATCCTCGCCCATCGCGCCGCGTTTGCGATTGCACACGGATATTTGCCTGAGCAGGTCGATCACATAAACGGCGTCACATCCGACAACCGCTATCTGAATTTGCGTGCAAGTAATTATGCGGAAAACCATCGGAATCAACGCAAAGCATCAAACAATACCAGCGGAGTCATGGGTGTGACTTGGCACAAACAATGTCAAAAATGGCGTGCGAGGATTAAAATCAATAATCGTTATATCCATCTCGGATTGTTCGCCAATAAAGCCGACGCCATTGCCTCAAGACGCGCAGCCGAGGTCCGTTATGGTTTTGACCCGCTACATGGACACAGCAGCGAGTCACGGGCTGACCGCCATCTCAATGGACCTCATATGGCTATGTGAGTAACAATAAAAAGACCCGCCTCGCGCTCTTGAGCAACGAGACGGGTCGAAAACATCCATCCACGGATATTCGTAATACCGAACCTTAACAGGTGAACGGGTGAGTCCGCAACAGAAAGTACCCTGATGAAACTCGGACTATTTACGCACATCGGAACACCAGAGACCGCAGCTGGTAAACATTTCTTCACCGCAAACGGCCTGACATTGGAAAAGCGAACAATCGGACAGCTGACACATAGCAAGTACGATACGCTCGACGTGCCGACGCTCTCTGACTTGCGAGGCATTCTGGACCAAGCTGGTGCTGATCAACATCTCACACAGGGTGTCTCGATCCACGCGCAAGCAATTGTGCGCCCGAAAGCATACGATGGCGATACATGCACGGAAACGGGACTCCCTATCATAAGCCGCACCAATGGCGATCTCACGTTCCAAGAGGGCGCTGGTCTCATGGTGATCGACAGCGACGGTGACGGGACGCCCATGTCCTTTGACTCCGTCTGGATGGCGTTGGCCAAAGCGCAACCTGACCTCGCAAGCTATGCCGCTTTGCAAGCGACGTCCTCATCGTCCAACGTCGTGCTCAACGGCACGGATACGGGCGTCCGAGGTCTTCACACATATTTCCACGTGCTCGATGCTGGTGACATTCCTCGTACACTTGAGGCGCTGCATATAAGGATGTGTTTGACTGGGTCGTCAGCGCACAAGGTGTCTCGGAGTGGCGCATTTATTCCGCGCTCTTTTGTGGATCAGCAATTGGCCGTGCCCTCTCAACCGATCTACATCCGCGCCCATGTGACGGCACCCGTGACACAGGTCAAAGAGTACCTATTGCGCGTGGGTGCCGAGATGATCGACACACGCGCCGTGGTGCCCGATTTGAGTGATGTTGAGCGTGAGCAATACGCCACGCACCTGAAGGATGAGAGGGCACGCCTTGCCCCTGAAATGGCTGATTTGCGCTCAGAATGGATCGAAGAGACTGGGCGCAAAGTCTCGGAGAAAACAGGTGTGTCGATTGAGTCGGCACGAGAGACCGTGACACACGCCTTGTGTGGATTGCTCACCAAGGACATCACCATTTATACGGTGCAAGGTGAGGTCACGGTCGGAGACATTCTGGCAAATCCAGCGGCATGGCATGGCGTCCAATGCTGCGATCCGCTCGATCCAGAGTCGGACCGCAACACGGTAGCAAAGATTTACTCGGATCAGGCCGTGCCTTTGATTAAGTCGTTCCGTTCTGGTGGCGCTGAATATCGCCTTTCATTGTTCCCGCCCGTTGCGGTTGCGGTCTCGGACGCTGCGGTCTCACCGCTGCCCGTATCTGTGCCACAGATCGACTACATACGAGATCGGGAGTCGGGCAAGACCATCCAGAATATGACCAACGTAACGTTGATGCTGACCGCTGATCCACGATGGGCAAAAACGTTCGCCTACGACACATTTACGCACAAACCGATGACGATGAAGCCGATCCAAGGGTCCGCTGCGGTCGGCACATATCCACGTCCGACGACAGACGGCGACTATCTGATTGTGCTGCAATGGATACAGCGTTTCATGTTTCCGAAAGCGTCAAAAGAGATGGTGACGGATGCTGTCATGACGGCAATGAGCGTGACGGAATATGACAGTCTCCGAAAGTACCTCACCGAATTGCCAGTCGTGGAATCAACGGGACTATTGGATAATTGGTTGTTCGATTACATGGGAGTCGTGAGGACTGAGGACGCCATGCACGACGGTTACGTGAGGGCAATTGGCAAATGTTGGCTCATTGGTGCGGTTGCCCGTGGTATGACGCTTGATGGATGTCATATGCAAAACGCGCTCGTGCTCGAAGGATCGCAAGGTATAGGAAAGTCCCGTGGTATCGCCGCGCTACTACCGCACAGCACATGGTTTGGCGACGATCTCCCCGACTTCACCAGCAAAGATGCCAGCGTTTATATGAGCGGCAAATGGGTCATCGAACTTGCCGAACTCACCAGCATCATTAAGAGCAAGGTGGAAGATATGCGACGGTTCGTGTCGCGTAAGACAGAAGATTTCAGACCGCCATATGGACGGTTGAATATTGTCGTCCCGAGACGGTGCGTGCTGATCGGCTCAACCAACAGCGACGACTATCTCCGAGACATCCAAGGTGAGCGCCGCATTTGGCCCGTGCAATGTACTGGTCGAATTGATGTGGATGGACTTGCAGCGAAACGGGACGCGATTTGGCGCGAAGCAAAAGACGCATACGATGCTGGTGTGAGTTGGCATCTTGATCCGATATTTGAAAGCTACGCCACGCAGCAACAGCAAAAGCGCGTTGCTGACGAACCTTGGAAAGATACTATCGTAAACTATGTTGACGGAATGTCTGAGGTCTCGCCAGAGAACATCTACAACATCCTCGGACTGTCATCGGATAAGTGGAATCAAGGTTTCTCCAAGCGGATAACTACCGTTTTAAAGTCGCTTGGGTATGTGAGTGCTGGTCAATTCACGCGCGGTCCACTGCGTAAATACACACGATATGTGTTAGGCAAATGAGTTAGGCACGCCTGTAAATTATCTCTCCGACTTACAGGCGTGCCTAACTCGCGCTCAGATGTGGTGTGTACTTAGGCGTTAGTTAAGCAGAAGTTAGGCACCTTCATTTCCCTTATTTTTATAATTGATTTACCTATAATGCCTAACTGCCTAACTTACTTTTCTATAAAAGATATATATAAGGGAATACGCCCCTACAGTAGCCATACAGCCCCTCACCACCAGTTCCCCAAGAGTCTTTCAAAACAAGATAGGCAGTTAGGCAAACACATTTCACACCCGCTGACACACCTAAACGTAAAAGATTATATGTTTGATTGAAAGCACAGGAAAGTCCTCACGAAACCCTGTCCACCCTGACCGATGATGGACACCACGTTCGCACCTGCTACAGCAACCACGATCAGCACTGACCGATGATGGACGCCACACCCGAGGGCACCACGTCATCGCCACGCAGCCACACACCCGCACGTTCAAAGTGAGTAGTATCATGGAAAACCGAGAAATTACTCACCATCGCCCAGACTGAGCAGTTTCTTGGATATCCAAAATACTGCTCAACCGAGGGCACACCGCCACGCCCCGTCAGCGCCCCGTGCTCGACCTCAACGCACCACGAGCACCACGCCAGCACGCCCAGCCCGAGCACGACCGAGCACGTCCAGCAAATTGCCAGCCGGATGGCTATTTGGGGGGAGGGTGGTCGGAAGCAGCCGCAAGGGGCAGCGCACCGCACTGGGGTGAAGCCTTGTGTTGCTTACTCAAAACTTGGGAATGTTTTACAACTCGGATCGACTGGCAAATGTGCAACCGATTGCACATTTCCAGCCCGTTCCACAGGCGTACTGGCAAATGTCCATCCAGATGGACATTTCCAGCCCGATCCACGCGCTTACAAACCATATTGTCCCGATCCCCAACCGCATGTTATAACGTAACCTCAACAGGAGGTCCGACCATGGCAACACGCAGAACGAAGTCCGACACCACAACTGGCAAGATGCAAGCCGCCCGAGCACCCGACCTAAGTGCAGCTGTTGCGCCCACGGATTTAGCTAACTACGAATTCCTCAACGAATCTGGCCGCGCAACTTACAACCAATATTACAAAACACGAGCGGAATGGAGCACAGCTGACCTGAGCCTGATACTGCAAGCAGCGCTTGTCCAACAGCTGATCGCTCAATTGTACCGCAGTGTCTCCCCGCCCGATTGTTTCGTCACGATCCATCCGAGAACTGGGAACACAAAGATCAATCCCGTGGTTGGCGAGATTTCACGTCAGCGCAGCTTGCTTGCAGGTTTGCTGCGAGACGCCTCACTTCGCACCCGTGATAACCACACTGGGAACAATGTACCCAAAGCTGCCCAGCACATCGCAAGCCCAACCGCAGACGCCCCGCCGCCCCAGTCTTTTGACAATTGGCTTGAGTCCGAAATGGGCAAACCCAACTGATGGCCCCCGACGTCATCACATCCGCCGAACTCGCCACCGCCCTTGACGGACCGCCGCAATGGCCACCCGCAAGCGACCCGCTGCGGACCGCCTTGTTTTACAGATTTGCCATCGCCCGACTCAAGGCGTCATACGGTCAAAAGCGGGTCGAGATGGCGCAAAATATGGGCCTGATTGGCGACAACACAATGAACTCGCAATTCATGGCCGCAGCCCGAGCGTATACGTCTTGGTGTGGTCGCGAGTACGCCGAGGGACGCCCGACCGACCTGCGTTCGATTGTCACCCGAATAAGGGACCGCGATGCTACAACCTGACCCTGACGAGTACGACGAACTGCTACGATACGCAGCCCTCGAACGCGCCGCAGCAAAGCAGCGTGATCGACCGCACGGCGTAGCATTGGCCGAAGGGAACCCAAAGCACGATTATTCACGCCCGTTTCGCCGCGCAAAAGTCGTTTGTTGCTGTTGCAGCAGGCTATTTCCGCGCGGAGATACGTCCCCGACGGGCGACGGCGACCGTCTTTGCGCCTCGGAATCCTGCGTCAAAGCGTTCCAGCGGTGGAAAAATTACAAACTAAACCTTTGATAACACATCAAACAAAACGTAATACGCTGATAACATTGAAGAAATGACTCGACTCAACGTCCCGACGGTGCGATTCTGTCCGTACCTAAAAACAGGACGGAAACGCGATGCACATGTCAAAAGCCCCAAAATTAGCATCAAAACTAACCAAAAAATGCGCGTATTTACGGCGCGAATTTAACGGTCTTTCGATGGACGCGCAAAAAGGCGTCCGAGGCGCGACAGAAGCCCGACAAGCCCTCCAACGAAAATTCAACTCAGATGTCATCGCAGCGCATTCCGCCGTTGAAGATACACGCAAAAAAGCAGCCGACTTTGACCGTGCAGCCGTGTGTCTCGAACACCCGTCCGCGCCGTCCATTGGCCGTGTGTCCCAACTGGCCAAAGCTGGCGCGTTGCTTGGCATCGGCAAAGGGCACCGCTTGGTGCTCTTCAAATCCGTCGCCGAGCAAGCCCGAGATTCAGCTGATCGCGCCGAGGCCAGACTGGATCGGTCTGCGGATGATCTCGCCGCGACCCGTTTGCTCGCCGAGATTTTGGATGAGTTGCCGAAGCACGGCGGCGACATCAAATCACCAAAGCTGGCCGAGAAGCGCAAACAATATCAGGCGCATCTCGCCGCGCACCGAAAGGAATCCAAATGATTGCTAACCCGTTCCGAGAACAGCCTGCACCCGTCGCACGCAAATCAGCGCCCATGAGCGACGCGCTGAAGGCCGCAATTGCCCGTGGTGACGACTTGCCACCCAACCTGCAATCCGAGGCCGAGGCGCGTCTCAAACGCATTCCAGCCACGCATTTTGATGTCATGAACACATTCAAAGCGGCGAACGACTACAGCAAAGCGCTCGAAGCCCGAATCGAGACGCTTGAGAGGTCGCTCAAACACGCCGTCGCCGCCGTGGAATTGGCGATTGACGGCGAGATCAAAACCTTCTCGGGCGACGGCGACGGCCTGACACTGCCCGAACTCGAACGGATGGCAGAGGTCGCCCGACGCCAAAAGGAGGCACGTGGATGACGACCCGACTTCTCTCAACGGACGTGGTGGGTATCGCCACAGCATTCGTGCGCAAGCACCGCAGCCAAACGATAAAAACGCAATTGTATTTGCAAGATTTGGGCCTCTCGCTCGATGAGGCAAAATCAACCGCCGCCAAAATGCAAATACTCACATCGCGTGCCCTCGCGATCCGAACAGAAGCACTTTGCCGAGACCCTCGCGTAACCGCTCAAAAACTGATGATGGAGTTAACACAATGACCGACTTTTCCGCCGATCCACGCGTCCGAAACCTTCCAGCGAAACACGCGCAGATTTTGATCACCAAACTGCAAGACGCTGAAGCGGCGTTGGTTTGGGATCAACTCAGCGCCGAGATCGAAGAGGGCCAACAATCGCGCAAGGTTTTGCCCGAAGTGCTCAAGCAAATGCAAACGCTTGAGCGCACCTTGGAACGTCCGATTCACGTACAGGCAAGCTTGCCCAAGCCGCTGGTTGTAGCCAAGCCACAAATCAAAATGGCAGCATCCCGCAGGCTCGCAGCCGCCGTTGTTTGCGAGATGATGCGACTGTCAGATCAGACACCCGCAGAGCAAACGCTCGCCCGTCTTCTGCCCGAGAATGAGCATGCGATGTCGCGCCGTAAAATTGCAGCTTTTCACAAGGACGCAACCCTGCCTGCATCGACAACCGCCGCTGGATTTGCGGCTGAACTCGCGAGTTCCGCAACGAATCAGATGTTTGAATCGTTGCGAGAAACCAGCGCCGCAGCGCAGTTCCGAGACCTTGCGGTTGCGCTCGATTTCTCGGGCCTCGCGTCTGTTACGATCCCGCGCCGCGCCAACGACGACACAGGGTCACTCAGACCCGCGTTTGTGGCAGAAGGCGCGACAATTCCCGTGTCGATGGCGAATTTGGTAAGCACGACTCTCAGCCGTTTCAAACTCGGGATTATCGCATTATGTTCCGAAGAACTGGTTCGTGTCTCGAATATTTTGGACGTCATCGAAAGCTTCATTTTGGCCGATCTGAGCGAAGGTTTGGACAGTTCGATGTTCGATCCCGCCGCCTTGGCGCAAGCAGGTGTGGCTCCTAATTCACTGACGAACGGGGCCGCAACCACGGCAAGCGCGGGAAATACGCTGGATCAAATCCTCACGGATTTCGCTTATCTTCGCTCCAAAATGAGTACCGCACGACGTCCCGCCGTTCTCATGCACAGCCATCAATTGCGTGCCCTTGAAATGCTGCAAGTGGACGGGAGATTCCCGCTTGAGGCACGGATCGCGACGGGCAATTTGTGGGGAATGAAAATCATCACCAGCCCGTATTTGCCGTATTTGAATGTCGTCGCAATCGATGCCGCAGCCGCATATATCGCGAGTGACGCGCCGCAAATTGCCGTGCGTGATTCGGTAACAATTGCCATGGCAAGTGCGACGGGTGCCGCGCCGAAAATGTCCGCATCAAGCATCAACGACAATGCGGTTGATGCCGCTGGATCAATCAATATCAGCGACGCAGCCACAACCGTTCCAGCAACCGTTGTCCGTAGCACGTTCCAGACGTCCAGCCTCGCCACACGTATTGTGATGCCCGTCAGCTGGGCGATGGTTGATCCCGACGCCGTCGCATACGTCAGCAGCGTCCAATGGGGTGGCATGAACGCGCCAGCCCTCATCAAACGGAGGACCAAGTAATGCGCGAAGCCATTGGATTAACACACGCCCGTGACGGTAAAATCGCGATCCACTTGGGGGCGCGACAGGTGGCCGAAGTGGGCGGCGACAACGAGGTCGCAGCCGAGTTTCGCCGCCTTGGGATCGAGGCTTCACGCAAGGTAAATGTGAGCCTAAAAAGTGGCCGCGAATTCCAAGTGACGGCACAATCTTATCTGGGAGAAAATCATGCAACCAAGTGATCTGCTGCAAGGATCGTTCCAGCCCTCTGCGTCCGAGATCGCAGATGTGATTTGTGATCTCGTTAAAGCAGGCTTGCTCGTTGGAAAATTCGGTGCGCTGGGTGCCGTGACCGACACGGATCAACTGATCGCCAGCGGCAAGCACCTCCGCGCTCTTGGTTGCAGCAAATCATTCACAGATGCGCTGGTGTCCATTTGCGTTCGAGAGGGTAGCGATTTCGTCACACAGAACCGAGAGCCGAGCATGACCAAGATCGAACGCCTGATCGTGGAGTACCTATGAACGAATGAGACCCGTAAAGCACGACACAATACGGGTCTCATCTCGCTTCTTCGCGGCATCATAGGAGCGATGACGGATCAGCGATTGTTATAACGTAACAGCAAAACGGAACGATACAAGCCATGTACGATGACACCGCACACTACATCAAAGACGCCCTCACAGCGGCTCTCAGCCCGTTCCGTGAGCGTGCGTGTGCGGTCCGTGTCGAGACTCATTGGGTCAGTGACGATCACATCCACATCATCGCCCTGATCGACCGTGCTGTGGTGATCGATTGCCGTGTGGACACCTCATGTGGTGGTGCTGGTGATCTCGTGCGCGAAATATTGCAAAAGTCACAAAACGACATCCTCGTGCTCGCCCGTTTGGTGTGTATCGACAATGCGCCCTTTCACTTTGCCCAATCACCCGCGCCAGAATTGAGGCTCGTGTGATGGAACTCCCAGATCGCGCATACCAGCGTAACGTCCGAGTGCCGTCGCTCTTGCCGCATTCAAACGCTCCTCGCAAGCTGAGTGCAAAGTTGTCCAGTGGGATCGCCCGTCGCGCAATGCTGCTGGATTTGGCACCAGAAATTATGACCGCGCTACGGTCCAAGCACGTTGAGATCACGCGCGATGAAGTCATCCGTGCCAAAAAACTGGGATACCTTGCCGATCAGGTTGCCGTGCTCGTGGATGGATCGGCCACCCGTCCAGTGTCGAGCGTGCAGTTTAGCGGACGGATCATCTATGCCGATCAACCAAGGAACCGCACCGCCGTCGTAAACGCCGCAGCAAACGCTTTGGACATATTGCTTCAACACAGCCGACAATGGCGCAAATCGGGCCGCTACATGTCTGGGTTTGAGGTGCGGATCGATGATGCCAAAATCGCGCCAAGCGGCCTTCTGAAGTACGCAAAGCGGAGCGACTGGCAACGGGTCAGCATTGTGAATACAGCGCCCTACGCGGCCAAAATGGAGCGTGGATCGAACGATGTTTTCGCTTTCACATACAAAGCACTTCGCAAGATCGGATGGACCAAAAGAGCAAGTATTCGGTACGTGCTCGACGCGCAAGAGAACGCACGGACGATGGCGGGTGCTGCCATTCCGAGACCACGACTGGACTTTCAAAGACTGGGCGAATTCCAGTCTCGTATGACAAACAGGAAGGAATACCAATGACGCAGGAAATACTAGAACGTACTGTGATTTTGGATGTTGACGCCCGTCGAATGCAGGCGAGCCTCGATGCCGCCGAGAAGGAACTAGGCACGCTGGTCAAACAGTTCGACCGTGCTCAGGCCGCTGGCAAACGCTACCAAAACACCGCGAACAAGACGGCCTCAAACGTCATTCAAATGAACCGCTCGATCAAAAATACGAGCAACATCGCCCAGCAAGCGTCCTATCAACTCTCCGACTTCTTTGTGCAGATTGAGGGCGGGACGTCCGTCAGCCGAGCCTTCTCACAACAGTTCAGCCAAATCGCGCCGTTAATGGGCACGGTTGGAATCGGATTGGCGGTTCTTGTGCCGCTGATGACCGTCATCGGGCCGAAGCTGTTTGAAATGGCAGGTGGGTCGAATGAGGCCGCAGCCGCAACCGAAAAGCTAAACAAACAGGTCGCGGATGCGATCATCGAGACAGCGGATTTGAATGATCAATTGATCCTTTTGCGGTCTGGGTATCGCAGTATTAGCGAACTCGCCCTGCAAACGAACTTGCTCAATTTGCGTAAGGAATTGCTCGAAGTTGAGAACAAGATCGTCGCATCCAACAACCGCAGCGAGCGCAACCAACAGACGCGGATCGACAAGGCACGTGAGGCCGTACAAGTCGCCGAGGATTCGCTTAAAGCTTACCAACAGAGCGCCGACGCCCTCGCAGCTGCCAAGCAGAACGGCGACGGACTCGCGGTCACAATGGACCAAGTGCGGATCGAGGCATACGCAACGCGGGATGCTTTCATCAATATGTCTACAGCCGCATCCGCAGCCGCCGACGAATGGCTTGCGATCCAGACTCTCAAGTCGCGATTTGCGGGTGAAGATTTGGCGATGGGTCAGACTGTTGTTTCCGTAGGTCAAGGTGATCCTATCACCAAAGACAAGCCCGAGGGGTCTAAGTCGGGTGGCGGCAGTGCCGTCAAAACAATCGATAAGATCGCCGAGGCAGCAAAGGCCGCAGAAGAAGCAGCAAAGGCCGCAGAAGAAGCATTTGACGCATGGTTCGAAAGTCTTGGCGTTGGCGGTCGGATGATCGAGCACACCCTCACAGCTGGTGTGTCTGGGTTCGTTGACGCGCTGTTTGATGCCGAGAAATCCTTTGCCGAGTTTGCCCGTTCGTTCCTGATCGAGATCGGCAAAATGATCGCACAACAACTGATCTTCAATATGATCTCGGGCGCGATGGGCGGATCGACCTCGGGTGCGTCCGCAGCAAGCATCTTGCGATTGGCATCGGGTGTTCCCGTGCCGAGCGCCAAGGGCAACGCGTTCTCGGGCGGTAACGTGGTGCCCTTTGCAAACGGTGGCATCGTCTCAGCACCCGCAATTTTCCCCATGTCAGGGGGCAAGACGGGCCTCATGGGTGAAGCTGGTCCAGAGGCCATCATACCCCTCTCACGGGGCGCTGACGGGAAGCTTGGGGTGTCTGGGCAATCGGTCGTCGTGAACGTGACGAATCAATCTGGTTCACAGGTCCAAGTCAACGAAACCGAGGCTGGCGTGGACATCATAATCAGCCGCGCAATCGAGGGTGCGCGACAGGACTTTGTGCGGTCTATGAGCACAGGTCAGGGCGCGTACGCTCGGAGTTTGGAGCAAGGGTATCAGGCCAAGCGAAAAGCTTATTAGTCCGATGAGATAGTGTAACGTAATTTGTCTTGCGTAAATTTCGACGAAGACACTTTACGTTACGTCACCCTTGTAACGTTAAATGTCTTGTGACAAATTGTGGTAAGACATTTAACGTTACGGGGTGAAATATGGAATACACTGAATACGCAAAACGAGAGATCGAGCGGGAACGTGCTCGTTGGTATCATTTCCACAAATACGCGTGGACTAAAGAACCGCAGTTCGAACCGCACGAAAAGAACGCGCGAGGTGAAACAGCCGACGAACTGTTTATTCGAGTCATGTCGGGCGCATTAAATCGGCACAGATTTACCAAGCAAAAGAGCGTTGCGTACTGGGTCGCAAAGATGATCGCCGCCAAAGACGACACCGACCTTCTAGAAGCAGCCGTGCAAGGTTTGATGGACAAACGCGAAAGTGAGACATTGATCAAGAAGGCGCAACGCCACGCCAAGCGTAAAACAACCGCAACCGACCGCACATGCCAAGAGTGTGATGCGATTATCCCAGCGATGACACACCGTCGTCAGAAGTTTTGCAGCCCCCGTTGTCGGGTCGCAGCGCATCGGAAGGAGGCAAACAAATGTTGAGTATACTTTTGGCGACGACGGTCTATTGGGACTCGTGTGAAATGCACTGGGAGACCGTACACGATGATGGTGTTTTAGCTGTTGAGTGGATGGGTCCGCCCGAGCAAATGAGGGAAGACGTGCTGGTAAATGGCGACGACATCGCGTTTGCAGCATCCCCGAACGTAACGTTACGTGTCGGTAAAACCGTTGTTCGTTACGACGACAAATACATCAATACGCAATCGCTCGACCGTGATGGTGACACCTACATTTTCACGGAAGTAAGAGATGATTTCGGGACGGACGTTTGGACGGGTAAAATCGTGTGTGATGAGTGATTTAGACCCGACGCGGCGGTGGCGGTGGGACGAAAAAGCCGCGACGGGTCATGTGGGGCGGTATAAGACATCGACGATAGTTAACAGATCGGTGTCACCTCACGCTCGTATATTGCCAGTGTGATCGCGACGGGGCAAGGTGCGAAAAGTTGCGTCCACGCAACATTTGACGAAGGTCGCCGACCAGACTGCACACAGACTGCACACGTGACCTCGTAATCCATTGATATTTATGAAGTAGCGCACCAATCCATCATCGGAGCAACGGATAGTCTTGCAGAAGCTAATGCATTATTATTGCTCATATTTTAACCGAAATCACATGCTACTTGATCGCACAAATACCCCTGAAAGACTGGAGCAGAAATGGCGTTCGCTAGGAAGCGTGGTGAGAAGTGGGAAGTGCGCAAGCATGGCGTAACCAAGTCAAAATCCTTTACCAGTAAGACCGCTGCGACGGCTTGGGCCACGGCCCTAGAAGCGGAGTTAGATCGCGCAATAGCAGGCCACAATGCAGATGTGAAGACTGCTGCAATGGGTGACATGATAAGAAAGGACCGCTCAGGGATTAAGCCCTACAAACCTTGGGGCCGCTCTAAAGACGCCGCTCTCAATAAGGTGGAGAAGGAATTGGGTCATCTACGCACCAAAAACCTGACGTCTCGTAGGGTGGTGCCGTACGCTAGCCCAGTTGCGGGGTGAATGCCTTGATTTTGCTCCGCGAACATAACCTGTTCAGCATCGTTCGCTATGGTTTTGGCGGTGCAATGGACTGCTGCGGTATGTTGAGATCAAGAGCGCCACCGATAGCGCTTAATGGGATTTCACCGCGTACAAAACCGCTAGATTTAGCCGCGTTGCACATGTTTTCGCTAACCTCAGTGAAGTTGGGTTCACCAGCCTGACGGATAACGAACCAACCAACTTCCGTGCAGCCAGCTTCCTGGTCCTTGATCATCGCAGTAATTTGTTCGTCTGTGGTTCGTTCCTCCATTTGTCCGTCCTTGTGGCGAGCAGATTCAACACATCCATTTTTTGAGGGGATCGCGCTAGACCTAACTACTTAAAAAAAATCTAGGTTTCTGAGAATTAGGCGAGGACGCAAACCAACAAAGCATGGGAAATGACAATAAACGACAAACTAAAACTAGAAGAATATTATGGAACCTCTGAAAGAACTAGTTTGTCGTTTTTAGAATTTGGATCGATTGATCTTAAGAGGGGGAAAAAGACGACTTGGGACTTTCTTACCGACGATAATGCTATGAATCTTATATGATCGCGAGATATCTTCGGAATTTATTAAAATTTCGAGACGTTCTAGACCTCAAGAAAAGCGGTCAAGACTATGTTGACACCTGCATGGCCGTCAATCACCGTACAGTCAATGCTCGCTTGTATAAGGCTGCCTTGTGTATTACGATGGAAGCCAACAAAGTCGATGGTCTGTTTGAAATCGGCAGCACTCTTTTTGGTCTCATAGACGAGGTTGATGCCCTGCTCGCAGTGCGTAATGAAGCTCATACCCGTGAGTATTTGAAGAAGATCCGTTTCATCGGCACCGAAATCAGCAGCTTCATGAATCGCACCGCAGAAGTTCTACACCCAGATGGATCAACTGAAGCTTATTAGTGGGCCCTTTGTAAATGCTTATCTCTCCCAAACCATTTCGGCAACGCGTGGGTCATCGTTAAAAGCCGTCTGAGGAAACTCAAGCCCAAGTCGCGGGTAATCCCGAACGGCCTGTGCCCCCGTTCGAGAAATACGGATACGCCACGTTTGCCGATCCAGAGGCGCACTATTCCGAAAGGCCCGACAGTCCAAAACCGCAAAATTCGCCCCTTTGGACGGGTCACGCACCGAGGCAAACCGAAGGATGCCTACGTCGATTTCCCGCGCGGTGTCCGCAATGTTTTGGCAGGAAGTGTAATCCGTGTGGTGCTGCCAATCTGCGGCATCCGCTTTGAGGCCACCCGTCGTCAAATCAAGCGCGCGTTCGCTTGAAAATGCGGCGGAAAACGCCGTGTAATCCGCTGGATTGTCGGGAAACGGCGTGTTCGGGCTCTCGGCATAGAACAAAAACCGGTAAAAGACCATTTCGGCGAGCGCCGTTTCTGGGGCTTCAGACCCATACCAGACGCCCTTTGTGAGGCCTGCGCGACGGAACCGCGACCCATGTGGATAGGGCCTGTAGCGGAACGGCGTCGCCAGCAGGTAATCCAGCCCCTGACAGTCCTTGGGCAACGGCGGTTTTGTTGTTTCCAGAATATCCTCAAGCATCGCTTGCTCTTCCAAGCTGTCCACGAGGCTTAATGTCGACACGACGTGTTGCGCCTCAACAAGACGCCACGCGGTGCTGTCAATCGGCTGAACCTCAGATTGGAGCGCGGCGGGTGTCCAGATAGGTGACGACATCCATCAATCCTTGTATTGAGGTCATGCGTTCCAAAGGCTGTGCGCCCAAGGCCGTGTTTTCTGATTTCAGCCACGTACAGGCCACGCGATCATCCCCGCCAACAATCGCGTCAAGCGAACGGAAAACCCGCACGAGGAGCGCGGCAAGTTCGAATGATTTCGTGTTTTGGGCAAGAGTGGCTTCGCCGCTTTTAAACCGCGACACCTGCGCTTCGGAAACCCCAAGCACATCTGCCAGAAATCGACCAGACAGACCGAGGCGTGCGGCGGCACGGGTCGTAGCTTTGGTCAAAATCGCCTCACGACTTGGAACAGAGGCCAGTCTTTGGATGGTGTCCATAAGTGCTATTCCTTTCTGTAGGAATATTATATTAAACATATTTCTACAGGAAGGTCAATATTGAGCTGACAAAATGCCGCCTCCTGATACTCACTCAAGCAGGCTAACAATCTCCGCGTACCCTCGTGATCTCGCATGTTGTAAGGGAGTGACGCCGTCGCGGTCCGAGAGGGAAATGTCCGCACCGGCTTCCACAAGTATCTGAACGGTTCGGACGTGATCCGCACCGCCATTTCCCAAAACCACCGCTTCCATCACGGCAGTCCATCCAAGATTATTGATGTGATCGAGCGGGGCACCCCCCGCGACAAGACGCGCGACGACTTCGGCATGACCCAGATGTGCCGCAGCAATCAGGGCTGTGCCGTCATAGACGCTGGTGATCAAATCCGCCTTATTGCCAAGGCTCATGGCCAAAGACACCATGTCGGGATCGTCGGCGACCGCCGCAATTGTCACCACATCATAGACACCATCTTCCAACGCATTCATGTCGGCGCCCCCCTGCGCCAAGGCCGTAAGCGCGTTGTTGTGAGAGGCAAAAGCGGCAACATGTGCAGGGGTGCGGCCAGCGGGGTCCCGCACGTTCGGGTCGGCACCCGCCGCGATCAAACGGGCAATCTCACCCGCCTGCCCTTCATGCGCCGCACGGTGCAGGCCAACATAAGACGCAACATCCGAACGCGATGGGGCGGTTTGGGCATGGGCGGCACCGAACAGCACCAAGGAGGCAGAAAAAACCAGAGAGCGCAGCATATAGATCCCCTTTTAAAAAGCAGCGGCCCACCCTTTAGTGGGAGCGGGCCGCCTTTGGTTTATTCCGCGTTGATGGCGTCAAGGCCAGCCCGTGCGCAGGTCGCGTCAATGTCCCCCGAGGGAGCGCCACCAACACCGATCCCACCAACCAAAGCGCCGCCGATCTTGATCGGAAGGCCACCCGCTTGAATAACCAGACGGTTATCCATATCGCGCAAACCGTCATTTTGTGGATTGCCACCGATGAAATCGGCCAAACCAGCCGTGTCACGGCCAAGACTTGCGGAGGTGAAGGCTTTACCCGTGCTGCTGCCAACCGTGTGTGGCCCTGCGTTGTCGGCCCGCAAGATCACTTTGGTTACACCACTGCGGGCGACGATCGCGACGCTGACGTTGTAACCTTCGGCGGTGCAGGCGTCGACGGCGGTTTGAGCGGCTTTTGTGGCCATGTCGAGCGGCAGATAGGACGCGGTTGGCAAGTCCTGTGCGAAGGAGGCGACAGGGGCGAGAAAGGCGACAAGAGCGATTGTACGGATCATTGGATTTTCCTTTTGTTTAACTGATGCCCTCACCCTAAATCGCGTGTCTCCATCGCGCCATTCGTAGCGCCCGCAGCGATATCCGTAGTTCTACGGACCGGCCTGCGCCTCCAGCCAATACCGCGTCAATTCCGCCGCCGACGAGGTGCCCGCCTTGGCCGCGATCGCCGCACGGTGGCTTTCGACGGTGCGCGGCGACAGGCTGAGTGCGTCGGCCATTTGCTTGGTGGTCAACCCCTTGGCAATCATCCCAAGCACTTCCTGTTCTCGCGATGAGAGGTGATGGACCAGCGCCAAAGCTTCGGCCCGCTCTGCTGAAACCTGCTCTTGGGCTTCAAGTTCGGCATGTCCCTTTTGAATCGCATCAATCAAGTCATGCTCATCCACGGGTTTGCTCAAAAAATCCATCGCGCCGTTGCGAAACGCTCGCCTACAGGCCTCAATATCGCCATGGCCACTGATCACCACTGTGGGCCAGTTTATCCCGTGTTCCCGCAGTTTTTCCTGTAGTTTCAAACCAGAAATCGCGGGCATCCGAATATCAAGAATAAGACATCCCGGATTGAGGCTCGCCGCTTGATTTAGGAAGGTCTCAGGCGCGCCAAAGCTGCGCACATTTAGGCCAACTGTCTCAAGCAAAAGGGTCAGCGCCTTGCGCACGGCCTCGTCATCATCCACGAGATAGACATAGTTTTTCATAAGGAACCTCGGGGGGATGCGAGAGGGATGGACAGGCGGAATGTTGTTTGCGGCGTGTCGGCGGCAAGTTCCAAATCGCCACTCATCTCTTCGACCAGTCGTTGACAGAGCGCCAGCCCAAGGCCCGTTCCGTCGCGCTTTCCCGTTACAAAAGGTTCAAAAATACGTGGCCTGAGGTCGGGTGGAACACCAGGGCCATCGTCCAAAACTTCCAAAATCGCCCGCCCTTGAGAGATCTGCGTTCTGATCGAAATTTTCGGGTTGTCTGAGGCATCAAGTGCATTGCGCACCAGATTAAACACAACCTGTTCCACCTCAACTGGGTCCGCGACAATAAAAATCGGCTCCTTCGAAAGCTGCAACAAAATGGTGGCCCCGACGGTTTTAACTTCCAACGCCAACAGCCGATCAACGCTGTGCACCGCGTCATGCAGGGCGCAGGCCGTGGGCGCGGCGCGATTGGGTTTGCTCCATTTTCTGAGGCGATCAAGGATATCGGACGCCCTTTGCGCCTGCGTCACCGTATCGTCCAAAACTTGCGCCAACCGCCCAGTGTCCCCTTGCCGGACCAAGTGACGCCCTGCTTGTACTTGACTTAGAATAGCGGTCAGGGGTTGCGCCAATTCATGCGCCATTCCGCTGGCCATCTCGCCCATCGCGTTGACGCGTGAAGCATGGGCCAATCGGGTTTCTTGCGCGCTCAATTGGGCACGACTTTCGGCGTCCTTCCGGCGGGCACGTTGTTTAAGGCCAAGGAGTATCAGCAAAAATAACGTCGAAACCCCAGTAATTGCCGCAACGATTTTCCCCACGGACAACAAGTCAGCCAAGCGTATCGCCAGCGATGTTTCAAGGATCAATGGCTGTGACGCGCTCCCGAGGGGCATGGAGAAACCGGCACCGTCGGGCGCGATTGTTCCCGTCAATACGTCTCCTTCTGGTGTTGAAATTCGGCGCGAGACAGAGGGCCGCTCCCAAAATGGATCCTCCGATGCCACCAGCGCATTTGCGTCGATGACCAGTGCGAGAGCGTGCCGCGCTGCATCTGTATTGGGGCTGCGTTTCACCAGTAAATATTGTGTCGGCCGCGCGGGCATCTGGTGCAACTGCAACGCGCCATTTGAGTTTTGGGCCATCTCGCGGATAAGCGCGGCAGTCCCAGCCTCTAGGCGCGGGAGCGATTGAATGCCCGCCTCAGATGGATCAAACGGGACCACATCCACTGAAAGAATGCGTGGGTAAAAGCGCTTGATTGTCGCCGTGACATCCAAGAATAAGTCCTGCCGCTCGGCTCCTCCAGCAACAAAAATCGCTGAAAGGGACGTTAAATGTGCGTCATGCTGATCGGCGCGCTGAGACGCCAAACGATGTAGCGTTGCGCTCTTGACCGTCAGCTCGCGTACCAGCCTCTGCCGCTCAAACAGCGCCAAGGCCGCAACGGTTAGAGCCAAAATAACACCCCAAAGCACAAGGGTTCGCCAAATATTTTCAAAAGATGTGCGCGCCGCTTTCATCCGTCTTCATCGCATGTGGCCCACAATTCGCCAATCCGTATTTCTACGGTTACGGCGCACAATGGAACGCAAGCGTTTCCACGGGGCAAACTAACGGGAGATCAATCGATTTCTTGCAGGCGTTTTTCGAGCTTGTCGAGCTTGTCGAGTACGCCCGTCAGTGTTGCTTTCATCTGTGCAATTTCGCCCAGAGCGTCATTCACGCCAGCGGGGCGATCATATGTGTCCGCAACGTGGCTGGTGCCATTGCCTTCGCCGCTGATCAACCAGACCATGGACACGTTCAACAATCCTGCCAAAATCTGGATGCGATTTGCGCGCGGCGAGTCGGCATCGTTTTCCCATGCTTCGACGCTGCTGGCTTCGACACCAATCTTCCCCGCCAGACCTTCCACAGTCAGCCCTTTGGCCTCGCGCGCGGCTTCAAGCCGGTCGCCGAATGTGGCGACGGTTTCGTTGAATTGGTCGGTATTCTCAAGGTTTATGGTGGACACGACGGGCTCCGCGTTTGGACTGTATTGTTACAGTACACCCTCCCTAACCTACTATGCCTCAAAATTCAAGTTCGCCGCGCGTTTCATTGGAGCATCTGGCAGCGGCAACGCCCTCAAACTGAGGTGATATTAGCCCGTTTTGAAGACCCCTGCCCGCCAGTGCGACAGGCAGGGGATTGATAGCAATTACGCCTTCCGGAATTTGCCCTGCGCGGCTTGCGGGGGCGGTGACCTGTTTCAACCTAGATTGCCCGATGCGCTGGCGGCATACCCACTCGAATTCACAGCAAGAGTGGTGAATTGAGACTCCATAAAAACATGCTACCAAACCCTTGATATTGGTTAGAAAGATAGACAACGGCCAACTAGTCGCGCACTAAAGTGGCAAATCAAAACGAGGAACCCCCATGTCCAACCCTCCCACTGGCCTTGCCCTCAATCCGGCGGCCACTGAACATTTGCCCTATTTTATCGTTCCTCCGGGGGGCACAGATCAAATGTTTACCGTCGTAACGGTTTTCGTTCTTGGACTGATCCTTGCGCTTGGGGTGTTCTACTTCAAACTCCATTCTATTCCCGAGTCCCTTGCCGAAGAAAAGCGCGGCAACCAGCTTCAGGTTATCGGGGCTTTGTCGCTTTTGGCCCTCTTTACCCACAACGGTTATTTTTGGGTTGCGGCTCTGGTTTTG
Source organism: Falsihalocynthiibacter sp. CO-5D18 (assembly GCF_041205445.1). Taxonomy (NCBI): domain Bacteria; kingdom Pseudomonadati; phylum Pseudomonadota; class Alphaproteobacteria; order Rhodobacterales; family Roseobacteraceae; genus Falsihalocynthiibacter; species Falsihalocynthiibacter sp. CO-5D18. Next base: position 437,984 of record NZ_JBGFCF010000001.1, on the reverse strand, counting down.
GCCACGGTGACCCTCCCCGATTTCCTAACCCCTTTCCGCTCAATGGCGCGCTCGTTGCTGCGCATATCCAAAAATGGGGGCACGAAAAATGTTTGAAGTTATCGGCTGCTCCTTGATCACAATCCTGCCCGATTACCTGTACCGCCGCTATGGTCAGGGCAAGCGTATCGGCCATGAAATCACGCTGTTTTCGGTATGGTATGTCCTGCGTTATGGCATCACGGCTTGCGCAATTCTGACCCTTACGTTGATCACCATCATCTTTTACTACCACCCCTCCACGACCAATGTGTCGTCGTTTTATCGCACCATTTCTATTCTTCCAGAATCAAATGGCCGTGTGACGGAAATTTATGTGACAACAGGCCAAGAAGTGAAGCAAGGCGATCCGATTTTCAAAATCGACGATTCCATGCAAGTGGCCAATCTTGAGGCGGCAAAAAGTACAGTTTCCGAGGTTGATGCTGCGCTTATTTTGGTCGTGTCCCAGCTTGCCGTGGCGGAAGCCACGATTGCCCAAGCCCAAGCCAGCCGAGACCAAACCGCCAATGAGTTGCAACGTAAACAGGACATTTACAAACGCAATCCCGACGTGGTTACAGACAAGGAACTCGACACTTTAACACAACTTTTGGCGACCAAGGTTGCCACATATGATGCCGCAGTTGCAAATCGCGATGGGGTGATCACCCAACGCGACCTCGTCCTTCCCGCCCAAAAAGAGAGCGCCCTATCGCATGTTGTTGAAGCCCAAGTGGCGCTCGATAAAACCCTCATCAGTGCCGGCGTGGATGCCACTATTTTCCAACTGGCGCTTCAAGTCGGAGATATCGTAAATCCGATGTTCCGCCCCGCTGGCATTATGGTCCCCGAAAGTGATAACGAAGGCTCATTCATCGCCGGATTTGGCCAGATATCCGCCGGCGTTATAAAAGAGGGTATGATCGCGGAAATCACCTGTGCTTCAAAACCCTTCACCGTTATTCCAATGTTTGTGTCCCGCGTTCAGGATGTCATTGCTTCGGGCCAGTTCCGCCCGAGCGATCGCCTTATAGACACCCAAGACGTCGTCCGCCCCGGCACGATAACGGTCGAACTGACACCCCTCTATGAGGGACATACTGATGGTATTATTTCGGGGAGCAATTGCATCGCCAACCTCTATTCAAACCACCACGATCTGATTGCCTCCGGCACCTTGGGGTTTGGTATGAAAACGTTTTACCATGTCACCGATACCTTGGCGTTGGTGCATGCAATTTTGCTGCGGTCGCAGGCATTGTTGTTGCCTGTCCGCACCCTAGTTCTATCAGGAGGTCACTGAGGTCTTGGGGGGCGAATATTGGTGAAATTCTCCGACGGAACCCCCCGCGCCTTTGCCGAATACATCGCACGATCCGCAAAGACTGTAAGCAACCCGACATCCTTTGTATCGCTGGGATACTTGGCCACACCCGCCGAAAAACTCAGATCAATGAGATGGACTTGCTTGGTCAAAGGGTCGGTATAGTCAAACGGCTCGCAAATAAGATCATGTAGCCGGAGGACGAATTGTTGGATCTGGGCACGGTTTTGCGCCCCTTTCAGGACAACCGCGAATTCATCGCCTCCTAAACGGGCCGCAATGTCGTCTTGGCGCAGGTTTTCCTTGAGGATGCGCCCGACCTCGGCAATCGCTAGATCGCCCGCGTCATGGCCAAGGTTATCGTTGATGGTTTTGAAACCATTCAGGTCGAGATAAATCATAATCAGCGGCACATCAGGTGTTTCCTGAAAATGCGCCCGCAAGGCCTTGTCCATTCCGCCACGCGTCAAAAGGGAAGTTTTCGGGTCGCGTTTCACCTTTTCTTCGAGGGTCGCATTCTCCATTTCTAGCTTCAAACGGCGCTCAATTTCAAAACGCAAACGCTGATTGAGGTCTTCAAGGCCATCTGTGGGCGAGCTTGTGAACCGTGCCGAAAGGGCGCTTTGTGTCTCAAGGCGGAGCAGGACACTTGGTTTCCCCCGAAAGCTCTGTGATGGTTCCGGCACCACACCTGTACCGAATATGGCCAAGGTCTCCTGCCCTGCCAACTTGATTTGAAAGAGGTGGTTTGCGTTTGGGGCTGCACTTTCTTGCAAGCCGAGCAACGCGGCCTGAGGGTCCATAAAGGACGCACAAAAGTCATCTCCGAGATTAAACGCGAACTTCTCATTGGCTGCATTATTCACCGCAACGATTTTACCATCAAGGTCAACGATGACGGTCGCGCCAGCATAGGCATTAGCTACTTTTTGGTAATAACTCCCGCCCGCGTTCATACGCGCGCCCTCGCTTTAGAAGGGCTAAGTCGCTCAAAATCTCTCTCGCTGGCCATACCTGTCGAGATCCTGAAGAATTTGGCTGCGATACTGTCCACGATGATTAACACTTCACCTACACCATTCAAAAATACACTTAAAACATCACTGGATCGACTAAAATTTAATAAGCCCATAACACCTTAACTTGATAGAATTCGACTTAGTGATTTTGCCAAACGGATTTAGGCTCTTAACACATGCCCACACCTTTAGCACGTGTCTCAAAATTGACCAAGCGCGGGCCGTTTTATAGGCGAGTTCTCGCGAAGGCCTTCCAGCAAAGTGATCAAGACTTAGGCGCTATACTGGGAAATGGCTTAAAAAGACACGCTCTTGACTTTGAAGTCGAGAGCGCCCACATACCCCTTACACAAGCGTTCTGCCGCGTGAGCAGAGATTCGCGATCCGCGAAGAGCGCAGTGTAAGCAAAAAGTTTCCCACATCACGCGGGGGGGCCGTCGTTTGGACATAGGTCGGCATTCGGCCACGCCTTTGGCTTCAAACGCAACCCTAACGCCTTCGCTAGTCCTATTGGGCTGGCGCATTTGTATTTTCGGCACGCCAATTGGCGATGCCGTTTAGCGGGTTTTCCCGCGAAAGGACTATCCAATGGATTTCGACATGCTGGGCCTTGCCCCCCGTCTCGTACAAAAACTAGACGAGCTGGGCATTAAAACCCCAACTCCAATTCAATCCCAAGCCATCCCGCACGCCATGAATGGCCGCGATGTGATGGGCCTTGCCCAAACCGGTACTGGCAAAACGGCGGCCTTCGGTCTACCCCTTATCCACGCCTTGACTAAGACAGGCGTTAAACCTGCGCCGAAACATGCTGCTGGCCTTATCCTTGCGCCAACGCGTGAATTGGCCAAGCAAATCGCCGACAACCTGAGCGCCTTCACCAAAGGCAGCCACATTAAAGTTGGTCTCGTTGTGGGTGGTGTTTCCATCAACCGTCAGATCGAAATGATGACCCGTGGCCTTGATCTTTTGATCGCCACTCCGGGCCGTTTGATCGACCTCATCGACCGTCGCGCCGTAAACCTGAGCACCACACATTACCTTGTGCTTGATGAGGCCGACCAGATGCTGGACCTTGGCTTTATCCACGCGCTGCGCCGCATTGCGCCCCTCTTGCCAAAAGAGCGTCAGACAATGTTGTTTTCGGCCACTATGCCAAAACAAATGAACGAACTTGCGCGCGCCTATTTGGACAACCCCGTACGCGTAGAAGTTTCGCGTCCCGGTCAAACCGCCGACAAAGTCACCCAATCCGTGCACTATGTCGCTCAAAGCGCCAAACAAAGCTTGCTGGTTGAGCTTCTCGGCACTCACAAAGAAGAGCTTTCGCTGGTCTTTATGCGCACAAAACACAGCGCCGAAAAACTGATGAAAAGCTTGTGCGCTGCTGGGTTTACCGCCGGCTCCATCCACGGCAACAAAAGCCAAGGCCAACGTGACCGTGCGATCAAAGAATTCAAAGAGGGCAAAATCACAGTCCTCGTAGCAACTGATGTTGCGGCGCGCGGCATCGACATCCAAGGCGTAGGCTATGTCTATAACTACGACCTGCCCAATGTTTCAGAAAACTATGTGCACCGTATTGGCCGCACGGCCCGTGCTGGTGCCTCTGGTCAAGCGGTTGCCTTCTGTTCCTCTGCGGAAATGGGCGAATTGCGCGGCATCGAAAAAGTAACCGGAAGCCCGCTTCCAATCGCGAGTGGCCGTGCATGGGAAAATGAAACCCCTGCCAAAAAACCAGGTGGCGGCGGTGGCCGTGGATTTGGTGGTGGCGGTCGTCGCGCAGGCGGCGGCGGTGCCGGAGGCGGCGCTGGTGGTGCTGGTGGCGGCCAACGTCGCTCCAATGGTGGCGGCGGAAACGGTGGCGGCCAAGGGCGGCCAAATAGCGGCGGCGGTGCCGGTGGCAAACCACGTCGCAGTGGCGGCGGCGGTGCTGGCGCAGGTGCAGGCGGCCAACGTCGCTCCCGCGTTTCTTCCTAAATCTCAAACAAATAACCCCGCGAAAGTTTTCCTTTCGCGGGGTTTTCTTTTACACAAGTATTTCTGCGTCTTAGCTTACAAAATCAATGTGATTATACAGGGGAAGTTCGCGAATGCGTTGCCCCGTGGCGGCAAAGATCGCATTGGCCAAAGCGGGCGCCGCGGGCGGCACTGCAGGCTCTCCAATACCTCGAATTTTCGTGCCGTTTTCAAGGCCACGCACGATAATTTCGGGCGCTTGGAACAGGCGCATGGCCTCGAACCCATCGAAATTATTCTGGTCGGCGACACCGTCCGAATAGGTCAGCTCCGCCATGATCGCATGGCTCAGCCCCCAAATAACGCCACCTTGAACTTGGTTCTCAAAGTTGATCGGATCAAGCACGCGGCCCACATCGGCGGCAACAAAAACCTTATCGATTCTGATTCCGTCGGGGGTTTGCGTCACCTCAACAACCTCCGCCACCGGAACTCCAAAGGACAAGTTAAACGCCACGCCGCGCCCGCGTCCCTCGCCCATTTTTTCGCCCCAGTTTGACATCTCGCCAACCGCTTCCAACACCTTGCGCGACACGTCATCCGAACACAAACGCAAGCGCTCTTGCAACGGATCGGCCCCCGCCGCGTGGATCAACTCGTCCAGAAAACCTTCGTGCAAAAAGCCGTTGCCGGACGCGCCAACCGAACGCCAAGAACTCACAGGTAAAAGCTCGGGAACGCGATAGCCCGTGACGCGATAATTCGGTATGGCATAGGGTTGATCCCACGCGCCCGCAACAATCGCGATATCTGGGCCCGGTACGGACATTCCCGCACGCCCCATTTGCGAGGCCGTCACGGATTGCGCCGCAATTCCCAAATCAAAACACGCGACTTTACCATCTTCGACACGGCCACTCGCGTGTGACATTTGCATTGGGCGTGGGAAATCATGCGTCATATCCTCTTCGCGGGTCCACGTCATTTTGATCGGGACATTTGGATAAGCGACGGCCAATTCGACCGCCTGCACGATAAAATCATCCTCTAAACGGCGGCCAAAACTACCGCCAACACTCAACGCATGCAGAAAGATATTTTCCGCCTCAATGCCAAAGGTTTTTGCAATTTTGGCAAGCGCAAAGGTAGGGGCTTGGGTGCCTGTCCAGACATCCAAACGCCCGTCTTTCAAAAGGACGGTTGCGTTCATCGGCTCGAGCGGCGCATGCGCCAAATAAGGAATGCGATAGGTCGCTTCAAGCACGTCACCTTTGGCCAAATCGGCCTCAACATCGCCCTCATCTTTGAACTGACTGTCCTGATACTCCTTTGTGAAAGACGCACCAACGGCCTCCCACAAAGCATCCTGTTCGGCAGGATAAGGTGCGGGGCCCCAGTCAAAGGAAATCATATCCGCCGCCGCAAACGCGCGCCATGTATTGTCGGCGATGACGCCCGCGCCGCCAGTGATAGGCACAACCTTGAGGACACCGCGCGCGGCTTTTGCCTCGCTGTCGTCATACCCCAATACCGCCCCGCCAAGACGCGGATTTGTGCGCACGGTCGCATAGACCATACCGTCCATTTCCATATCGATACCATAGGGAAGCGTACCCGTCGATTTTGCCATGATATCAATGCGCTGCATATCTTTTCCGAGGTATTTCCACTCGGTCTCTGGCCGCAAATTGACCTCTTGAACAAGCGTGACGTTGGCGGCTTCTGCGGCCAAATCCACATAGCTAATACGGGTTCCGTCCGCCAGAATAACCGCGCCATTTTCGGTATTCATGGAGGCCACAGATTGGCCCGTCTGTGCGGCGGCGGCAGCCTTTAACGTCTCGCGGGCAACGGCCCCTGCGATGCGTAGTTTTTCGTATCCATCAGGGACGGTCGAAGACCCGCCTGTGATCTGAACGCCCAGAAGTTTACCCAGTACATGGCCAAACGCGCGCGCATTGGTGGCCATAAATCCGTCGTCCGTCGCGGGAAACGGCATGCCTTCGCCTTGTACAGAACCGTTAAAATACGCGGGGCTTGGCATACCCGGATCAACCTTGATGTCCTGCCAAGCAATGTCCAGTTCTTCGGCGACCATCGCCGCCTGAATGGAGTATGCGCCCTGCCCCATATCGGTGCGCGGCGTGATGATCGTAACCCCGTCAGCATCAATGCGAACATAGGGCGTCAACGCTGCGTTCCCCTCGGGTAACCCGTCCAAAAGCGGGTTTGTGATGGGTTTTTTGTATTGGTAAAAGCCAAAAGCCACACCACCAACAATCGCCGCCGACCCGATCAGGAACGTGCGGCGCGCAATTTTTCCAGCGCGACTCATTTTAAACGCCTTTCATTTGTAATGCAGCCGTTTTCACAGCAGCGCGTATGCGTGGATAGGTGCCGCAGCGACAGAGGTTTGCGGACATGCCTTCGTCGATTTCGTCATCAGTTGGCGCAGCATTCTGGGACAACAGCGCGGCTGCCGCCATGATTTGCCCCGACTGGCAATAGCCGCATTGCGCCACTTGATGTGTGACCCAAGCGGCCTGAACGGTGTGCATCAAATCTGGCGTTCCCAGCCCCTCGATTGTTGTAACCTCGCCCTCAACATCCATCGCGGCAACCTGACAGGATTTGACCAACTCGCCATCAATATGGACCGAACACGCCCCACATTGCGAAACGCCACAGCCGTATTTGGGCCCCGTGATGCCGAGCTCATCGCGCAACACCCACAAGAGGGGCATGTCCTCTTCGACATCCAGGTCATGGACGGTTCCATTTACCAAAAGTTTCATCAAAGTATCTCCGACTTTTTACACTTGTGAAGTTGAGCGGGCCTGCTAGAAGTAAGCATATGTTTACATACAAGACAAAGCAAGTAAACACCTGTTTACAAGAAAGCGGGACCCTAATTCCATGACACTCCCTCCCCGCAAACGAAACGCGAATGCCACGCAAGAAGCGATCCTTGTGGCCGCACGTCGTGTGTTTACGGATAACGGATATGATGGCGCGGGACTGCGCGAAATCGCGGGGGTTGCAGGGGTCAACGTCGCCCTCATCAATCGGTATTTCGGCTCCAAAGATGGGCTTTTTAAGGCCGCAATCATTGAACATTTGCACCTCGAAGAAATTTTCGACGGGGATATGAACACTTTGGGCCAACGGATAGCCGATTATTTCCTCGCCCATCCCGTCAAAAAAGAAGGCTATGACCCCACGCTCGCGATCTTGCGATCAACCTCGAGCGAACACTCCGTGCGGGTTATTTCCGAGGCTCTAGAAGCGACCTTTAACGACGTTTTAGCAAGCCGATTCCCGGACATTGATCCAAAAATGCGCAGGGCCAAAACAGGCCTGCTGGTGTCGGTCATGCTTGGCTATGATATGATGCGGCGCGTGTTCAAAATCAGCGCCTTGGGCGAGGATACGTCGACCGAAGTCCGCAGCCTCCTTGCGCAAAATATTCAAAGCATTGTTGACGCAAAAATCTAAGTTGTGACCCGCGCATTTCGGATTTGAGTCCCGACAAAAACCACAATGAAAACGAAGGTCAAAACCAAGACAATGGTCGGGGCTGGCGCGCTATCGATAAAGACGCTGATATAAAGGCCAAAGCACATCGAAACCATAGTGACGGCCACCGAAATCATCAGCATATATTCGAAGCGTCGGGTCAGCAAAAACGCGATGGCACCGGGGGAGATAAGCAGGGCAATCGCCAGAATAATGCCCGCAGCCTTGAGCGTCGCCACAATCGTCAGCGACAAAATTGCCAACATCCCATAGTGCAAAAAGCCGACGGCCAAACCGGAGGCCTTGGCCTGAATCGGATCAAAGGCGTGCAACAGAAAATCGCGCCATTTCATCAGGAGAATTGCCGAGACAATCAGCGAAACAATGCCCGCCGTCCACAGGTCTTCGGGGCCGACACCAAGCACGTTTCCAAACAGGATATGGTCAAGATGGACGTCGCTTTTGACCTTGGTATAGAGCACCACCCCAAAGCCAAACATGCCCGAAAACACGACGCCCATGATCGTATCCTGTTTCACACGGCTATTATCGGCCAAAAATCCTGTCGCCAGCGCGCAAGTCATTCCCGCCACAAAAGCGCCAATTATCAACGGGATACCCGCAATATAGGCCAGAACAATCCCCGGAAGGACCGCATGGCTTACGGCGTCGCCCATCAGGGACCACCCCTTGAGAACCAGAAAACACGACAGTAAGGACGTGGGTACCGAGACGATCAAAACGATGTAAAACGCATTGTGCATAAACGCGAATTGAAACGGCATCAGGAGGGTATCGATCATGTGTTTCCCCCGATTTCAGCGGCGACACGTCGACGGGCCGCGCGCATCCCATGCTTGGGGGCGAAGTAGAAAGCGAAAAGGAAAACAAGGGCTTGCAAGGAAACGATGATCCCGCCCGTTGCACCATCAAGGAAGAAGGACAGATAGGCCCCCACAAAGGCGCAGACCGCCCCGAGCGCCACACTTATGACTAAAAGCCAGCCAAAGCGGTCGGTTAAAAGATAGGCTGTCGCACCCGGTGTGACGACCATCGAGATCACCAAAAACGCGCCAACAGTTTGCAGCGCGGCAACGCAGGACGCCGACAAAAGTGTGAAAAACAAGACCTTGAGGGCACCGGTGTTCAAGCCAATGGAACGAGCGTGGTTCTCGTCGAAAAACGTCACCATGAGGTCTTTCCATTTTGCCAAAAGGATCACAAACGTGATCCCGCCAATCAGCGCCAATTGCAGGGTGTCGCTAGGCGTAATCGCGAGGATATTGCCCAAGGTGATTGTTTGAATATCGACGGATGATGGCGAGAGCGACACCATGAAAAGCCCGAGTCCAAAGAAGGATGTAAAAATGATCCCGATGATCGCGTCTTCCTTTAACCCCGTACGATTGTTGAGGAAAAGCATAGCCCCAGCGGCCAGTCCACCCGACAGAAATGCACCAAACGCGAAGGGCAGACCAATCATATAGGCGGCAGCAACACCGGGCACGATCGAGTGGCTGAGGGCGTCGCCAATCAACGACCACCCCTTAAGCATCAAAAACGCCGAAAGGAACGCACAGATGCCGCCGACAAGCGCGCTGACCCACATCGCGTTGATCATATACCCATAGGTAAACGGCACCAAAAGCGTTTCCATTACGGGGTTTTCCCCTCGATTTCAGGATCGGGTGCCGCCGTCTGGGCGCGATCATCATAGGTGACAAAGGGGCGCTCGTCATCGGTTAGGATGGTCACGTGGCGGGTATCGTCATCATCGTGCAAATCTTTACCACCCAACACAAAATGCCTCAAAACGCCGCCGAAAGCTTCCTCAAGATTTGCGCGTGTGAAGGTGTCTTCGGTGAGGCCATGCGCAATAACTGTGCCTTTGACCAAAATGGTCCGGTCGCAAAATTCGGGGACAGACCCAAGATTGTGCGTGGAGACCAACATCACCCGCCCTTCGGCGCGCAATTCCCGCAACAAATCCGTGATCGCATCTTCGGTTTGGACGTCGACGCCCGTAAAAGGCTCGTCCAGCAGAATGACTTTTCCGTCCTGAGCAAGGGCGCGGGCAAGGAACACCCGTTTGCGCTGTCCCCCCGAAAGTTCCCCAATTTGACGATAGCGATAATCGACCATCCCGACCCGCGAGAGGGCTTCGGTTACGGCCTTTTTGTCGGCTGACGAAGCAATGCGCAAAAAGCCCATTTTGCCAAAGCGGCCCATCATAACCACATCTTCAACCAGCACCGGAAACGACCAATCCACCTCTTCGGACTGTGGAACATAGGCGACGATATTCTGCTTCAACGCCGACTTAACCGACTGACCTAGAACGGTAATATCGCCTTTAATCGTAGGGACGAACCCCATAATGGCCTTAAACAAAGTGGATTTCCCAGCGCCATTAACCCCGACCAAAGCTGTGATTGTCCCCGTGGGAATTTCAAAACTCGCATCGCGCAAAGCTGTCATGCCATTGCGATAAGTCACCGTGAGGTTGCGGGCGCGAATGCCGGAGGATTGGCCGTTTGCAAGGGTCATTGGTTGCCCCCCAACCCGTCCAGAATTGTTTGCGAGGTCACGCGCAGAAGGTCGATATACGTGGGCACGTCGCCGTCCGCTGTGGTCAGGCTGTCCACATAGAGAACGCCGCCAAAAGCTGTCCCCGTCTCGCGGGCGACCTGTTTCGCGGGGTCCGAACTCACCGTGCTTTCGCAAAAAATCGCTTTCACATTATTGGCGCGCACCGCGTCGATCACCTTGCGCACTTGCTGAGGAGTGCCCGTTTGATCGGCGTTGATCGGCCAGAGGTAAAGCTCTTTCATTCCATAGTCACGGATCAAATAACTAAAGGCCCCTTCGCACGTCGCCAGCCAGCGATCCTCTTCTGGAATGGCGAGGATTCCGTCGCGAAGCGGCGCAATTTCGGCCGTGAGCTGCGCCTTATATGCCTGCGCGTTTTCCATATAAATCGTCGCATTTTCGGGGTCGTGCTCCGCAAAGGCCGCGGCGATATTATCCACGTAAATCATCGCATTCTCCAGGGACATCCAGGCGTGCGGATTGGGGCGCCCCTGATAATCGCCCTCGACGATATCCATCGGGACGATGCCCTCGGTTAGGATGGCCTCCGGTACATCGCTCAGGTTGCCAATGAACTGCTCAAACCACAGCTCCAAGTTCATCCCGTTCCACAGAATTAAATCCGCGTCTTGGGCTTTGATCAGGTCGCGCGGTGTGGGTTGATAGCCGTGAATTTCCGCCCCGGGCTTAGTGATCGATACAACTTCGGCGGCGTCTCCAGCGACGTTTCTGGCCATATCTGCAATCACAGTAAAGGTCGTGAGTGCCTTAAATTTCTCTTTTGCGGTGATGGGTGTGGCCGCAGCAAAAGCCGCCAAACATGTGATCGCCCATAGTGATTTTCGCGCCAGCATTGCCCTACCCCGAGGTGAATTTCGTTACCTCCGTTTATGAGAACCATTCGCAACTGTCAATGCAATTGCGAACCATTCGCAACTTTATCCCCTTCCCAGCCAACGCGCAGAATCTGGCTGGACGCTGAGATCGAAAAACGATGTGTTTTCATACCATCGTTGTTAGCTCGAAAAGCCTAAAAACGCGCAATCAAACACAGGCTATGGACACTCCTCAATAGATCATGCCTAAATCCCCAAAACATCTGAACTTGAGGAAAAACGGCGTGGATATAACCTACAATTCTCCGACAAAAACAAGCTACGACGTCGTCATCATCGGGGGTGCCATGCTCGGCTCTTCGGTGGCGTGGTTCCTCACCGATAGCCCTGATTTTCAGGGGTCAGTCCTCGTGGTAGAGCGTGACCCAAGCTACGAATTCGCCTCAACTTCGCATACAAACAGCTGTATCCGTCAACAATTTTCGACCGAAGTCAACATTAAGGTCAGCCAGTTTGGCGTTGATTGTATTCAGAATTTTCGTGAATATATGGGTGGCGACACACGTATTCCCGATATTACGCTCCAAAGCTTTGGCTACCTTTATTTGGCCGATACAGAGGCCTTCGCACAAACCCTGCAAGAAAACCAAAAACTGCAATCGCGATTGGGGGCCGGCACAAAATACATGTCTCCCGACGAAATTCTGCGCGACTACCCCTTCTACCAACTCGACGACATTATCGGTGCCAACCACAACCGCGTTAACGAGGGCTATTTCGACGGCAACACCATGTTTGATTGGTGGAAACGAAGTGCGCGCGAGCGGGGCGTGGAATTCTTGAGCAATGAGGTCGTTTCGATGGCCAAAAACGCGGCGGGAACACGCGTCACCTCTGTCACCCTCAAATCTGGCGACGTGATTTCCTGTGGAACGGTTGTGAACGCCTCCGGCCCGCGCGCCGCCGTCACCGCGCGCATGCTGGGCATAGATATTCCTGTAGAGCCGCGCAAACGTTTCACCTTCATTTTCGCCGCAGAAACCCCGCTTGATCGCGACCTTCCTTTGACGATCGACCCGTCAGGCATCCATGTGCGCACCGATGGCGCGTATTATATGGCGGGTTGTAAACCCGATGAAGATCCCGCCGTCGCCTTTGACGATTTCGCCCTCGACCACGACATTTGGGAGGACAAAGTCTGGCCCATCCTTGCCACCCGCATCCCGCAATTTGAGGCCACCAAGCTGGTCAACACATGGGCGGGGCATTATGCGTATAATACGTTGGATCAAAACGCGATTGTTGGCCCCCATTCCGAGGTCGAGAATTTCATCTTCGTTAACGGGTTTTCAGGCCACGGATTTCAGCAATCCCCCGCCATGGGACGCGGCGTGGCCGAATGGATAACCCACGGCGCCTACCAAACCCTCGATTTGTCGCCCTTCGGATATGCGCGTGTGGCAAAAGGTGAAAAATTTATTGAAAAGGCAGTGATATGAACCTCCAGAAAAACCCGTTTACACAAGCAATTCAATCAGGCGAAAAGCAAATCGGCCTGTGGATTACCCTCGCCAGTAATTTCACCGCCGAAGTTGTGGCCCCCTGTGGCTATGATTGGGTAGTGATTGATTGCGAACATTCCCCCAATGAAATTCCGTCGGTGATTGGCCAACTCCAAGCCTTTGCCAACACGGGCACGACCGCCATTGTGCGGCCCGACTGGAATGATCCCGTTAAAGTAAAACGCCTGCTCGATGTCGGCGCGCCGGGCCTGTTATTTCCGATGGTGCAGAATGCGGATGAGGCGCGCGCAGCGGTTGCCGCCACGCGTTATCCTCCACGCGGAGTTCGGGGTGTGAGTGGCCTGACCCGCTCCAATAAATTTGGCCGCATCACGGATTACTTTGCGAAAATCGAAGACGAAACGACGTTGATTATACAGGTAGAAACCCGCGAAGCCTTGGCCAATGCTCTTGAAATCGGCGCCGTCGAAGGCGTGTCGGGGGTTTTCTTTGGTCCGGGGGATATTGCCGCCGATTTAGGCTATCTTGGCAAGCCGCTTGCGCCCGAAGTTTGGGAGGCCATCTGGCCCGTTGCGCGCGCCTTGATGGCAGTAGGCATCCCCGTCGGCACGCTTGTCGCCGACGCAGAGTTTGCCGCGCAATTACTCAACGATGGGTTCACCTTTGTCGCTTGTGGCTCGGATTCAGGCTTGCTCGCAAAAGCCAGCGATGCCCTTTTGGCAAAGGTCAAATCAGACCTCAAATGATGGCGCGCTTACCACATGTATTGATATTAAGACGAGTTTCCTCGCGCGGATAGTTGACGCGTTGCGGCAACTGTCGCAACAGTTCGTTATGAAATCTGATATTTTTACCGCCCCCGTCCCGTCCGCGCCCCGTTCCAATGTAACGTCTTTGTGTCTTGGATGCCTATTGCTATTGGTCGCTGGCTGTACACATGTTCCGTTCGAAAAAAACCACACGCCAACTTCGGCTACGGACATTTTGGGCTCAAGCAGGGTCACACGCGTTGCCACGCAAGAGACCCTTGAGAGCGGCGGGAAAACGACATTGATTCCCTTGGTTTCAGGAAACGACGCTCTTGGCGCACGCTTGCGTCTCATTGAAGCCGCGGAGCACACGCTAGACATTCAATATTTCCTGATTAAACCTGACCTCGCAGGCGGTATTTTTGCGCGTGCTTTGATTGATGCCGCGGAACGCGGGGTGCGGGTGCGATTCCTATTGGATGACGTTTTCACCTCCGCGACCGACGATCAAATTGCGCTTTTGAATGATCATGAGAACATTGAAATGCGCTTATTCAACCCCCTTTCACGCAACGCCACAAAAGGCGCGAATTTCCTACTCGATTTCAATCGCGTCAATCGGCGCATGCACAACAAAACGCTAACGGCGGACAATGCGGCCTCCATCGTGGGCGGGCGTAACATTGCGGACGAGTATTTTGAGATCAACTCAGACTCGGAATTTGCCGATTTTGACATATTTGTCATGGGGCCTGTCACAAAAGACGTTGCAAAATCCTTCGACGTTTATTGGAATGACCCGCACTCCGTCCCGATGGAAAACTTCCAAGAACTAGGCCTCAAGGTGGACAAAGAAAGCTTACAGCAGGACCTTCGTGGCCGTGCGGATCAAGCCGAGAAAGATCTCTATGCCAAAGCCATGAGTTCGGAGTTTCTTGCTCAGGTGTTGGACGGGACAATCCAACCCCTTCGCGGCGACGCATGGGTTGTAACCGATACCCCGCAAAAAACACGCAATGCGGTCAAAGTAGGCCCTCGGACGCTTTCCGACGAACTTAAACAGCAAATACTTTCGGCAAAATCGGACGTCATTTTGATGTCGCCCTACTTCGTGCCACGCCCGTCGGACCTCGCGATGTTTAAAGCACTCAGCCGTGCAGGACGACGGGTGGTGATCCTGACCAATTCCTTGGCAGCGACCAATCATGCCTATGTGCACGGTGGGTATGCTCCGAGCCGCAAAGGGCTTTTGGAGGCAGGTGTTGAGCTTTATGAAATCCGCGCGGATGCGTTACAAGCTTTGGGGCAACTTCCCCCAGACAGCGACGTGGTACTCACGATGCACACCAAAGCGGCCGTTTTTGATGCCACTACCCTTTTTGTTGGCTCGCTGAATTATGATCCCCGTTCGATCGAAATCAACACCGAATTTGGCATGTTTATCGACTCGCCAGAGCTTGCGAAACGCTTTCAAACTGGGGTCCTCAAATACATCGAAACCCATGCCTATAAACTGTCGTTAGACCCCAAAGGCAACATCCTTTGGACGATCGCCACGCCGCAGGGCATCGACGTGGAAACTTCCGAACCCGGGGCGAGTTTCTCGAAAAAGACCATCGCAAATATCACCAAATTTCTGCCGGTTAAGGGACAACTCTAGGGCGGTCGCGGGAATAGCTTTCATCTGCGGGGAAATTTTGTAGACTGAGGCGACTCTTGCCGTTGCCTCAGTCTACGGCCCTTACATTTCTGGATTTCACGCATGCCCCACGATCATTCGGATCACGCCCACAGCCACCTGCCCTCGGATCCTGAGTTGCGGGTGCGCGCGCTCGAAAGCTTGCTGGTGGATAAGGGATTGGTTGATCCTGCGACGTTGAATGCACTGATTGATACCTATGAGAATAAAATCGGGCCGCGCAATGGAGCGCAGGTTGTGGCGCGCGCATGGGTCGACGCGACCTATCACGCGCGCCTCATGGAGGACGCCACCGCCGCCATTGCCGAGTTGGGCTTCATGGGGCGACAGGGCGAGCACATGGTGGCCGTGCAAAACACGCCAACCCAGCACAACCTCGTCGTTTGTACCCTCTGTAGTTGCTACCCGTGGCCGATCCTTGGCATCCCGCCGACGTGGTATAAATCCGACGCCTATCGCAGCCGCGCCATTCGCGAACCTCGCGCCGTTTTGGCCGAATTCGGGGTGGAGTTGAGCGATGGCCAATCCGTCCGCGTTTGGGACTCCACCGCCGAAGTGCGCTATTTGGTGGTGCCAATGCGCCCAGAAGGAACGCAGGACCTCTCGGAAAACGATCTCGCAGACCTGATCTCGCGCAACGCAATGATCGGCACCGATTTGGTCAAGGCGCCCAGCGCGTGAGCCGCGGGCATGATATGGGCGGGCGCTTTGGCGACGGCCCTATCCCCGAAAAGGACGATAGCGAGGTTTTCCACACCGATTGGGAGGCCCGCGCCCTTGCCCTCAACCTCGCTTGTGGCGCTCTTGGCGCGTGGAACATCGACGCCAGCCGCCACGCACGGGAATGTTTAACCCCCAAAGATTACGCGGGATTTTCCTATTACGAAAAATGGCTCGGCGGTTTGACGGATATCCTTGTCGACCGTGACCTCCTCACAATGGAGGATTTGGACAGCCCTCCCGCGGGCCCAGCGCACAGGCCTGATCCACGCGCTCTTAAGCCCGAAAACGTAGACCGCGCGATGCATGCGCAAGGCTCATATATGCGGCCGGAAGGCCCCCAAGCCAAGTTCAAGGTCGGCGATCCTGTGCGCACGGTTCCCCATGCCCAGAACACCCTCGTGAAAGGCGGCCACACCCGTCTGCCCGCCTATGCTGCGGGGCGCAACGGCACGATTGAGCGTCTGCACGGCAATCATGTCTTCCCTGACAGCAACGCGCATTTTCTCGGCCCAGCGCCGCAACCGCTTTATGCCGTGCGTTTTAGCGCGCAAGACCTTTGGGGCGCGGATGCCGAAGCCACAGGGGATGATATGGTCCTTGATCTGTGGCAAAGCTATCTACTGGAACCCAGCGAGTGAGTGCCTGCGCGCCGAACGCGCCGCCCACGCCAGAAGCCACCTTCGAGGCCCCGTGGCATGGACAGGTCTTTGCCCTCACGGTGGCGCTCAATGAATCCGGTGTCTTTGCATGGCCTGAATGGGCACAAATGTTTGGTGCGCGCCTTGCCCTTGCGGGAGCTGCGCATCCCCTAGACGGCAGCGATGACTATTACCGCGTTTGGGTGGCCACCTTGGAGGAGATGGTCGTTGCAAAAGGGATGTTTGCGCCCGACGCGCTTGAGGGAATGAGGGCGCTGTGGACGGACGCCTTTCTCTCTACCCCCCATGGCCAGCCTGTCTCGCCCAAGAAACCAGAGTAACAGCCTGCACACAGAAAGTTGTGATCAAAACCTATACCTGACTCGCATCTTCTCTTAAGGTTCAAAAATAGCTTTGTCCATTTGGAGCCCTCATGTCCTATCTGCACCGATTTACCACCCTTACCGCCTGCTTCTCGCTCGCGGCGAACGCGGCCTTTGCGTGGCCTGCCCAAACCACTGCTGACTTAAACATGCGCCAAGGTCCAACGACTGGCGCCCCCGTCATGACCACCCTCCCCCAAGGCACATCAATTGAGGTTGAGGAATGTGACGATGCCGCCGCTTGGTGTGCTGTGACGGTGGATGGGAAAACCGGATTTGTTAGTGGCAAGTATCTTACCGAAGCCGATGAGCCCAATAAATGGCCGCGCACCTTTTCCAACGACAAGGGCGCGAGTGTTACCCTTTACCAGCCGCAAGTGAATGACTGGAAGAATTTCACCAAGATGACCGCCCTTGTGGCCACCCAAGTGAAGCGCAGCAAAGACGCCGAGCCACTTTATGGGATCATCACAATTTCCGCCGATACAGTTGCAGATCGCGAGAACAACGAGATTATTGCCACTAATATTGTCATCACGGACCTCAGCTTCTCTAACCTTACGCGCGATGACATGGACGCACTTGCGCTGGGTGTGGGTAAACAACTCCCCACCGGTGAAATCACTCTCTCCCTCCCCCGTACAACGGCGAGCCTTGAGAATTTCCAATCCTTCACCGACCTTAAAGATTTGGACACCACCCCTCCCCTTATTTATGTCAGCGAAAAACCTTCGATCCTTGTGATGACAGATGGCGAGCCCCTTACGGCAACAGTCGACGGCGTTCCAGACTTGGCCTTTACCGTGAACACCAACTGGGACCTGTTCTCGATCTATGACTCGGGTAAATGGACTTTGCGCAATAACACCAGTTGGCTAGAGGCCGAGGACTTGAGCGGCCCATGGACTGATGTTGCCACCCTCCCCGAAATCTTCACCACCCTCCCTGACGATGGCAACTGGGATGACGCGCGGCGCGCTGTGGCAGAGGGCCTCACTCCCAGTGATCCACTCCCCGAAGTCTTCTATTCCAACGTCCCCACCGAATTGATCACCATGGATGGTCCGCCCAACAAGGAGCCCGTCAGCGGCACCAAGCTGGAATGGGTCAGCAACACACAGTTTGATTTGTTTTACCACACGGTTGAGGCGCAATGGTACTTCCTCACCTCTGGCCGTTGGTTCCGCAATAAGGATCTGAACGGCGACGATTGGACCTTTGCCTCGGGCGACCTTCCCGAAGATTTCCGCAACATTCCCGATGACGCCCCCTATTACGCGGTGCGCTCCTCTGTACCCGGCACCCCCGAAAGCGAAGAAGCGCGCCTGCTTGCGAGCATCCCGGAGATCGCCGCCGTAGACCATGCCTCGGTCAAAGCGGATGTCTCCTATGCGGGCGACCCTGAGTTCACCCCCATCAAGGGCACCGAGATGAGCTATGCCCTCAACAGCAACGAGACCGTGATTAAGGTTGGCGATGTATATTACACTGTGATCGATGGCATCTGGTTCAAAGGCGACAGCCCGCAAGGACCGTTTGAAGTTGCGACCTCGGTGCCAGACGTCATCTATACCATCCCCGCAACCGAACCCGTGCACAACGTCACTTACGTTACGGTGGTCGATTCCACGCCGACAACGACCTACTTTGGCGTTACGGCGGGGTACTTCTTTGGCTATTACGCTTGGGGCAGCATCTTCTATGGCCCCGGTTGGAACTACCCCCCTTATTGGTCTGGACCCGGTTATCGCCCCCCAGGCTTCCGCCCTCCCTACATTCGCCCTCCTGGCTATCGTCCCCCCGGCTTCCGTCCCCCCCTTGTGCGTCCCCCGATTGCCGTGCGCCCCCCCGCGTTCTATCCGCGTCCTGTGACCTATGGCATCGGCGGCTATTATGATCCCAAGCGCGGCCAATTCGGGCGCTATGGTGACAACTACGGCCCTGATCGCGGCTTGCCCAATGCGCCCAAGATTATCAACAAAGACGGTAATTTCGTGCGCAACCAACACATAACGCCCAAGGCTCAACCCCTTGGCGCGAGCCGTCCCTTCGTTTCGGCGACCAACCCACGCCTGTCTACCGCACAACTTGGAAGCGCGGCCGCTTCTGTGGGCGCTGGACGTGCCTTTAACTCGTGGAAAGGCAATAGCGGCGTCCTAAAAGGCAGCCCTGCTGCGCACCAACTCGCAGACAATCGCCTCGGCGCTTTGGCAGGCAACAAGGTGAATGGCACCCAAGACCTCAAATGGGCCGCAGGCGCCAAAGACGCCGTTCTTAGCAATGGTAAGGCTGGTGATCTGTTTGCGGGCAAAGACGGCGGTGTCTATCGTCAAAACAACGGCAAATGGGAGCGCAACGACGGTGGCGGCAAATGGCAAGGGGTCCAACAACCCAAAGCACTGCCGCAAATCAATCGCCCCGCACAACTCCCCGCTGCAGGCACAACCCGCCCCGCGCAACTGCCAGCCACAGGCATCAATCGCCCAACCCAACTGCCCGCAAACGTAGGCTCGGCCTATCAAAACCGTCAAACGGGCAACCAACGCCAAATCCAAAACCGCAACATTCAACGCCCCATCGGCGGCATTCAATCCCGCCCCTCGGGCGGCGGACGTATGGGTGGCGGCGGTGGCCGTATGGGCGGTGGTCGCAGGTAGCAAAATGGGGGCGTATTGCCCCCACCATCTAGTACCAAAAAAAAGGCCCCGCGATGGGGCCTTTTTCACGTCAGCACTTAAACGTCTATGACGTCATCCGACCTATCCCCATAAATCCGCCGCATATCCGGTGCCTCAGTGCAATACATATGCACCCAAATATAGGCATGTTGAAACAGCGCCACCACCAGCGCATTCCACGACCCACAGATCAGCGCAATCCCCGTCAGGCCAAGGAACACAACGCTATACATGCCGTTATCGACGTATTTAAAGATCCCTTTCTTCACCATCGGCATCTCGGCATATTCATCGCGGAAATGGTCGCCCCCAAGAGCGCGCGGCAAAGTGAAATACACAAGAACAGAATGCATGCCGTAAACCGCCGCCCCCAACAACGCGACGCCAAGAATGACTTCGAGCGTGTTATATCCCGTGATCGGTGTTCTATCGCTCAAACCCGTTAAAAGCACAGCCAAAGGGCGCGCGATCAACAACGGAAGGAATATCCCCGCCCAGACCTGCATATCCCGCTCGCCAAACCGCTTGCTCATCCAGTTTTTGTAAAGCTGCAGCCGAAACACACCAGCCACAAGCGCCTGATGGACAATGGCGAGGATAATGGCAATCTTGGCCCATACGATGGAATTCAGCAGCAGATACCAAGGTCCGTCCTCCACCCGTACAAGCAATGAACACGCGCCAATCGCCATAAAAGCCGCGATCGCTGCGTGCTGAAACTGGCCCTCAAATAAATCGCGAAACCTCGACTTCGCGCGAATATCTTCCAAATGTGACATGACTTCTCCTTTTTGAACGCAGTCTTTCGCACCTCCTGAGCGGATGGCAAGTGTTTTTCCAGTTTTGCTCCCTTACGCAAGACTGAAAGGAGCGCAATTTGGGTTGTATAGGTCGCGATAAAAGTTAGGCTTTCGTTGGAACATCGGAGGGGGGAACATGGAGCAAAAAGCCAGAATTTGTGTTGTGGGAGCGGGGCTTGTTGGTAAACAACACCTCAACGCACTCACCCACACCCAAGACGCTATGCTTGTCGCGCTGGTGGAACCCAATTCCGAGGGGGCCAAGCTTGCTGCCACCTATAGCGTCCCGCATTTCACCACCCTTGAGGCGATGTTTGCCGCCACAGAGGTGGATGGGGTTATCCTTGCCACGCCAACGCCGTTGCATGTGGAGCAAGGGCTTATGTGCATCGAGCACAATTGCGCGGTCCTTGTAGAAAAACCCCTCGCCGTCACCGCAAAGGAAGCGGAAAAGCTGGTTCAAGCGGCGCAGGCAAACGGCGTCCCCCTCCTTGTTGGCCACCATCGACGCTACAACCCGATTATCCAAAAAGCAGCCTCCCTCATATCTGAAGGCGTCATCGGCGACATCCGAAGCCTGCAAGCCACCTGCTGGCTATACAAACCCGACGACTATTTCGACGTTGCCCCGTGGCGAACCCAAAAAGGGGCGGGGCCGATTTCGGTCAACCTCGCACATGACGTTGATCTCATGCGCCACCTCTGTGGCGACATCATAACCGTACAGGCCCAAGCCGCCCCCTCTCGACGCGGACACGATAATGAGGACGTCGCCGCCGCAGTGCTTGGGTTCGCCGATGGGGCCATTGGCACCCTCACCGTGTCCGACGCCATCGCCGCCCCTTGGAGTTGGGAACTTACGGCGGGCGAAAACCCCGCTTACCCCGCAACGAACCAATCCTGTTATCACTTCGGTGGCTCAAAAGGGGCGATGTCCCTACCCGACCTCACGGTCTGGACCCACGACGCGCCGCAAAGCTGGTGGTCGCCCATCCGTGCAGCCTCCTTCCCCTGCGCCACGTCCGCACCATTGGTTAATCAAATCGAACACTTCACGGCGGTCATCAAGGGGCGCGCGTCCCCGTTGGTCTCAGGCGAAGAAGGCCTCAAAACCATGCATGTTTTGGAAGCCATTCAAACCGCCTGTGACACAGGGCAAACCGTCCACATCCCGCGCTAATCTGCTTGCTTGATCGTCTCAAGGATCAACATCGTGGTTGTGTCCGAAACGCAGGGGATTTTCTTAAGTTTGGCCAAGACAAAATCTTTGAGTTCCTCAACATCCCGCGCACGGGCCTTCAGGATATAGTCCAGATTGCCCGTCACCAGCAAACATTCCGTCACCTCGGGCATCCGCTTCACCGCCGCGAGAAATTCTTCAATATCTGCAGGGCCTTGGCGGGACAAACGAATGTTCACCATGACGGTCACCCCATGCCCCATCGCCGTCGGATTGATCTGGGCACTATAGCCAGTGATAACGCCGCTGGTCTCAAGGCGACGCACGCGGCGACTGCAGGGCGTGGGCGAAAGCCCCACCCGTTGCGCCAAATCAAGGTTCGAAA
This sequence comes from Falsihalocynthiibacter sp. CO-5D18, assembly GCF_041205445.1. NCBI lineage: Bacteria > Pseudomonadati > Pseudomonadota > Alphaproteobacteria > Rhodobacterales > Roseobacteraceae > Falsihalocynthiibacter > Falsihalocynthiibacter sp. CO-5D18. Next base: position 415,962 of record NZ_JBGFCF010000001.1, on the reverse strand, counting down.
TCCGCCCTTCTTGGCGCAAAACCCGCAGAATCCGGTGATCCGTGACGTCCAGTTCAATTTTGGTCATATTAGCTACGTATTCCCTATATTTTAGCCAATCCTTGCGGAACTATAGGGAATAGCATGGATGTTTGCACGGATTCTCTCCCCAATACCCCCTAAACTGCACGCACGGCGAAACCAAGGAATCCACCATGTCCATTTTTGAACACCCAGAATTCGATAACCACGAAAAGGTGTTGTTTTGTAACGACCCCGCCGTTGGTTTGCGTGCGATCATCGCCATTCACTCGACCGCACTTGGGCCTGCTGCGGGGGGCTGTCGGATGCACGCCTACGCAAGCGAGGACGCAGCACTCACGGATGTTTTGCGCCTGTCCAAAGGCATGAGTTACAAAAACGCGGTGGCCGATTTGCCCTTGGGCGGCGGAAAATGCGTGATCATTGCAGACCCCGCGCGCGCCGACAAAGCCGACCTTTTGCGCGCCTTCTCCAGACATGTTCAGGACCTTGGTGGCCTGTATTGGACCGCAATCGACGTCGGAGTTGGCCCCAAAGACGCCGATATTTTGGCCGAAAACTGCGACTATATTTTCTGCCGCGCCGAGCAATACGAAGAGGGCTTCAACCCGTCTTCCTTCACAGCCCTTGGTGGCTTCACAGGTATTCGCGCCGCGGCAAAGCACGTGTGGGACCGAAATGAACTAACTGGTTTACGCGTGGCAATTCAAGGTCTTGGCGGCACGGGTGCCGACCTCGCGCGCCAATTACACGCCGCCGGAGCAGAACTTATTGTGGCCGACGTCCGCGACGAGGTCGTTCAGGATGTCGTCGCAAAATATGGCGCCACCGCCGTTTCCCCCGACCGCATCCATGCCCAAGACGTCGATATCTTTGCGCCCTGTGCGATGGGGGCCGTTGTGAAAGCGACAACCCTTCCAGAAATCAAAGCAAAGGTCATATGTGGCCTCGCCAACAACCAGCTTGCCGAACCAAAATTCGGCCGCGCGTTGCAAGAACGCGGTATCACATATGTGCCCGACTATGTGGTGAACGCGGGCGGTGTCATGGGGGGCTCAACAGTGATCTTCTCAACTCCGTCGCGCGAGGCCGATGTGGCGCGGATCACCGGCCTGTACCACACAATCCTCGACATTTTGAAACGCGCGGATGACGCGCACCTCCCCAGTTCAGAAGTTGCCGACGACATTGCCCTCGCCAAAATCGCCGCTGCGCGCCCAAAGGCGTGAACCGTTTCGAAAACCAACCTCCCCGCCCGTCAATTGCGCGGGGAGTTAAACAGAGGCCCGCATTTTAAAGCCTCGCTTTCGCAGTTCCGTCCGATAAAAGGCTGATTGGGCATCGTCCTCTTGCAGAAAATCTGGAGCACCAACCTTGTGAACGCGCGCTGTATTATAGCTATCAGCTTGCCACCAATGCGGGTCGGCACGCATCCTTTCTGCTTGGTCCTCGTCGAGAAACTCAAGGAGGGCTTTGTTGTGTTGCAGGTGGTGCCGTATGATGCTCTGAACTTGATTTGCACTCAAACACCACGGTTTTTCACTATTTTCTACCTTCAATTTTGCCAAGATCAACGCCACTTTTGAGTCGTGAATGTCTTTGCGCAAACCACGATTATTCAACAGAAACTTGATGGCTGAAATATCCAGAGATCGGTTCTCGATTTCGGCTGCTTCGACGGGCGCATCACACCCAATAGCTTCAAAAAACTGCGCCACAACATTCCCGTTGGCAAGGGCAACGTTGAGGTTAGATATCTGATCGATCATCCGAAGGTTTTTTAATCGTTTCAACCAATTGCAGCCTTCTCTGGCGGCGGGAAACCATGCGGAAAAATCCTTCTGATACGGAAACTCTTCCCATAGGCCCCATTGCCACCAGGCACTATTTATCCATTCGACTTGAGGGCGCACGTATACGAAAACCTGACATTTCAACCCCAGGTGTTGAAAAATTTCGGGACCGAGATGGCGCGATAACAAGGAAAAATTCCCCTCGTTGGAGATAATAGGCACCTCGTTTCGTGCCCGCATTTGCGCAAATAATTTACGAATACGCGCAATCGATCTTGCGTTGGGATGCCAGCTTCCGTCTTGGTTTTGGGTCAGGATTATTTCGTCAAAGCGGGCCGATTGAAGATACGCGCGGCGCGTGGTTTTCATAATGAGTTTAATCGCAAGCCCGCCAAGGATTTGTTCTCGACGTAGGACAATATACCGATAGGTCACCCCCGCGCGGGACGTAAAAGTCGGCCTCAATGATAGCGCGCGTTGCAAGCTGGAACTGCCGCATTTGGGCGCACCTATATGCAGGATTGGGTCTAGATTTCGATCCATGCTGTACAAAACTCACTCGAATTTGATCGGTGCGCGCCAACGGGCGACACGGGATGGCCCAAACGGACACGCTTTGGTATAGAGCTTCACCCCACGGATTTTAAGCACCAATTTTCACGCGTTCTCCCTGCCAATTTTGGCGGTGATTTACATACTCACGGGTTTTTCGCATCCGCGCAAATCAGACAAGCCATCAATCACTTCTTGCGCTGTCTTCTCAATTGCATGATCGATCAACCCCTCAGGATTTTGCATGACATTTCCGACATTCCCTTTTAATGCAACGAGTTGATTATTTAAAATGTCCACTTTGGCACTGAGGGCACTGGCACGTTCCTCGGTGAATGAATTTGGCGTCTGCGTGAATGCCGCAAGCTCACCCCGCAATTCCGCCGCGTCCTGTGAGAGGGAAATCACAGCATCCCGAAGCGGGGCCACTTGCACGAGATTTTCAGAGAAAGTTTGTGTCAGACCATCAACGGCCTTCACGACGCGCAATTCCAAAAAGAGGCAAACGGCCGCGAGGAGCAACGTCGCATTGAGCAGCGCAAGCAAAAGGTGACCGACCGTACGGCCAAGGCGAGATGCGGTAATCTTCATTCACTAACGTCCTTGTGTGGCAATTTTAATGCGCGGCAAAACCTTTCTAAAACAAGAAGGTATCGCCAGAAACCGATTTTGCAAGACATACCGCGCAACAAGTCCTCTGGCCCTCGTAATTTCCGGTCCTGGGCGGCAGCGGCGATATTGGAAGCCGCCCCCATGCCCGCCTCATTTGAGAACAAACCGCCCTTGAGATAATGAGCCACAGCAATTCCGGCACTTGAGGGAGGTTCAAAGCCATGACGATGATGGCCACAATCAGATAAGCCCCCACCATAATTGGCACCAAAAACTGGGCCACTCGTATCCCGTCAAAAATCACGACACCCGCCGCGGCGGCGACCAGAGCGCCGACGACTCACTTGGGGATTCCAATCAATCCGCTGAAGGATTCCGCGATTGAATTCGATTGAACTGCCACGAAAATCATTCCCGAGCTTATAATTAAACAGACAGAAAAAACCGCGCCCGGTCCCCCAAGCGTAAGAGCAACCGCGACGCCCGCAGGGTTGCATGTTCCAACGCGCGACGCCAAACTTACCGATAGGGCTTGAAACGGGGTGATCCCATACGAATCCGCCGCGGGCCGCGCCACAACCAACCACACCATTTCGCCAAAATGCCGGAGCTGAATCCCGCCCAATCGAAGGGTGAAAAACAGCCCCGCACCCAACAACCCATAAATCAAAACGTAATTCCAGAGGATGGCATTCAAGCCATCAATAATCGTGTTCATTTTGCTTGCCACAAAAAATTTAGAAATGAATTCTGTTAAATATTTAAAAAACTATCTGGGGTTTTCAAATCGTTGGCTCCGCTTCATGCCTATTTAACTTGAGGTCGCGCGTGATGGGAAATTGTATGCATACTTAAAGGCGACTAAAATAATCGGGTTTGACAAATCCAACTAAATCACTCAGATATCTGCGCACTGGCACTTTCCCAGACAAATGGATTCGACAGCGAGGACAGACTTCCAATGAAACGCGCACTTATTTCCACACTTTCCCTAAGTTGCATGCTAGCGGCCCCCGCATGGGCCGGCGACAAAACCGCAACCCTAAACACCTATGCTGATATCGCTCAGGCGACATATGAAGACAGTTTAATCACTGCCCAAAGCTTGCAAGTTGCAATCGACGCATTGGTCGCAGCCCCTTCTGCGGAAACTTTGAACGCCGCCCGCAAAGCATGGCTCAGCGCCCGCGTCCCCTATCAACAATCTGAGGTCTTTCGCTTTGGCAACGCCATCGTCGACGATTGGGAAGGCAAAGTGAATGCTTGGCCGCTTGACGAAGGTTTGATCGACTATGTAAGCGACGCCTATGGCCAGCCCACTGACGAAAACACCCTTGCCGTATTGAACGTCATCGCGAACCCGAGCTTCCTCCTATCCGGCACTGAAATTGATGCCTCGTCCATTACGCCAGACTTTCTGGCCGCAACCCTGCACGAAGCAGACGGCGTTGAGTCAAATGTCGCCACGGGATACCACGCCATCGAGTTTTTGCTCTGGGGCCAAGACTTGAATGGCCACGGTTTGGGTGCGGGCAATCGTCCCTGGACAAATTACGCCACGGGCGAAGATTGCACCAACGGAAACTGCGATCGCCGCGCGGAATATTTGCAAGCGGCCGTTGCGCTTTTGGTATCCGATCTCGATTGGATGACCGCGCAATGGGGCTCCGAGGGCGAGGCCCGTGCAACCCTTTCAACCAATGAGGGCACGGGAATTGTCGCGATGTTGACAGGCATGGGGTCGCTTTCCTATGGCGAACAAGCCGGCGAACGGATGCGCCTTGGGCTGATGCTCAACGACCCAGAAGAGGAGCATGATTGCTTCTCTGACAACACCCACAACAGCCACTATTACGACGGATTGGGCGTTCAAAATGTCTATTTGGGCGAGTATGTGCGTGTTGATGGCTCCCTCGTTTCGGGCGCATCCCTTTCGGACCTCGTGGTCGAAGCGGACCCAGCCCTCGACGCTGAAATGCAGGCAAAACTCTCGGTAACCATGCGAAATTTAGGTCGGATCAAGACCGCCGCTGAGGCTGGCTTTGCTTATGACCAGATGTTGGAGCGCGGCAATCTTGCCGGTGAAGCTTTGGTCATGGGCGGCGTGAATAGCTTGATTGATCAAACCAAAACGATTGAGCGCATCGTCACGACCCTCGGGCTAAACCATATCGAATTCGAAGGCTCCGACAGCCTCGATAGTCCCGCCGCTGTCTTCCAGTAAACCCTACCAAAAAGCGGCGTCCGTCACGAACGGGCGTCGCGCAGTAATATTGAATGGTCCCGCTATGCTTGCCAGACTTGCCGTCTCCGCCTTGATCCTTTCCGTTTCGTCCGCGACCGCCCAAGAGCTTGGCGATCCGCACCTCAACGTGATCCCCCGCACCGCAAAAGAAGCGGCCCGTATCGCAGCAGTTACGGCGCCGACTCAAGATTTCTCCACCGCCAGCGCGTTTGAGGAACAGGCTGCAGGGGCCGCCACCGTGCGCGTGCATAACAATGCGGATGCGTTTTCGCAACCTTCCGCGAACATCGGATTTGACGGCGAACTCAATTTCAAAGTCGGCAACGGATTGTTTCGCAAACTCTGGGTCTCGTCGCCCTCCTCTACTTTGGCCTCCGACGGTCTTGGCCCGCTTTACAACGCGCGCTCCTGTCAAAGTTGCCACATAAAAGACGGACGGGGACATGCGCCCGAAAACGCCGACGAAACTGCGATTTCCCTCTTTCTGCGCGTCTCTATTCCGGGGGCATCTACGGATGGCATCGCAGGAATCGAAGATTATTTGGCGACCCTGCCTGACCCAACCTATGGCACCCAGCTTCAGAATTTCAGCCTCGCGGGGCATCAGGCCGAATACCGCTTGCAAATCGATTATGAAGAACAGGAAGTCGCCCTTTCGGACGGCGAGACCGCCTCTTTGCGCGTTCCAACCTACACGGCGGCCGACCTTGGCTATGGGCCGCTTCACCCTGACGCCATGCTCAGCCCCCGCATTGCTCCCCAAATGATCGGCTTGGGCCTGTTGGAAGCGATCCCCACAGCAGATATCCTCGCAAACACGGATCCTGACGACGCAAATGGAGACGGCATTTCTGGCCGCGCCAATGTGGTCTGGTCGATGGAATACGATCAACCCATGTTGGGGCGCTTTGGCCTAAAGGCGGGCGCGCCCACGATAAAACATCAATCTGCCGCAGCGTTTGCCGGTGATATTGGGATTTCCAGCCCGCTTTTTCCGACGCCACAGGGGGAGTGTACCGCAGCTCAAACAGCCTGCCTAGAAGCGCCAAATGGCACCGAAGGCGGTAATGAAATCGAGAACAAAGGCCTCGATCTTGTGGCCTTTTACAGCCGTAATTTGGGTGTGCCCGCGCGACGGGATGTGGACGACCCCGAAGTCTTGCGCGGAAAAGAGGTCTTTTACGACACGGGCTGCGCGTCCTGCCACACCCCCGCCTTTGTGACCCATCGTCTTGAGGATCAACCTGCACAAAGCTTCCAACTGATTTGGCCCTACAGCGACCTTCTTTTGCACGATATGGGCGAAGGTCTTGCCGACAACCGCCCCGAAGCCCGCGCAACCGGAACCGAATGGCGCACCGCACCGCTTTGGGGGATTGGATTGACCGAACGTGTTTCGGACCACACCTATTTCCTCCATGACGGTCGCGCCCGTTCCCTTCTCGAAGCTGTGCTCTGGCATGGCGGTGAGGCGCAAACAATAAAAGACCAAGTTGTCGAAATGCCCAAACAAGACCGCGATGCCCTGATCCGTTTTCTGGAGAGCCTTTAATATGCGTAAATTTATCTTCCTTCTAGCCCTCGCATGGCCCTTGACCGCGACGGCGGCTGACCCTTCGCAAACGGTCACAACGGCTCTGTCCGACCATATTCTGCCAAGGTTTGAACAGTTAGAAACGACGACGCAAGCACTGCAAATAACTGCGCAGAGCCAGTGCAATGCAGAGTCTGAAGACCTTCAGGCCGCCTTTCACACAGCGTTTGATGCGTGGATTGGCGTGAGTCACCTTCGTTTTGGCCCCACCGAAGTGGGCGACCGCGCCTTCGCGCTCGCGTTTTGGCCAGACACCAAGGGCTTCACCCCAAAAACATTGGCGAACCTGATCCAAAGCGAAGATCCCGCCGTGCAAGACCCCGAAGAATTCGCCCATGTGTCCATCGCGGGACGTGGCTTTTTCGCGCTTGAGTTCTTGCTCTATGACGCGGACCTGCGCGAGATGGGAAGCGACGCGTACCGATGTGAATTGGTGCAGGCCATCACCACAAACATCCACGACAACGCCACGGCGATACTGATGGATTGGCAGGGCACCTATAGCGACACCCTGCAAAACCCTAGCGAAACAAGCATTTATCGCAACGAAGACGAGGCGGTTCAGGAATTATTCAAAGCCTTCAATGCAGGCTTACAATTTACCTCCGACACGCGCTTGGGCCGCCCTTTAGGCACATTTGACCGCCCCCTACCTGCCCGCGCCGAGGCCCGCCGCTCAGAGCGATCACGTCGCCATATTGAGGTGTCGCTGACTGCATTGCAGGAATTGGCGGCGATTTTGGCCGACGGCAATCCCTCCCTCCAGCAAAAATTCACCGAGGCGTTTGAAACAAGCCATGCCCGTCTCACAAAGGTCAACGATCCCAGTTTTGCCTCCGTCACCAGTGTCCAAGATCGCTTCCTCCTTGAGTTGGTTCAGCAAAGTATCGACCATATTCGCGAATTCTCGGCGACGGAGCTTGGCCCAAAACTGGGCGTCGCTGCGGGCTTCAATTCATTGGATGGAGACTAACATGGCCTCACGACGCGCGTTTCTTGGGGGCCTAATCGCGACGGGCCTGTGCCCCCGTCCAAGCTGGGCAGACGCAGGATCTCCGACCTATTTATCCGCCGCACGTTTTCCAAACGCGGGCGACCATCTGGTTGGTTTAAGTGGCGCGGGTGATATCCTTTTTAAGCTTCCTCTTCCGGGGCGTGGCCACGCCGCCGCCGCCCATCCAACCCGTCCAGAGGCCGTCGGATTTGCCCGCCGCCCGGGGCGGTTTGCATTCGTACTCGACTGTATCACGGGCCAAGTGATCGCAAATTTTAACGCGCCAGAGGGGCGTCATTTCTATGGGCATGGAACATTTTCTGCAGACGGATCAACCCTTTACACCACCGAAAACGACTATGAAGCAGGCCTCGGCGTTATCGGCGTTTGGGATGCCCAGCACGGCTATGTGCGCCTAGGTGAGTTCGCGTCTGGCGGGGTTGGCCCCCACGATATGAAGCTGATGCCCGATGGCGAAACCCTTGTGATCGCCAATGGGGGCATTGAAACGCACCCCGATATGGGGCGCACCAAGTTGAACCTGACAACGATGCGGCCCAACCTGAATTATGTGGCGCCGGACGGAACACAAAGGGACCAGATCGAGCTTCCTTCGGAACTTTCGCGAAATTCAATCCGGCATTTGGCGGTCGGCCCTGATGGGTTGGTGGCCTTTGCAATGCAGTGGCAGGGCGAAGCCGAGCAGCACCCCGCCTTGCTTGGCCTGCATACGCGCGGCGAGGATATTCGCCTGTTGCAAGCTCCAGAGTCGGAACATCGCGAGTTGCGCGGCTATGTGGGCAGCGTCGCCATTGCACAGGACGCGTCGAAACTGGCGGCGACCTCGCCCATCGGGGGCGTGGTCCAGATTTTCGACCTTGCGAATGACACGTTTTCCGCCACCTATGCGCTGCCAGATGTCTGTGGCGTTAGCGCAGGCGGGGCGAAGTTTATGTTCTCCTCGGGCACGGGAAAAGTGGGAACCTTCGACGACGCCAAACCCGTTTTCCTCGGAGATCACCCCTGTGCGTGGGACAACCACTTGGTGCGAATTTAGGAATTTCCGCCACAAAGGTAGGGTTACGCAGTTGTTTGTAAGGCGAGAAATCAAGCGCCCTGACCAGCGCCCCTAGGGAGCTTGGGTCAGGGCCAATTTCATGCAGAAACGTGTCGCCTAGCGCAGTTCAGCCATCGGAACCATGTCCATATCGGTGAAGTCTACGTTGTCACCCGCCATCGCCCAACAGAACGTATAGGCCCCTGTGCCCGCACCCGAGTGGATGGACCACGGCGGGGAAATGATAGCTTCCTCATTGGCTACAACCATGTGACGCGTGTGCGCAGGTTCTCCCATAAAGTGGAAAACACGGTTGTCGTCTTTTACGTCAAAATAAAGATACGCTTCCATTCGACGGTCGTGCACGTGGCAAGGCATGGTGTTCCAAACCGACCCCGGTTTGAATTGGGTATACCCCATCACGAGTTGGCAGCTTTTACACACATCGGGATGAAGAAGTTGAATAATAACGCGCTCGTTTGCCGTTTCTGGCGACCCAAGTTCCACTCGCTTGGCATCGGCTTCACGGATCAAGGTTGTGGGGTATTTATGGTGGGCAGGAGCCGAGAGAATGTAAAACCGTCCTGCCCCTGAAAACTCAACCGCGCCACTGCCCATGCCGACATAGAGCACTTCGCCCTTGGCAATCTCAAAGGTCTCGCCGTCCACTTTGATCGTGCCTGTATCGCCGATGTTTAACACGCCCATTTCGCGCCGCTCAAGGAACGTGTCCGTTCCCGTTTCGGCGAGCGCCTCAAGTGTCAACGCGCCCTTGGTTGGAACCGCACTCCCTAGAATAAGACGGTCATAATGGCTGTAAACGAGCTTGATTTCATCATCTGCGAAAAGCCCCCCAACGTGGAAATTCTTGCGCAAGTCTTCGGTGCCGAGCGTTTTGGCGTGTTCTGGGTCGATAGCGTAACGAGTTTCGGCTTTCAGCATGGTCAGTCCTTTATGAGTAATTCCGCGCGAATGTATCAACCCCGCGGCCAGACTCAAGGCGGCAAGGGTCAATCTAGGGCCTTATCGCATCATTTCTCGTCGATATGTCAAACGAGGGAGCATCAAAAGAATTTGACGCGCCCGTAAACTTTCAAGCTGACTTTTTCGCCTTTGCCAAAGCGATGGCCTGCGCCTCCTCCGCGAAGGGCTCTGGGTCGCTGTAAAGCGCGGTCATGAGGTGCTCGCAGTATAAAACCAGCTCTCCTTCTCCCTTATAGACGGAATAACTGACGCGCACTTTTCCCATTTTATCGGAGTGCACAACCTTGCTCAGGTTCTCGCGGATTGTGTAGATTGTATCGCCAATAAAGACGGGTTTGATAAAGCGTAGGCGATCATATCCATAGGAAAAGGAGTTCAAGCAATTGGTCGCCGCCAGCCCGAGGCCATAGGAAAACACCATCGCACCAGCCACCAAACGCTTGCCAAATACACCTTCTTGCACGGCAAATTCTTGGTCGGACACATAGGGATGATGGTCCATCACAAGGCTGTTGAAAAGCATGGATTCCCCTTCGGAAATCGTGCGCCGTATCGAGCGAATTTTATCCCCTGGCGTGAAGTCTTCATAAAACCAGTTTTCCGCGTTCCAAACGGGAATTTCTGCGTGATCCTCGGGCAATCCCGGAAGGCCGCGCGCGTGAACACCAATTTCAGCCATGTTGTACCTCATTATAGGAAGGGGGGATTGCGGCTATTTGCGCAACTCAACCAGTAAAATATGTTCGCAATACATCACGGTTTCTCCGTGCTGATTGAACGTTTCGGTCTTTTCAACAACTTGCCCGTATCCGTCACGCTTGGGATCAAGTTTCATGGCGCCAATCGTCACGACGGTATGGATTGTATCACCAATAAAGACCGGTTTTGGAAAGCGTAGCCGCTCGTAACCATATGTAAATGCACGCGGATTAATCTGGGTCGCGGTAAGCCCCACGCCAATGGCAAAGGTCATTGTGCCGTGGGCAATACGTTGCCCAAAAGGGAGTGTTTTGCAAAACTCTGTGTCCATATGATGGGGAAAAAAATCACCCGTGTGCCCCGCGTGCACCACGAAATCAGTCTCCGTTATCGTCCGCCCGTTCGTCTTGCGCGTATCGCCAAGGGCGTAATCTTCGTAGTATTGTTCGATTTCCATTAGGTAGCTCACAATTTTAATGTTTTATATATGCAATCAAAGTTTACATATAAAAGTAGACAACTCAACATAAAACTGCACATACAGTTCACTCCTTGACGAGTTTATAATATAAAACTAAGTTTCATATAGAAAACATCCAATTTGGAGGACATCATTTGAAACCGCTAGAGGGCCTTCGGGTATTAGACTTCGCTCAGTTTTTGGCGGGCCCCGCCGCAGCTTTGCGACTCGCCGATTTGGGGGCCGAAGTCATCAAGGTTGAACGCCCAAATGGCGGCGATTTATGCCGCGGTCTTGTTGTGGCGGATCAAATGCTGGATGGCGACAGCTTACTTTTTCACACCATCAATCGCAACAAATCTGGCGTTTCGGCGGACTTAAAAGACCCCGTTGATTTGCAGCGCGTGAAAAAGCTTATCGCAACCGCCGACGTCATGATCCACAATTTCCGCCCAGGGGTGATGGAAAAAATAGGTTTGGATTTTCAAACAGTTAAGGCTCTTAACCCGCGCATCATATATGCCTCGGTCACGGGATATGGCAGCAAAGGGCCGTGGGTGAAAAAGCCGGGCCAAGACCTCCTTGTACAATCCTTAACCGGAATGCCGTGGCTCTCTGGGGACAGCGATCAAGGGCCCGTTCCTGTGGCGTTTGCTGTGCTTGATATAACCTGCGGCAACCATCTGAGCCAAGGCATTATGGCGGCCCTTTTGCGTCGCTCGGTAACGGGCCAAGGCGCGCTTGTTGAGGTTGATTTGATGAGCAGTTCTCTGGACATGCAATTTGAGATGATAACCTCCTACCTCGCGGGCGCCCCGACCCAGCCAGAGCGCTGCGCCGTAGCGAATGCAGGCGTAAATTCGACAGCACCCTACGGAATTTACAAAGTGCGTGACGGCCATATTGCGATTGCGATGGCTCCGATTTCCAAGCTTGCCGACCTTTTGAACAGCCCTACCCTCGCCGCTTTTGGCGACCCTTTAATCGCGTTCACGAAACGTGATGAAATCAAAGCCGTCCTGCGGGATTTCTTGTTGCCAAAATCCGCCCGTGAAGTGCTCGACGTGCTCGAACCCGCCGATATTTGGTGTGCCGAAGTGCTTGATTGGCCGCGCATGATGGAAAAAGAAGGGTTTAAATCGCTCGACGCACTTCAATCCGTCACGTCGCATGGCGGCACTCAAATGCAAACTACACGCTGCCCTATTCGCATTGACGGGGAGATTTTGACCTCAACAAAAGGCGCGCCGGCCCTTGGCGCGGATAACGCCACGATCTTCGCCGACTAATCGTTAAAAACGAAAAAGCCGCGCCGGTTATGGCGCGGCTTTTCCAATTATATAATCGCTTTAGGTGTCTGCGACACAAACCTGTGCCTGTTGGCCGAGCTTTTCGATACCCAGTTCAACTTTGTCACCAGCTTTTAGAAAACGTGGTGGTTTAAAGCCTAACCCAACACCCGGAGGTGTCCCTGTGGAAATGATATCACCGGGGTGAAGCGTCATGAACTGGCTCAAATAACTCACGAGGTGTGCAACACCGTAAACCATTGTTTTAGTTGACCCATTCTGTACGCGATCGCCATTCACTTCAAGCCACATCGACAGGTTTTGTGGATCGCCAACTTCATCAGGCGTCACCAAATAAGGTCCAGTTTGACCGAAGTTGTCGCAGGATTTCCCTTTGGTCCATTGGCCTTCACGTTCGATTTGATACGCACGTTCGGACACGTCATTGATGACGCAATAGCCCGCGACATGGTCCAATGCGTTGGCCTCATTCACGTATTTCGCGGCCTTGCCAATCACGACACCCAACTCAACTTCCCAGTCGGTTTTCTCACTGCCGCGCGGGATCAAAATGGGATCATTCGGCCCGCAAATCGCGCTGGTTGCTTTCATAAACAGCACGGGTTCGCTGGGCACAGCCAAGCCGCTTTCTGCAGCGTGATCGGCATAGTTAAGGCCGATGCACATGAATTTACCCGTGCCAGAAACACAAGCACCCAAACGCGGGTTGCCCTCGACCAAGGGAAGGCTTTCCACGTCCAAATCCGCAAACCGCGCCAAGTTTGTAAGAACTTCGCCCGCAATATCGCCCACAAGCCCGCTGAGATCGCGAATATTTCCAGCTGCATCCAAAACACCTGGTTTTTCGGACCCACGTGGCCCGTATCTTAGAAATTTCATGTTAACTCCGTAGGTTAGGTGGACCATCCACCGTCAATTGCATGGGCTTGGCCCGTTGTGAACCCGCTTTCGTCTGCTGCAAGATAGCAAGCAAGAGCGGCGATTTCTTCGGACGTTCCAAGACGTCCCATTGGCTGGCGGGCTTCAAACTCGCCACGGGCTTTGTCGTAATCCCCTGTGTCGCGCAAACGTTGCTGAAGCGACGGGCTGTCCACGGTTCCGGGGCAAATTGCGTTACAACGCACACCCTGTGCCACATAGTCGGCCGCGACCGATTTCGTGAGGCCAATTACGGCGGCTTTTGTAGTGCCGTAGACAAAGCGATTTGGCACGCCCGTGATGGAACTTGCCACCGATGCCACGTTAATAATGGAGCCATTTCCGCGCTCGATCATCGAAGGTAACACGGCGCGAATTGTGTCAAACATTGCCCGAACATTAAGCAGAAACGCAAAGTCGAGGTCTTCTGGTGTCGCATCAAGAATGGTGCCCGCATGGACAACGCCCGCGCAGTTAAACAGCACGTCAATATGGCCGATTTTGGCAACCAGAGCTGTGATTGCAGCGCTGTCAGTCACATCCAATTGGTGCACTTCGAGGCCTTCGACGCCTTCCAATGGGGTGATGTCGCGATCCGTTGCAATCACGCGTGCGCCCTCTTGTACCATGCGTCGAACGGTTGCCGCACCAATTCCCTGTCCCGCCGCTGTGGCTAGAACAGTTTTTCCTTTTAATCTTTGCACGAATATCTCCTTGGATTAACGCGCCGAAGCCGGCAAACACGCAGGCCCGATGGGTTCAAATGATTTGTAGGTCAGGATAAATTCCTGATGTCCTAATTCTTCAGATTTGGTTTTTGCACCATCTGCTGTTGCGATGATAGTGTCAAATATCTCTTGTCCGACTTCTTCGAGGGTCTTTTCCCCCTCAATAATCGCGCCCGCATTGACGTCCATGTCATCCCTCAAGGCGCGATAGGTGTCTGGATTTGCACAAATTTTAATGACCGGCGCAAGGGCAGACCCAACAACAGAACCGCGCCCCGTAACAAACAGAGTCATATGCGCACCAGAGGCGATCATTTCGGTGATTTCGGCGTTATCCGCAATATTCGGGAAGCCAAAGCGCACCTCTCCATCCGGCACAACATCCATCAGGTAAAGCCCGCCCGTTGGGGGAATATCGCCCGGCTTGATCAGGCCAGAAATCGGTGAACTTCCGGATTTTACATAAGCGCCAAGTGATTTTTCCTCAATCGTCGTCAGGCCACCCGAGGCATTTCCGGACGCAAAGCTCCCAAACCCGAGGGTGTCGTAATAGGCCTCGGCCTTGGCCACTGCATTGCGCAATTCTTGGGCCAATTCAGGTGTCGCGGCGCGCGCGGCCATGATGTCTTCACAGCCAATAAGTTCGCCGGTTTCCTCAAAGATACACGCAGCCCCTTGGGCGACCAATTTATCAAAGGCGCGGCCCGCAGCTGGGTTGCCCGAAATCCCGCTGGTCCCGTCGGAACCGCCACAGATCGTGCCGATAATGAGGTCTTTTACCTGCATCTCCACGCGGGGAACATCGGCAATTTCGGAGAGTGTTTTCTCAATCCATGCGCGCCCTGCCGAGATCGTTGTTGCCGTTCCGCCAGACTTTTGGATGACCAAAGTTTCGACAGGGCGACCAGATGCGCGAATGACGCTTTCAAGTTGTGCACGGTTGAAACTCTCGCAACCCAAAGAGACCAAAAGCACAGCGCCAACGTTTTGATGCGTACAGAGTTTCTCCATCATATTTTGGGCATAAGCGTTTGGAAAACAACCCGGAAACCCGATCAGATGGACCTCGTTCTCGCCAAATTTCTCCGTGATCTTGCGGCTCACGAAATGCGCGCATTCCACTAAATAAACAACGGCGACGACATTGCGAATGCCCTTGCGCCCATCTTGACGCGCGTATCCTTGAAAGGTCTGAGTCATATGCTATCCTCGCTAACGCCACTTTCTTCAGCGCGATAAACGGTTGCGGTATAATTGCTTTTGACGTTGTGCACATGCACGTTATTGCCTGCCGAAATATCCTGTGTCGCCGCTCCGATGGGCATGCCATATTTGTAAATCACCTCCCCTGAGGTGATATCACGCGCGGCAATTTTATGCGCCAGCGAGACATCTTGGACGGTCGGGAAACTGTTCGCCCCGATCTGAACAATCGTGCCTTTTGCCACCCCACGCAGGGCGACAAACACGTTATCTTTTTCATGTAATTTTATAAAATTCTCTGCGGGCATTTAGGGCCTCCTTGCAATCTGTGTCGCGGGAGTTGCACTGCTTTCATAAGCAGCTTCAACAAGCGCCATCGTGTTCCATGCATCTTCGACGGAACTGATCAAATTTGGGTCTTCGTGCGTTGCAAACCGTTGCAACTGGCTCATGCGGCTGGCAAAAGCGTCAATAAACCACGCGCCTGTGAGGGGGATTTCTGTCCATCCGTCGCCTGTATTTATCGACAGGATATCTGGCTCGCCACGGGGATAATCCAGATTCACGCCAAGCTGAACATAGGCCGCCCCTTTAGTGCCGCATATCCGAAATTCACAGGCCTGATATTTGCGACCAAAACTGTGGTTATGATTGACCGACAGAGCACAGCGGGCGGTATCGCCATAATCAAGGATCGCCGCCGTGCGGGATTGGGCGATTTTGCTGCTCGGGTGCCCCATTGTTTTCGCATGAACCCCGTTTGGGTTGCCCAAAAGGCTGCGGACGAAATCAAGGTAGTGGATGGAATGCAGTAAGATTTCGACCCTAGGCAAAGGCTCCAAAAACTTCCAAAGCCCCCACGGGGTGTCTAGGGCAAGCCACGCGTCAAAATCTACGATTTCGCCTAGCAACCCCTGATCCACGGCGTCTTTTAACGCCAACATCATCGGTGCAAATCTGAGTTGGAAATTCACGGCGGCTTTTAGGTTTTTGGCGCGACAAACCTCCAGAATTTCAGTGGCTTGCGCCAAATCTCTGCCCATGGGTTTTTGCAACAAAACCGCCGCTCCATCAGGCAGGCTACGTAGGATTTTCGCATGTGCATCTGGCGGCGTCGCAAGATCGAAAATCACGTTACGTTGTGCGGCGGCCTTCTCGGCCGTTTCAAAAACGTCCCAACCAAATCGTGCGGCAACTAAACGCGCTTTCTCAAGGTCAGGATCAAAAATACCCGCAACCTTATAACCCGCCTTATCATAGGCCGGCAAATGCGCATCCGTCACAATCGAACCCGCCCCAAAGATCACGATGGGGAGCGGGTTGGTGGCTTTTGGCCAATGTTGCTGCAAATCAAGCGTCATGTCATTTTCCGTTCAGTCAATGTGGAACACGTTTTCCATCATCGCCCACCAATCATCCGGCCCCCGTGTTTCAAGCGGCGCCTGCATAGGCATACAAATCTCCCACCAGCGTTGAGTTTCAGGGTCGGCTGCCATAATTGCAGCATCAGCGGCAAAATCGCTGCCGTGATACTCCCAATAACCAAACAACAGGTTTTCCGGCTCGCGCAGAAAGATCGTGTAGTTTTTGATATTGCACTCGCATATTTTCGCCAGCACCGAAGGCCAGACGTCTGCGTGCAGTTTTTTATATTCGGTGATGTTTTCGGGCTTAACGCCGATCACCATTCCCATGCGTTTCATCATATCCTCCTATGCACCAAAACCGGCGCTTAGACCGTCGATTTTTTGGGTTTCAATTGCGCCCATATCCCAGTCAATCCCAAGGCCCGGCTCCATACTGGCAAAGGCGCGTCCATTTTCCATCCGCATGGCGGTTTTCGTAAGCCCATCAAGTTGCGGGATATATTCAAGCCACGGCGCATTTGGAATGGCACAAACAAGGCTGACATGCAGCTCCATAAGGAAGTGCGGACACACAGGCACATTGTGCGCTTCGGCCATATGCGCGACTTTCATCCACGGGGTAATCCCGCCAATACGGGCCACGTCGACCTGCACAATACTCGCGCCGCCCGTCACCAGATAGTCCTTGAATTGGCTGATCGAATACATGCTTTCACCAACAGCAATGGGCACCGACGTACTCGCCGCAAGCGCCACATGTTCCAACACATCATCGGCGGGAAGTGGCTCTTCGAACCACGCGATATCCAACTGTTCAAGCATATGTGCGCGGCGGGTGGCCTCGGCGCGGCTCAGGCTTTGATTGGCGTCGACCATGATTTCATAAGATGGCCCCACGGCCTCGCGGACCGCAGCCAAACGCGCCCGATCTTCGGAAAGATGCGGCTTGCCGATTTTGACTTTTGAGCCGGAAAACCCTTTGGATTGTGCATCCAACGCGTCGGCGACCAAATCCTCGGTCGAGATGTGAAGCCAGCCGCCTTCGGTGGTGTACATCGCGACGCTGTCTTTAGCTCCGCCCAACATCTGAAAAAGGGGCAAACCCGCGCGCTTACAACGCAAATCCCAAAGAGCCGTATCAATCGCCGCTAGCGCAAGTGAGGTAATAGCCCCCACCGATGTGGCATGTGTTGAAAACAAAAGATCCCGCCAGATACGCCCGATTTCCTCGGCCTCGCGACCAATCAATTTCGGCACCATCGTTTCGCGCAACAGCGACATGATCGCGCCACCGCCCTGCCCGATTGTATAGCTGTATCCAAGGCCCGTTTGCCCTTCGGAATCGGTAATCCGCACAAAAGGCGTTTCTTGGCTGTCGAAGCTTTGTGTCGCGTCTGTGCGCTTCACTTTTGGCTTCAAATCGACCATAAAAATTTCTACTTTTGAAATCAGTGCCATGGTTACCTCAGTGCTTTTTGGGTTACTGCGTCGAACAAGTGACAGCGTGTAAGATCAAGCTGAAAGGTCAACCGTTCGCCCGACTTTACGGGGCGCGGATTGTGCATTTTGGCCTGAATTTCCACACCCGCCAATGTGACAAACAACAGGGTTTCCGTGCCCAGCGGTTCAGAAAGATCGACCGTCATATCAAAGCTTGCCGCCTCGCCTTGCATCGGAAGGGAATGCCCCTCTGGCATCACATTATCCGCGCGAAAACCAAACACAACTTTCTGCCCTGCGCTGACTTTATCTTTGAACGCTGCGGGAACCGGCACCAAAACGCCGTCGGTAAGATCAAGCTTCCCGTCCGCCGTGACGGTGGCATCCATCAGGTTCATCGGCGGGCTGCCGATGAAAGTCGCCACAAAGGTGTTTACCGGCGTTTCGAACACTTCAAGGGGGGTGCCCTGTTGTTCGATATGCCCGTCGCGCATGATCACAATACGGTCCGCGAGGGTCATGGCTTCGACCTGATCGTGGGTCACATAAACGATCGTGGTTTTGATCTTTTGATGCAGCTTCTTGATTTCGACCCGCATCTGCGCCCGCAGTTTAGCGTCGAGGTTGGAAAGCGGTTCATCAAACAGGAACACATCAGGGTGACGCACAATCGCGCGCCCCATCGCAACCCGTTGGCGTTGACCTCCAGAAAGCGCGCCGGGTTTACGCTCAAGGTATTCCGTCAGGGACAGAATATTGGCGGCTTCGGCCACGGCCTTGGCGATTTCTTCTTCGCTTTTCTTGGCAATTTTAAGCGAGAAGCCTAGGTTTTCGCGCACCGTCATATGCGGATAAAGCGCGTAGTTTTGGAACACCATCGAGATATTGCGATCCCGTGGCGGGAGGTTATTCACCACGTTCTCACCGATAGAGATTTCGCCGCCGGAAATATCCTCAAGCCCTGCGATCATGCGCAAAGTTGTGGATTTCCCGCACCCAGAAGGGCCGACCAGCACCACAAATTCATTGTGCTCAATGTCGAGGTTAATCCCATGGACAACCTCAAGGGCGCCGTAGTTTTTGACGATATTTTTAAGTTGGACTTTGGCCATTGGATTATCCTTTCACACCGCCGAAGGTAAGACCGGCAATGAGGTGCTTTTGCACAATGAAAGTTAGGATGAGAGCGGGGATGATCATAAGGACCGCGAGGGCACACATGCCACCCCAATTGATGGTGAATTCCGAGGTGAAATCCCGAAGACCCACAGGCATCGTTTTTGAAAACGTGGAGCGCGTCAACTGGCTGGCCAGCGCGTATTCGTTCCAACTTGTCAGGAAGGCAAAGATCCCCGCCGACGCAATCCCTGCGCGAGCGACGGGAAATTCAACCCGCCAAAAAGCCTGCCAACGGGTACAGCCGTCGATCTCGGCGGCTTCGGCCAACTCATGCGGAATTTGGCGAAAGAAACCGTCAATCAACCAGATGGTAAACGGCACGTTCATCGCGACATAGACAATGATCAAACCAATATGCGTATCGATCAATCCGGTTTTCGCCATGACGATGAAAAGCGGCAAGGAGAGCGCCACACCAGGAACGGCGCGTGTCAGCATAAGGCCGATAAAAATCCACGTTTTCCCTTTGAACTTGAAACGCGCAAAAGCATAGCCACCCGCCATCCCAACAAGGATCGCAATTAGCGTGGAGGTCACCGAAATAATCAGCGAGTTGGTGAAATATTGCACCACGGGAACCCCGCCCTCGCCCGCCGCGCCAAACATCGCGCGGTAGTGGTCGAGGTTGAGTTCATTGGGAATCCAAACGGGGGGTTTGGCCATGATCTCGACAGTCGGACGGAAGCTGTTCAGCACAATCCAAAGGCCGGGAATACAGATGATAGACATGGCAAGAAACAGGGTGATTTTATGCAGCGAGCCTAAAAGCAAGCCCTGAAGTCGGTGTTTTTGATTAATGTCCATCGGTCTATCCTGCCATGCCCAGCTCACTACGAGCCGCGTTGAGCTTATTGAAGAAATACACGGTGAAGAAGACGGCGAGAATGATCGAGATATAGCCCATCGCGTTGGCATACCCCATTTTCGCGTCCACATATCCGGTGCGCCCAATCAACGTCCATAACAACTCGGTGCGCCGCGCGGGGCCGCCGTTGGTCATGATTTGAACGATGTCATATGCCCGCGCCACATCGAGGCTTCGGATAGCCAGAGCGATGTAAATAAAGGGCATAATGAAAGGCAATGTGATGTGTCGGAAGGTTTGCCACGGTGTACAGCCGTCCACTTTAGCCGCTTCCATCGGATCACTCGGGATCGCATATAGCCCCGCGAGGATCAGGATCGCGAACACGCTCGTCGACATCCAAGTTTCGGCAAAAACGATGGCAAAGAACGCCAGTTTCCCATCCACAAGCCACGGGATCGCGGTATCGGAAAGCCCCAAGGATTGCAGCGCACTGTTCACGAGACCAACGTTGTCGTTGAAGATGAATTTGAACTGAAAGCCAACAAGAATGGGCGAGAACATCATCGGGAACATCATCAAAGTGCGCAACGCCCGTTGGCCATAAGTCACCCTGTTCACGAGCAGCGCGAGACCAAGCCCGAGGATCATTTCAAGGTTCAAAGCAACCGTGAGCAGCAGAATTGTGCGGCCAAAGGCGACCCAGAAATTCCAGTCTCCCATGGCTTTTTGATAATTATAGGTGCCGATCCACTTCCAGAGCGTTTCGGGACGCGTCAGCCGGTACGGCGTGAAGCTGGAATACAGGGAGAGAAGAAGCGGGACGAGAACCACTGAGGCAAGGATTATGATTGCCGGCAGCAGCAACACGAACCACGTGGGCAGCTTAATGCGGGGCATGGCTGAAGACTTTTCTTTGGAGGGAAATTGCGGAGGCAGCCCGAAAGCCGCCCCCGCTTCGGAGGACCGAGAGTTTAGTAGACGCCGTTTTCTTGCATCATCTCATCGACAGCTTCAGAAGCTGTTTCAAGTGCCTCGTCGACGGTCTTGTCGCCAAGAATTGCCGCTTGCAGCTCAGGGTAGATCAAGTTTGTCGCTTCAATCCAGTAAGGAGTCTGTGGCGCTGGGAACGCATGCGACGCCGCCGCTTGGAAGGCCGTCAAGACTTCTGCTTGGTAGGGATCATCCTTAGCTGCCGCAACAACAGTTTCCCAAACGGCTGTCCGTGTTGGCAAAGGACCTGCAGAGCTTTCAAGAGTTTGGCTCTCTTCGTTTGTGAGGAAAGCAACAAGCGACGCGCCTGCTTCTTTGTTGTCACATGTTTCCGTCACAGAGAAACCATGGTGGCCCGACCAACCGGTCCGGATACCCGCAGAGCCTTGTGGCTGTACGATCACGCCAACATCGCCTGCAGCTTTCGAGCTTTCTGGATCGTTAAAGTAGCCCGCCCAGCCTGGCCAATCCAGATTGAGAGCAATGGAGCCAGAAGCAAATCCTGCACCGAGGTCATCCCAAAGATAGGAGGTCGTTCCGGGAGGAACCGCGCCTGCTTCATATAGATCAACAAACCATGCGAGGGCCCGTTTGCCAGCATCGCTATTGAACGCAGGCGTCCAGTCGTCGTTAAACAGTTGACCACCTTCTGCGACGACCATTTCATAGAAACGGCCAACGATTGCTTCGTCTTTACCCGCGTATTGCGTGCCATAGAAGTTTGGCGCGTCGGTAAAGAAGATCGCCTGTTCTTTGTATTCGTCCCATGTGTCAGGTGGCGTCAGATCACGGCCTGTTTTTTCTTTATAAGCTGCCTGATTAGCCTCATCCGCGTAAACGGATTTGAGATAATATAGGGCGGATACGTCAAATTGTGCACGCGGCAGCATCACCAAAGCATCGCCAATTTTGGACGCAGCAATGTTAGACGGCACGTATTCAGCAATGAATTCTGGTGTCAAATAAGGCGTCAAATCTGTGTAAAGGCTTGGGTATTGCGACGCAAAAGACGAGTGGTTGGAGCCAACGCACCATCCCAAAGTGCCAGCCGCCATGTCGGATTTAAATTCTTTGTCCAACTCGAAGTGGTTCTTTTTGGAAATGATATCAACGGTGGCGCCTGTCTCGGCCTCCCACTCGGCGATACGGGCATAAAGCGCCTCATATTGCTGGCCACCAATCAATTTCGCTTGCAGCGTAACGCCGTCAAACTCGCCCGCATTCGCAGGCACAGCGCTTATGGCTGCGGCACAAGCCGTTGCCGACAGCAGCGCTTTAAGTGTTCGTTTATTCATTCTATCCTCCCATGGATCTACATTCGAGACGGTTATTTCGTCCGCTCTTGTTTTACATATAAACTTGACTTTTATATTTAGTCAATCATTCTCTTGGAGAAGTTTGAAAGGGAACCACATGCTGTTCGACACCCATCTACACCTGATTTATCTCGACCGATTGACCTACCCGTGGCTCAAAGATGTGCCCGCCCTCGACCAGCAAAACGAGCTTGAATCCTATACACGTATCGCGCGCAGGCTTGGAATTTCGGGGTGTTTCAACATGGAGGTCGACGTCACGCCTGACCAAATTGAGCGCGAAACTGACCTCATGTCGGAGTTAATGGCGACGCCCGATAGCCTCCTGAAAGGGGCGATTTCCTCCTGCCGCCCCGAAGAGTCCACCTTTGCCGTACAGCTTGAACGTGCCGAATCAAACCCGACTATCTTTGGCTTTCGTCGTGTTTTGCACACGATGCCCGATGCAACCTCCCAATCAAAACTGTTCCGCGACAACATTAAAAAGCTCTCAAATACCCGCTTCACTTTTGATCTCTGCGTACTGCCCGCACAGATGCATCTAGCCAACGCGTTGGTGGATCATTGCCCCGACGTTCAGTTCATTCTCGACCACTGCGGCGTGCCCGACATCGCCGGCGGAGATATCGAGAATTGGGCGAAAGGCATCGACGAAATCGCAAAACGGTACAACGTTGTGGCAAAAATCTCGGGCGTTATCGCCTATGCTGATGCGCAATCTTGGTCCCTCGAAACCATCCGCCCCTATGTGGAACACGTCGCAAAAGCCTTCGGTCCCGACCGCCTCGTTTGGGGGTCCGACAGTCCGGTTTGCAATTTGGGCGGCGGTCTCGAAACTTGGGTGGCCACGACCCATGCCCTCACAATGGACTGGAGCGCCGAAGAACGCGCAGCCCTGTATCGCGACAACGCCAAACGGATATGGAACCTTTAGCCCCCCCATTAAACACGGTTTCGCTTTTGCAGGGAAACAGGTATGAAATTTCAAACTGAAGGAGCGCATATGCCCAAATCTGATAGCGACAATCAAACGGCGAAGTACAACGCTCCTGCCCTGTCCAAAGGCCTCGATATCCTCGAACTTTTAGCCAGCCAAAGCAAAGGCATGAAAAAGTCCGAGATCGCCAAAGCACTGGATCGCTCCATCAGCGAGATTTTCCGCATGCTTGCCGTTCTATCGGAACGTGGCTATGTGGCGCTTGATCAGAAAAGCGAGTGCTACTCTCTCACGCCGCGCCTATTTGAAATCGCCCATCGTCACCCCCCGATCCGCCGCCTGAACGCGATCGCGGGCGAGGTCATGGAGGATTTGGCCAGAACGCTTAACCAATCTGTACACCTCGCGATTTTGCATAATTCCGACATCCTCGTCATTGCCCAAACCGACCCTCCTGGCAACAACGTCACCTCGGTGCGCCTTGGGGCGCGGGTGCCACTTATCCTTACGGCTTCGGGCGCGGTTTTGACGTATCAGAAAACCCAAAAGGCCCGAAACGCCCTTTGCGCAAACCTCAAAGACATGCCCGCCGACGCGATGGACCAGTTTGAGCGCAACATTCTCGCCACCAAAGCAAACGGCTATTGCGAGAGCCCCTCAGCGGTTATTCAGGGGGTCTACAATATCTCGGTCCCAGTATTTTCCTACTCGGGCGACGTGATCGCAGCCATCACGGTTCCCTTTATTAAACGGCTAGTCGCTTCAAATGACGCCACTATGGAAGAGACCCGCCTTGCCCTCATTCAAGCAGGAAAACAAATGTCGCATTTGATTGGTGCTGGGGCTTCTGACTTTGAGGAAACTTCATAAATCATATATAAAAATATGTTTTACTTCTGAAACTATGTGCCGTAACCTCTCTAAAACCGGAGGGCAAGATGAGCACAACTATCCACCTAAAAGGCATGACTTGGTCCGACCCGCGCGGATACGATCCCGTGGTCGCCGCCGCACATGCCTTTTCGCAAAAACACCCGAATGTCTTGATTACATGGGATAAACGCTCGCTTCAGGGGTTTGAAACCACCCCCGTTGACGAACTCGCCGCCGCCTATGATCTGATGGTTATTGACCACCCGCATGTTGGTTCTGTGGCAGGCAAAGGCCATTTACTGGCACTCGACGAACACGCATCTGAGGCCAGCCTCGCAGCGCTGGCAAACGAAACCCTCGGCAAAAGCTACATCAGTTATAACCTGCACGGCCACCAATGGGCCCTGCCCGTCGACGCCGCGACACAGGTGCAAGCTTGCCGCCCTGACCTTACCGAGCGCGCCACAACATGGGCGCAAATCGTTGATCGTGCCCGCGAAGGCGCCCTGCTTTGGGCGCTTCGTTCGCCTCATACCTTGATGAATTTCTATACACTTGCGGCCAATATCGGCCATCCCTGCGGTTCCTCCCCCGACGAGATCGTGAACGCGCAAGTCGGGGAAAAGGTGTTTGAAGCCCTTTTCGCAGTCTCCGACCATGTCGATCCTATGTGTTTTGATATGGACCCGATCGCGATACTTGACGTCATGGCCACCGAAGATCGTTTCCACACATCGCCCTTTATTTACCTCTATAAAGGATACAGCGACGCGGCCTATCGCCCCCATCGCATTGCCTTCACCGACATCCCGACCCTCGGAAAATCGGGCCCCATTGGCTCCGCTCTTGGCGGCACAGGTCTCGCGGTTTCCGCCAAGACAAAACACCCCGAAATCTGTATCGACTTCGCGCTTTGGGTTGCGGGGGCGGATTGCCAAAGCACGCTCTATACCCAATCGAATGGCCAACCAGGGAACGCGATGGCGTGGGGAAACGCGGCCGTCAACGCGCCCATCATGGACGCCTATTTCAACACCCGCCAAACCCACGAATCCGCTTGGTTACGCCCTCGTCATGATGGCTATATGGGATTTCAGGAAGACGGCTCCGCCATCGTTAACGATGTTCTACAACATAAAACCACACCCGCAAACGCGATGCAGGCGCTCAACGCGCGCTATGCCGCCAGCTTCGCTTAGAAAGACCGTTTCATGACCTACGACGCCCCCCTCAAAGGTATCCGCATCCTTGATTTCAGCCA
Source organism: Falsihalocynthiibacter sp. CO-5D18 (assembly GCF_041205445.1). Classification (NCBI taxonomy): domain Bacteria; kingdom Pseudomonadati; phylum Pseudomonadota; class Alphaproteobacteria; order Rhodobacterales; family Roseobacteraceae; genus Falsihalocynthiibacter; species Falsihalocynthiibacter sp. CO-5D18. Next base: position 390,621 of record NZ_JBGFCF010000001.1, on the reverse strand, counting down.
GTTCCTCGCGGGGCCTTATGCTTCGTTGCGGCTGGCCGACATGGGGGCCGAAGTTATCAAAGTGGAGCGCAAAGGCAAAGGCGACTTGTCGCGTTATCTCTATGTTTCCAATGTGATGATCGACGGCGAAAGCACGATTTTCCACGCGATCAATCGCGGCAAATCCTCGGTCGAGCTGGACCTAAAACAAGATGCCGATCGCGAGAAAATTATGGCGCTGGTCGACAGCGCGGATGTGGTGATCCAAAACTTCCGACCGGGTGTGATTGAGCGCCTTGGCCTTGGCTATGAAAACGTTAAAGCCCGCAAACCCGATATCGTTTACGGCTCGATCTCGGGCTACGGAACTGGACATGACTGGCAAAAACTGCCCGGTCAGGATTTACTGGCGCAGGCCCGCAGCGGCATCATGTGGCTGTCAGGTGGCGGCACGGATGGACCCGTGGCAATGGGCCTTCCCATTGCCGACATTCTCGCAGGGGCTGCCCTTGCACAAGGCCTCCTAGCGCTTTTGTTCCGTCGCGAACGCACTGGCAAAGGCGGCCTTGTGGAAACCAGCTTGATTGAAGCGGTCACCGACCTTCAGTTCGAGCTTTTGACCACCTTCCTCAATGATGGCGGCATGCTGCCCCAACGCCCCAACAACAACCCCGCCCACGCTTATCTATCCGCCCCCTACGGCGTGTATCGCACCGAGGATGGGCATATCGCGGTGGCGATGAACGACCTCAAACACCTGTGCGACTGCCTCGATCTTGACGCAGCGTTCCACGATCTTGACCCCTTCAAGCATCGCGATTCAATCAAAGCGGAGCTGGCAAATCATTTGCTTTTGAACACCACCGATCATTGGATGACGGCCATGATCGCAGCCGATATTTGGGCCGCCCCCGTGATGGATTGGAACGGATTGATGGGGTCTGGCGTGCTACAGGAGCTTGATATGATTGCCGATTTGGAACGTGGTGGCGAACATTTCAAAACACTTTCCGCGCCGCTGCGCATTGATGGGGTGCGTCCCAAAGCGCTAGGTGCCGCGCCGCTTTTGGGCGCCAATAATAAGCTCCTAGAACGGGAATAAACAACGCATGCTGGGAGTTGACACAGCCTTCCCTGCAATATAACTTTTTGGTTATGAAACCAATTAGCTATGAAGCAACAACCCTAGATGCAGTATTTTCGGCTCTTGCGGACCCCACGCGCCGCGCCATTCTTGCCCGTCTGGCCCATGGGGAAGCGACGGTCAAAGAACTGGCTGCGCCGTTTAATGTCAGCCAACCGGCGATTTCAAAACATCTAAAAATATTGGAAAACACCGGGCTAATTGCGCGCGGCCAAATCCGACAAAGTCGGCCTGCGTACCTGCGAGCGGAACCAATGAAAGAGGCCATGAACTGGCTAACAGAATTTCGTCGGTTTTGGGGGGTGAGTTTTGACCAACTCGACCACCTATTAGAAACACTAAATGACGACGGAAAGGACACCCACGACCATGAGTAACCTCCCAGTATACCAGTATAATCGCGAATTTGAGGCCCCCCTTGCCAAGATTTGGAAAGCGTGGACGGATCCAACACTTTTGGCTGTTTGGTACGGTCCGGGTGTTGAAACGATCATCCATGAGTTTGATCCCAAGGCGGGCGGGCGCTGGCTTAATGAGATGAAATGGGGTGAAAAATCTGATTTCAGCCGAATGGATTTTATCGAAGTAGAAACGGCCAAACGGATGGTGTGGAACCACTCCTCCACGGATAAGGACTGGAACATTCAGCCCAGCCAAATGATGCCTGACTGGCCCAAAACGCTTCTGACAACGGTTTCCTTTTCCGACAAAGGTGACAAAACCAAAGTGCAGTTGGAGCAAATTCCCGTGGACGCAACGGAGGCAGAAATTGCCTGTTTCACCAAAATGATGAGCAACATGGACAACGGTTGGGGCAAGGGCTTTGATCTTCTCCAAACGTTGATTTCCGAGAAGACTTAACCAAGATTAAGGGCCAAATCGCTTCGGCCCTTATATCTCTAATGACTATCCAAGACTATTCCGACAGGCGTTAGTATAAGGGGCAAGCGCGCGCCTCACACTTGCGAGGGCCAAATCTTTGGCAAGTGCGGGAGTCTCACCAAGGGCAACCGATTGATACTGACATGGCATAAACTGGCTGATCAACGTCTCTGGAATTTGCAGACCTTCGAGTGCACCAAATAGCGCATCCACCGCTTTGACGGCTTCTGGATTCGTCCAATAATAGCGGATGCGATCACTATAACTATAGTGCCGCTGGATTTTCTGGGCGGCCTTGGTGCCCGTGTAATAATCCTGCCAGTATTCGGGTTGCGCCAGCATGATCTGCTCTAATTTTGCGGGCAAGGTTCCTGCGTCATACCCCTCGCAAATTTCCCCGGCGATTTGATCAAGCGCGTAGTAAGCTTCGCGCAATGCAAACGTCAGCCCCGGCCCCACTTTGAGGATGGCAAAACCGCCCGTTACAAGCGCGCGCAGGGCTTGCGGCGTTTGATAATCGGTTGAATGCGCTTCAAAAACCACACGCGCGTATTCCTTGCGCCACGTGCTGAGTGCGCCCGCTTTTTCTGGAACAAAGTGGATAACGTTGGCATGGCCAAATTCCACGCCTGGTTGCACGACAACGCCAATGGAGCGGGCAAAAGCCTCCTCAAGACCAAGCGCTGCAAAGGCATTCTGATGCAAAACCATAGTTTCGCTTACGTCCTCGCAGGTCGTAACCTCGAGTGTGTCGAGTTCTTCTGATGCGCCTCCGGGAACCGGCACTTCGGTTCCGATGATATAGGCGGGCGGCAAATGCCCTGCCGCTAGGGCCGCGTCATCAGCGACTTTCGCTAGTTCTGCTGCGCGTTTTGCGATGGTTTTTGGCGGCAACGGATTTACATCATCCGCACAGGCCATGCTCGCGTCCAAGTGGATTTTGGAAAACCCCGCGCGGGCATAGGCTGCCGTCATTTCACAGGCTTTTGCCATCGCGTCGGATGCGGGAAGTTTGCGCCATGGATTCGGCCCCAAATGATCGCCCCCAAACAGGATGCTATCGAGGGGAAAATCAACGCTGGCCGCGATACCCGCCACAAATTGGCGGAAGTCTTGTGGCGTCATGCCTGTGTATCCGCCGTCCTGATTGGCCTGATTACAGGTCGCCTCAATCAAAACAAATCCGCCATTATCGGCCGCCTCCAAAAGGCTCGCCTCAATGACCATCGCATTGGCGCTGCAAACGGACGTAATGCCAACAAAGTCCTTTTGGTTGTGCTGTTCTGGAAGGGCGAGCAAGTGATCTAGGGCGTGTTTCATTGTGTCTCCAACATGACAACTTTGGTGAGGTGGCGCGGTGTCGTTGTATCGATTCCTTGCGCGGCGGCATAGCGTTCGCCCAACAATTGCAGCGCGGGAAGGCACTCAACACCCGAAAAATCCCCTGCACTGGTAACATCTAGCGAGATATCCCCTGCGCCGCCGAGCCCTAAAACCCAAGCGCCTTTTGCCTGTAGTTCCTGAACCAACGCCGCTTCATCAGCGCGGGTATCTGCATGGTACAGCATCACAACAGCGGTGCGTTCGTCAACGAGGCTGATCGGGCCGTGCCGGTATTCGCCCGGATGAAAACCCTGTGTGTAACAGATCGCCATTTCTTGAAGCTTGAGCGCGCCTTCGAGCGCAACACCGTAATTTGCACCGCCCCCGAGAAAAACAAAATGTGTGCGCTTGGCGTAAGCGTCCACGGAAACCGCATCCAAGGCCCGCATGGTTTCCTCAGCGCGACCTGCCAAAATATCGTCGATCTTTAGGCCCGCCATCGCGTAGCCCGCCAACAGCATCAAACTCGCAGATGAGGTCATAACAATCCCCTCGCTGGGATGCGTTTCAAACTCCACCGCGATGGATGCGGCCCCACTTAACGCGGACTTCGGAGCACAGGTAACGCCAATAGTTTTTTGGCCCCGCGCTTGGCTTGCCAGCACGGCCTGAACTGTTTCCGTGGTCTCACCGCTGCGAGAAAGGGCGATAACTTCGACGTCCCCCGTCCCCTTCGCGAGGTAGGCCTGTGGGCGCACGATCCATTCGCCAGCGGGTACGGCAATGGCACGAAGACCGTTGGCATTCATCGCGGCGGAGACCGCCAGCGCAAGGTTGTAGGATGTGCCGCATCCAACAATCACGCGCGTACCATTCATGGGCGAAAGCGGCGCGGGCATTTGAGCTGCGCGCCAGTATTGGAATTGTCCAAAGATGCCTTCAAGCGTCGGGTTCATATTGGTTTCCTTATGTTAAACTTTGGCGCGCTTGCCTTCGACTGCGTCACAGGCGTCACAGGCGTCACCCCGCGGCATCAGGTTTTCTCCAAAATACGCAAATAAAGATCACAGTCAATCATATTTATGATTGAAATTGACGCATCCCTGTGTCAAAACTAAAAGAAACGGGGATTTTATGACAACTGACCGCCATTCTGACCTGCTCCTGCTCCTTTTGGCTAAGGGGCAAACATCCGTTCAAGACATCGCGACATCCCTTGGAGCCTCGCTCGCGACTGTGCGGCGAGACTTGATCGAATTAGAGCAAATAGGCAAAATAGAGCGGCGGCACGGGTCCGCGCGCATCGCGACAGGGGCGCACAAGGAACTGGCATTTTCGGCACGGGAACAGGCGCAGATCGAGGCGAAACGCTCCATCGCCTATGTTGCCGCGCAGGAAATCCAGCCCGACGAAACGCTGTTTTTAGACGCGAGTACAACCGTCCTGCAATTGGTGCCGCATATTCGCAATCTGAATGCACCCATCAAAGTTTTCACCAACGGCTTGGTTGCAGCTCAAGAGCTTGCGCATATTCCCCATGTCGACCTCACCCTCATTGGCGGGCGTGTACGTGCCGAAAACCTGTCGATGGTTGGCGCCGCCGCAATTGCGATGATGGAGGGGCTTTGGTTTGATCGTTTGTTCCTCGGAGCCACCGCAATAGACGACGAAGGCCGCCTCACCAGCCTAGAATCCGAAGAGGCCGCAATGAACGCGCAGATGATTAAACACAGCGCGAATGTGACGGTTTTAGCCGATAGGAGCAAGTTTGGACACCGCGCAACGCATGCCGTCGCGCGGCTTGATGCCAAACACACGTTGATTTCCGAGTGCAGACCAGAAAGTCCACTTGCTGGCTACATTGCGCGCGCGGGCCTCACATTCAAATTGGCAGATGTGGACGCCTAGATGCGCAATTCGGGCCCCTAGTTAAAGGTTTCGGGCATGACCATTTTTGGCAGCCACAGCGCGATCTCTGGGAACACGATGATGAGAAGCAGGATCGCGAGCATTGGCAGTAGAATAATCACAACGTCGCGCATCACCTGCACCACATTCATGCCGCCAATCGACGCAGATATCAGCAAACACAGCCCATAAGGCGGCGTCACGAGGCCAAATGCGAGGGACACAATGCCGATAATAGCAAAGACGATTGGATGGATATCGGCGGCAGTTGCAACAGGCAATAGAACCGTGCCCAGAATGATAATCGTTGGGATCGCATCAATAAACAAACCAAAGAAAAGGAACAGGCCAGCGATCACGAGGGCGGTTCCGAACGATCCGAACTCAAGGCTCGTCATGAAATCCACGATCAGGCGCGGCACGTTAAAGAAGGCCAAAAGCCACCCGAACGCAGAAGCCGTCCCAATCGCAAACAGCGAAATCGACGCGAACCGCCCCGTGTCATAGAAGATATGACCAAGGTCGCGCACCGAAACGGTCCGATACACAAACATGCCAAGGATCAAGGAGTAACCGGCCGCAATAATGGCGCTTTCTGTTGGGGTAACAATACCGCCAACAATACCGCCAATGACCAAAACGGGGGTCATCAAGGCAAGGAACGAGCCCTTAAATGCATGCCAAATATCGCACAGGCTGGGCTTACCGATGATGGGGTAATCATAAACTTTGGCATAGCCATAGACCGTAGCCATCAAGGCGACGCCGATCATTAACCCCGGCGTCGCACCCGCCAAAAACAAGGCGCCGACAGAGGTTTGCATCACTCCGCCCCAGACGATCATCAAGATGCTCGGCGGAATAATAACGCCCATTACCGATGAGCATGCCGTGAGCGCAATCGCGAACCGCGTATCGTACCCTTCCTTGACCATCGCTGGGATGAGGATTTTACCACAGCCCGCCGCGTCGGCCGTTGAGGAACCTGAAATTCCGGCAAAAAGCATCGACACGGCGACATTCACATGCCCAAGACCGCCGGGCATCCAGCCCGTCAAAACGCGCGCAAGGTCGATCAGTTTATCGGTTATTTTCCCCGAATTCATCAAGTTGGCCGCAAGTAAGAAGAAAGGCACAGCCAGCAAAATAAACGAGTTATAGGATTGAAACATCCGGTCCAAAACGATGAACGGGGTCAACCGCAAATCCAGCAAGACGATTGGGATTGTCGCGATCCCAAGCGCAAAAGCGACGGGAATGCGCATCGCAACGAGGAAAATGAACCCACCCACAAGAATGGCGCAGGCGAGACCGGTTGAAACAATCATGCTTAAACTTTCTGAGTAGAAGCGCGGTATTCCGCGACAGCTTCATACAGGCGATAGCCCGTGAAAAACATCCAAACTACACCGGTAATTGGGACTGAAATATAGGTAATCATCATATTCGCACGCATCATGACCGAATTTTGAATGTAGCCAAACTTGGCGTATTCGATCCCGTACCACGCGAAAATAACGGCAAATGCTCCGACCATAACAAGGACAAATCCGTTTTGAATGAGCTTGAGCAGTGGATTTCTGGCGTCAGGAATAACGCGCACATCAAAATGAGTTCCGTCCCAAACGGCGACCATAGCTCCGATCATAACCACCCAGACAAACAGGAATGTCGCCAGTTCTTCGGTCCAAAGATAGACAGGGATAATGCCAGTATAGCGCGCTATGACTTGCATCCCGACCGGAATTGCCAAAGCGGCAACAAGGAAACCGAGTAAGAAACGAAGACCGTTGCAGAAGGTATCTAGAAAGCGTCCGAACATAGGGCCCTACCGATCAATGGATGAACCCCCAACGCTTGAAAACGTTGGGGGCAAAGAGAGCGATTATTGCTCGCGGATTGCTTTAAGAAGGTCGGTCGCGCCCAATTCGGTCGCATATGCGTCCTGTACGGGGATCACCATTTCCAACAATTTGTCGCGATCAGCAAACTCTAAAACGGTAATTTGGCCCGCATCGATCATCTCTTGCATTTTGAGACCATCTTCGGTGCTTTCCAAGTTGCGACCAAATGCGCCAGCTTCGGCACCCGCTTGAAGAACCGCGGCTTGAAGCTCTTCTGGAAGTTTACGGAAAGTTTTGCCACTCATAACGATGGGCCGCACCGTGATGGCATGGCGGGTCAACGTGATGTTTGGTGCGACTTCGTAGAACTTGAGGTTCTGGATCGACGCCGCTTCGTTTTCAAATCCAGCAATCACGCCTGTCTGAATCGCGTTATAAACCTCGTTATAGGCAATTGCCGAAGGTGCTGCTTGGATCGCAGAGAAGATTTGCGCTTGGATCGGAGCGCCCATGACGCGCATCTTGTGACCCATCAAATCGGCCATATCCTTGACCGGCTCTGCGGACGCCAAATTGCGGACACCGCCCCCCGTATAACCGATAATTTTGATGTCAGCTTTTTCAAGCAACTCATCCTCGAGGGGTGCCATAACACCGCTTGAGAGGGCTGCATTCCAATGGTCCAAATCGCGGAAAAGGAACGGCATATCCATGAGGGGGATCGATGGGGCAAAAACAGCCATATTGGACGGCGCCATAACGGCATAATCGATCGCAACACCCTGCTGCAAGAACGTCACGAAGTCGCTTTCGTCCCCAAGCTCGCCATTCAAGCGCAGATCAAACTCAACATCACCATCATATGATTCAGCCACGAGTTCTTCAAACTGTCTCAGTGTTTTTGTATAGGCATGATTTTCATCAAACATGCTCGCGCCGCGCAACGTGATCGTATCGGCAACGGCGGCAGAAGCGAAAAGCGCTGACGCCGACACAGCGCAAACTGCGATGCACTTAAAAGATTTGTAAAAAGACATGTATTCCTCCCTAGAAACTATATGTGACTCCCTCAATGTTGAGCGGCGTCGCCAACATCTATAAGCGTCATATTTGTAAATCGTCAACAAAATTTGTTAAATTTTGGAAAATAAACATGTCGATCCACATATTTTGGGCAAGCACCATTTCTAGCCAACCCTTTCAAAATGGTCCCATTGATTAAAGGGCTCACTTCCCAGACGTCATAGGAAGCCGTGACAATTTCCACGCCCTGTTGGCCATCACGACTAGGCACATAAAATAAAGGGACATAGCGGACCTGCATTCAGAACTGCAACGGCCGCACCAGAAATTGGCCAAACCATCCGCTGTCAAATGGTTCCCCGACCAACGCCGCACTATCGGGCTTCGAAAAGGTCGCAAATTCCCCTCAAGACGTGGGGGAAAAGATAAAAAATCTATTTTTTGTAAATATTTGTAACCGACCCAAAATCTAGGAATGTGACGATTTAGTTGCCTTACGCAGCAACCGAGCCCAATGTTTGTCGTATACAAACCCCCAGTCGCAAGGAAATCTGCGGAGGAGCGGTTCAAGCGCGGCGATCCAGTTTTGAGTGGTTTCAAGGGGATCCGTCGGTGTGATAACGTCGCCCAAATGCAGCGTCAAATATTCGGCCGTTTGCTCAACCATCACCGGAAGGATTGCGGCATCACATTTTGCAGCAAACCGAGCAGGCCACCCCACAACCCCCGCTGCCTCCCCAAAAACGATAGCGCGGACAGTATCGGTGTTCTTGTTGACAGGAGCATCGACAGGGGGCGCCGTTTTGATCCGATCCACCACACCGACCACGATCTTGCCTTGCCGAAGTGCCTTGAGCACCGCGCGCGCCACAAGCGCATCACTGTTGCGCCGCACGTCAAATAACTCACAGCCGATATGAGTGTAATATGGCCGCTGTGTGATCGCGCGCGACTCTTTTGCGGGTTCGCGCACGAGCATCAACGTTGGGTAGCGCGCGGCCAAGGCGCGCACCATCAGCACCGAACCATGACAATGCGGCATGACCAGCAACACGCCCTTGCCTTCCTGTAGTGACGCTTTAAGCCGCGCCTCTTCTGGGATCACGAGCAGTTGATCAATTTCATCCGTTTTCCCTAACCGCAAGCGCTCCATCCGACGTAACGCCAGAATAAATCGCTCTACGAAACCTCGATATATCCGTCGTGGCGGGCCTTGCGACACAACCTTTGACAACCTCAAAGCTGTTTCCTTGAGCGGACTGCCCGGTAGGTAATATGCAGCCCACAACACGCTCCGAACGATGGAATACCCAACATCTTGAAAAGGCTTGGGTGCCGTTGCGAGGCGTTTTGTCCCGCGATCAACGGAAAACCAGATACGGTCTTTGAATTTTGTAAAACTAGATTCCAATTATCTACACCTGCACCTTTCGCCCCCCTTTGAGAGCCCACGCATTGGCGGTCAACTATTGCCCCATAGGACCGTTTTGAAACGATAATTGCAACGCAACGCACACTCTGTAAAGGCTATATCCGACACCCAATGCACCCTGAGACCCCCTATTGGAGCCAGAAAATAAGTGGACTCCGGTGAGAATTCGACCATAATCTGGGCTTGGCCAAATCCTCAACAATGGCCTATTTTTGTGTTTTGAACGCTGTATTTTGACATTCAACAACATTGGGAGTTCCTAAAATGAACCGGAAAAAAGCATCTGATTTCAACCCGAAATTACTCGAATTATACGACGGATACGTTCATGGGAAAATGACAAAACGAGAGTTCCTGTCCAATGCGACCCGTTATGCTGCGGCGGGTGTCGCTGCCACGGCAGTCCTTGAAAGTTTGCAACCAAATTATGCACTTGCACAACAAGTTGCCCCCGATGACCCCGACATTGAAACGATGACGGTGGAGTATGAAAGCCCCGAAGGTCATGGTACAATCAAAGGTCTTATGGCAAAGCCGGCCGGTGCTACTGGAATGCTCCCCGCCGTTTTGGTTGTGCATGAAAATCGCGGTTTAAACCCCTATATCGAAGACGTCGTGCGTCGACTGGCCAAGGCGGGGTTTCTTGCGTTTGGCCCCGACGGATTGACACCGCTTGGCGGCTATCCCGGAAATGATGACGACGGGCGCGACATGCAAAAAGAACTCGACAGCACCAAACTGATGGAAGACTTCTTTGCCGCCTTCGAATTCCTTGTGGATTACGAACAAAGTACGGGCAAAGTTGGGGTTGTGGGTTTCTGTTATGGCGGCGGTGTGTCTAACGCATTGGCGGTGGCCTATCCAAATCTGGCGGCGGCTGTGCCTTTCTATGGACGCCAACCCACGGCCGAAGAGGTGGCCGCGATTGAGGCCCCCCTCCTCATCCACTACGGTGAATTGGACGAGCGCGTGAATGCAGGTTGGCCCGCCTATGAGGCCGCTCTGACTGCGGAAGGGAAAACCTACGAGGCGTTCATTTATGAAGGCGTAAATCACGGGTTCCATAACGACACAACGCCGCGCTACGACGAGGCCGCAGCAACACTGGCATGGGATCGCACCCTCGCCCATTTCGAAAAATACCTAAATTAAGCTCATCATAGGCATCTGCGTAAATGCCGGTGCCTATGAGATTTTGTGGCAATGTTTTAATCGAAACCTTTAGAAATCGACGCTGATGCGACGTGTAATGCCGACTTCGATTTTCAGGCTTTCGTCCGACCCGCCAAGGACGATTGGCGAATTCCCAGCGTCGCCCACGAAACGACTATAACCAGCAACAGCTTCAATCCCCCAACGTTCGTTGAAATCGTACCGCGCGCCCAACACCACGCCAGCCGAAACGAGTCCGCCATTCGGGTCGTATTCAGAATATTGGCTCGCGGCGGGCTCGTCCGCTGTGACCCCAAAATATGTCTGGGTATATTTGTCGCTCCCAATCAGCAATCGGGGGCCGAGCGTCAGTGTCCACCCTTCGGCGGGAGTTGCTATAACGTCAAAACCAGCCTCGCCGACAAAGGATTGGTGCCCAAAGAAGCCATATCTAACATCGGCAAAGCCGCGAAAATGTTTTTCCTCGTAGCCAACCCCAAAGCCAAATTCCTGTGTCCAATCCACATCCGATAAGCCGGCCAACTCAGGGTAATCCGCCGAATTCCGTTCGCCGATAAACCGTGCCGAGCCGCGTAAGCCCCAGCCAGTCCGATATCCAACGGTCTGTCCTGATCCGTACTCAAACCCATTCGGGAACCGAACATAGTCAAATCGAACCGAACCTCCCGGTCCGTTTTCCAAATCTGAAGACCCGAAATACGCCGACTCTCTTTGAGCGCCAAGTCGTATCCCAATAACCATATCTGGGTCCGCAGAATCCAAATACCCATTCTCGTCGAAAACACTGAGGGTTTCTTGCGCCACAGCCGGCAAAGCGAGCAACGAGGCACCCAGCGTAATCCAGATGCGCGTGTCGGAAATTTTGAAGCGAGCCAAATGAAACCCCTGTTGAATTTGAGAAGAAAGCCGGAATAACCAGCCTCAATCCTATCACAAAGCACGAACAAATAACTTAAAGAAATCCACCCCTTATGTAGAGTTTTCCAGATGGGTATTTCTAACACATACCCTTGTTTTACTATCGGTACCTTCGGGGATCAAAAGCCCCGCGTCCCTAGAATTGATCGATCCTGTCCAACACATTTACATTGTTCAAAACCGTAACCATTTATTTTCTAGGGGAAAATTGTTGATTGTTGCGACACGCCCCTTCGCTTAGACTTCCCAAAAAACTGGGATGCAGGAAGCTTCCCTTAGACTTAGGGAACATCATGGCTTCTTTCGGCGACGCAAACACCGTGCAAAACGAGCCTGAACCGGCCACACTCCACCTCAAAGTGACCTATTTGCCGTATATCTACGGTAGCCTGTTCCTGCTTTTCATCACACGAATCGTCGCGATCTTTCTATTGCCGCTGACGGATACCACCGAGTCGCGCTATGGCGAGATCGCCCGCAAGATGATTGAAACCCGCGATTTCATCACCCCACAGTTTGATTACGGCATTCCGTTTTGGGGCAAGCCGCCGCTACATACATGGCTTTCTGCTGCGGGTATAAACCTCTTTGGCGAAAACGAATTTGGCGCGCGCATATTTATCTTTCTAGCGGCGCTCTTGCTGCTCCTTTTCTTCTATAAGTGGGCCAAAACCATTGTTGGCACCAACGCCGCCTTGATCTCTGTTTGCGTCTTGTCGTCCACAGGGTTGTTTTTCGGGGCGTCGGCATTTGTTATGACAGATCTGGCGATGGCTTTTGGAACAACCCTCTCAATGATGGCGTTTTGGTCGATTACCACACAGGGAAAAGCGGCGCGTATCGCGGGGCATCTCTTCTTTGTCGGGCTCGCAATTGGCATGCTGGCTAAGGGTCCTGTTGCGGTCGTCCTTACCGGTATTCCAATTTTTCTATGGCTGCTGATCGGCTGGCGCTGGCGCGTTTTGCAATACCTGCCGTGGATCACGGGGATGTTGCTTGCCGTCATTCTCACTGCTCCATGGTACTATCTCGCCGAGCAGAAAACACCCGGCTTCCTGCGGTATTTCATAATCGGCGAGCATTATGAGCGGTTTGTTGTCTCAGGGTGGCAAGGCGATTTATACGGGTCGGGACATTCGCGCGCCAAGGGCAGCATTTGGCTGGGTTGGATTCTGGCGGCTTTGCCGTGGTCACTTATTGGCGGATACGTGTTGTTTTTCCCGCGTAAATTGCGCGCGGCGTTCAGGCTGGATAGCGCGGGTCTTCGCTCCTACTTGCTTCTGTGGACCATCGCGCCGATGATCCTCTTTACGCCTGCGGCCAACATTTTGGCGTCCTACGTCCTCCCCGGCCTGCCCGCCGCGGCGTTGTTGTTAACGATACTAACCATCGATATTTTTGGCGCCACACCGACGAAAACAGTGCGCATTCTGTTTGGCTCTGGGATGGCACTCATGATCGGCGTCTTTGTGCTGCTCTGTGCCGTCCTTGCGATTTCTCCCGACAGTCTGGACCTTCGCTCCCACCAGTCGACTGTCAAAATCGCATCCCAACGCGTTGAGGCCCCCGTCTTTAACCTTTTGGGTGGCAGAAGTTATTCTCTTGAGTTTTACACCAAAGGCAAGGTTCAGGTTTTGGCGGATTTCGATGCGATTTCCGGCCTAGCTGACAATGGTAAGGCCGATGTCCTTCTTGTCGAACCGCGGCAGAAAGCGGAGGTTGAACAGGCCTTCGGTGACAGGTTCACATACCTTGGTGAATTCGGGCGCAAAGCCGTTCTGATCGAAAAAATTGAGGGTAATTAGATGAATGCCACGAAAACACATAAGGCCCCCGCAATCGACACGTCAGAATTGACGGTGAATCCCCACCTACCCGACCTCTCCATTGTGGTGCCTGCGCATAATGAGGAAGGCAATATTGAGCAGACCATCAATGCGATCATGTCGGAAGTGGTGCGCCTCAATATTTCCACTGAAATTATCGTTGTCGATGACGGAAGTGCCGACGCCACCTTCAAAACCGCAAGCAACATGGGCCAGCATTTCCCCGTTTCGGTCCTGCGGTTGTCGCGCAATTTTGGTAAGGAGCACGCGATTTCGGCGGGGTTGAGCGCGTCCACCGGCAATATCGTGGCGATCATCGACGCAGACCTGCAAGAACCCATTTCCTATTTAGAAGAAATGCTGGGCGAGCTTAAAAATGGCTATGAAATGGTCTATGCTGTGCGCGGAAATCGCGACGATGAATCCGTTCCAAAACGTTTATTTACTTCGGCGTTTTACAAGCTGCTATCAATGGGAAGCGATGTTGTCATCCCGCAAGACGCCCGTGATTTTCGCGTGATGAACCGTAATGTTGTCGATGCTTTATGTGCCCTACCCGAACGTAACCGCTTCATGAAAGGGCTATATGGATGGATTGGTTTCAAGACCAAGGCTGTCCCTATTGAAATGAAACAACGCACCTCTGGGCGCTCAAGTTTTGGTTTCAGCGCCCTTTTCAAACTGGCCCTCACGGGTATTACCTCCTTCACCAATTTCCCGCTGCGGGTTTGGACGGGTGTCGGGAGTGTTTTGGCTATTCTCTCAATTCTATATGGCCTTTGGATCTTCGCCAAAACCATCATTTGGGGCGTTGATACCCCCGGTTTCGCTACGATTACCGTCGCGATCTTCTTTTTGGGGGGGATTCAGTTGATCTCAATTGGGGTGATTGGCGAATACCTTGCGCGCGTTTTCACCGAGGTCAAAGGCCGCCCCGGCTTCATTGTCGCCGAGATTTCACGACCAGAAAATCAGGACGATTGATGCTCAAAAGTGTTCTGAAATTCGGACTCGTTGGCGGCTTGGCAACCTTGGTTCATATCACGGTTGGCATCCTGTGGATTCGGTTTGGATTGAACCCTTTGGTCGCAAATTTCCTCGCCTATATTACCGCGCTTATTGTGAGTTTTTGGGGCCACCACAGCTTCACCTTTAACAATCACAACCTCCCCTTGGGCAAGACGGCACCTCGTTTCTTAACAACGTCGGCGCTCGGGTTTTTGCTGAATGAATTGATCTTGGCGAGTCTTGTCGGGCTCAATCTTATGTCCCCGTCGAGCGCCCTCGCTTTGGCCACTCTTTTGGTCGCGGGTTTCACATATCTGTTGAGCAGGCGCTGGGTTTTCAACGGTCCCTCACACTAGTTCGCCGCCACCTATTCCTAGGCAGCGGCGATAAGGACGTCTTTAGAAACGCTTCGTGTTTAAGCCATGCGACGCACAGCTTAGATCGATCAACCTACGACGTTATAGCCGCGGCCGCGCATACAGTTTCTAACCAAGACTTCGCGGTTAGAGTTGTTCTGGAGTGCGCTCCCAGTAGCGCCGACGAGCGCTCCGATTGCGACACCACGGCCAGATTGGTACGTGCTCCCTTTTGAAATCGCGGATGCGGCGCCACCAACGGCAGCAGCTGTTGCGACCGTACCGATAGTACCTTCGTCAACAAGTGGCTGGGAGGCCGCGAGGTTTTGACATTGCGAGAGATCGTAGTTGTAGTTTGCACTCACTGGCCCGTCGATGATCGGCGTATAACCCGCCCCTGTATTCGTACATGCGGTGGCCAGGAATAGAAGTGGCACGACTGAAATTTTCGTAAGTTTGAGCATGTTAATTCCCTTCAGAATTTTGATGACCTTGGTATCTTGTTCACTGAGGGGTTTCCTCAGCATACGTTGACTGAAACCAGTCTAGCCTAACCACTAGGAGCAATCCACTCAATTTCTCGAAATGGAGCGCCTGCCGTAGCGGTCGCAAAAACGGCAAATTACCCTTACCTTTCAAACTATTAGAGCAGATGCTTTCCCAACATCACGTGCCATTGTTATCGGATATCAGCCCGAAGAAATTGGATATCAGCCCTAACCTTCAGCAAAAAATTGCTATTTCAAGCGGAAGAAAAATTCCCAATACCAACTGCCGTCTGAGCAAGAACAAAAAATTTTAATTACTTAGAAAGCGCGTTGGTCAAAACAATATGGATTAAACCGCCCTCTCAGCCTACATGTTAACACATTGTTAATAAATGAAATGGGCGGAACTATCAGATGATTAGGAAAACATCATCCATTCTCTGCCTTGTTTTGGCGGTATTGAGTGCAAGCCTCTTTGTCCGCCATGCATCGGGTGAGAATATAACCGCACAGAATAATGGCCGTGAACAGGTGACGGTTTCCGGCTCCCTTGTTACGCGGGCCAATGGCGTTGACTGCCCGCAAATCAAAACCAAAGACGGAACGCTCATCGCTATTTCGTATATTTCGCCAGAAATTCCGATTGGAACGCACGTCGTTGTAAGCGGATTTTACGCCATCGTAACCGACTGCCTCGGACCTGTCGTCGTGGCACAAAAAACCACTGTATTTTAACGAGGACGGAAAACCCAAACGTCGATGCCCCCCTGCCGGTCGCCGTTTGAGTTTTAAATTTTACCAAACAAGGATTTCCGAATGCCCCATCCAATTGTAAATGACCCAATGCTGAGCCAACAATGGCATCTTCGCAATTCGGGGTCTGGGCTGTTTGATCTTAATATCGTTGGCGCCAATGGGATTGAGTCCCTTTGGGACGACTATACGGGCGCAGATATCAACGTATTCGTCATCGACAACGGATTTGACTATACTCACGAGGATTTGGCGGCCAATTACGCCACCCTTCTCGACTATAATTTCACCGATGATGATGACAACCCCTTTGGCATCGCAAGCAATTCGCATGGCACTGCGGTCATGGGTATCATTGGCGCGGTTGGAAATAACGATATCGGCACAACAGGTATCGCCTATGAAGCTACGCTGGTTGGGTATCGGATTGAAAACTTCATTGGCGACGCTTGGTTGCAAAATGTCCGCGACTCAATCGCGAGTGCCGCGACGGGTGGCGCTGATGTGGTGAATATCAGCCAAGGCATCGCAAACGACACCAGCTCTGAATTCGGCATAGGATACGATGCGACGCGATTCACCGAGATTGACGCGTCGATCAGCCTTGCCGTTTCAACGGGACGCGGCGGGCTTGGAACAACCATTGTTAAATCTGCGGGCAATTCGCGTGGGGCCCATTATGATGTCAATTCTGACCCTTGGACCAACAACACCCAGCAAGTCGTTGTCGCCGCCGTTGATCAGGACGGTTTTATCTCCAGTTATTCGTCTTATGGTGCTGCCAATCTGATTTCCGGTTTTGGCAGCTCGGGCGAAGTTGTCACCACGGATCGCACCGATAACGAAGGCTATACCACCACAAACTACATGAGCACGTTTAACGGCACTTCGGCTGCGGCACCAATGGTCGCGGGCGTTGTTACCCTCATGTATGATGCCGAGGAAGGTCTTGGCTGGCGCGATGTCCAGACGATTTTGGCCTATACGGGGCGGCACGTCGGCAGTGTTGTCGACAACGCCACGTTTGCAGGTTCCGAACGCACACCGTGGCACTTTAACGCCGCCGAGAATTGGAATGGCGGCGGTCTGCACTACAG
This sequence comes from Falsihalocynthiibacter sp. CO-5D18, assembly GCF_041205445.1. Classification (NCBI taxonomy): domain Bacteria; kingdom Pseudomonadati; phylum Pseudomonadota; class Alphaproteobacteria; order Rhodobacterales; family Roseobacteraceae; genus Falsihalocynthiibacter; species Falsihalocynthiibacter sp. CO-5D18. The sequence goes on along the minus strand of NZ_JBGFCF010000001.1, from coordinate 373,467 downwards.
CAATGACTACGGATACGGCCTTGTCGATGCGCATGCGGCGGTACGGTTGGCTGAATCATGGCTCACTATGGGAGCCGCACAAACAAGCCTCAATGCGCGGGGGAGTTTGGCAAGCGTTGCCGTCGCGGCCACGATCCCTGACGAGAATGCCACCGGCACCAGTTTCGAACTCCAAGGCGGGGAAGCTATTTTGGTGGAACGGGTCGCCGTCACGCTGACGTTCTCGACAACGTTTCTGGGTGACATGGTGATTTATCTAACCTCGCCGGAGGGAGAAGAGCACCTGTTAATCGCGAACCAAGCGGGAGGTGCCGTTTTTGACGGCGCTTATACGTTCGAAAGCCAAGCTTTTCGCGGCGAACGGAGCGACGGCACTTGGACTGTGCGGATTGCAGACGTTGGGCCAGGCGACATTCTAACTGTTTCGGACATTGTGCTGACCACCACCGGATCAGAGATTTCCGCCGATGACCGCTATATCTTTACCGATGCGTTTTCCGATTATGCAGGCATAAGCAACCACCGTGTCGCCTTTGACGACACAAATGGCGGCGCCGACTGGATCAATGCCGCTGCGGTCACAACGGGGGTAACCCTCAATTTCGCCACAGGCACAGGGGTGATTGACGGCGTCGCCATAACCGTTTCGGACGTTGAGAATGCCTATACGGGCGATGGCAATGACCATGTCGAGTTAGGGGATACCGCGACAACGGCCCATCAAATTCACCTTGGGCGCGGAAATGATTCCGTGGAGGTGACAGCCGAGACCATCGACGGCCTCTGGAACACTTATGACGGCGGACAGGGGAACGACACGTTCTATTTCCACGTTGTTTCACAGTCGTCGGGGCATGTTATCAACTTGGAAGATGGCGTCATAACCCATGACGGCGTGGCCCAAGCTTCGGTTGCGCGTTTTGAGAATGTCAACGTATCCGGTGCTGCTGGAAGTATCGGCACTTCCGCTCAGAACGTGTTTTACGCTCAAGGGAATTTCGGCAATACAATCGACGGGCGCGGCGGAAATGACTTCATCAACGCGGGGGGCGGCAACGACTATCTCATTGGCGGGCTTGGGGCGGATTACCTCAATGGCGGGAACGGATTTGACCGTGCAGAATACTTGGACGCGACAACTGGCATTCGCGCAGACTTGCAATATTCCAGCGCAAATACGGGTGAGGCCGCAGGAGATACATATATCTCCGTTGAGGGCCTTGGCGGATCTATCCACAATGACATCTTACTCGGAGATGCGGGCGGAAATTCCCTCCTTGGGCGCGCGGGAAACGATGGTCTTTATGGCCGAGGCGGTACCGACACACTCTATGGCCAAGCGGGTAACGACCATCTGGAGGGCGGCGAAGGAAACGACGCATTATATGGCGGGGCCGGAACGGATGTCGCACAATACACCTATGCCACAAGCGCTGTGTGGGCCTTTCTCGAAACGGGGGGGACCCTTGGGGATGCTGCAGGGGACACATATTTTTCGATTGAAAACCTCTCGGGATCCAACTTCGACGACCGCCTCATTGGCGATACTGGTGCAAACACGCTTGTAGGTCGCTTCGGAAACGACGTCATTTTCGGACGCGACGGCGACGACGCTCTTGTTGGAAACCAAGGCGATGATCGGCTTGAGGGGGGAAATGGGGCGGACGTCCTTTATGGCGGCACCGGCATGGATCAAGCGCAGTATTACTACGCCACAAGCGGTGTGCGCGCCGATCTCGTTTTAACGGGCACCAATACGGGGGCTGCAGCTGGCGACACGTATCATTCTATCGAAAATATGGTCGGCTCTGGGTTCAACGATGTGTTGGCTGGCGATGGGACTACCAACACGCTTTGGGGCGTGAATGGAAATGACTCGCTCTTGGGACGTGGCGGCAATGACACGCTCATAGGGGGCAACGGGAACGACTACCTCGACGGAGGTACGGGTTCCGACAGGCTCTACGGCGGATTGGGAATTGATCGCGCAAACTACATTAATGCGGCGAGTGGCCTACGCGTCGATTTGCAAATTACGTGGTCCAATACAGGGGAGGCCGCAGGCGACACTTACTTCTCCATCGAAAACATTGGCGGCTCCAACCACAACGACCTTCTGATCGGAGATGCGGGTGCGAATTTGCTTCTTGGGCGCAACGGCAGTGACACGCTCTATGGCCGAGAGGGTGTTGACAGGCTCTATGGTCAATACGGCCAAGATCGCCTCGCTGGTGGCACAGGAAACGATTTCCTAAATGGCGGTGTTGGCGCGGATACATTTGTTTTTGGCACAGGATCGGGAAGCGACTTTGTAGACGATTTTGTGGTGAATGTGGACAGGATTGAGATTTGCTCGGGCGCAAACAACTATTCCGATCTGACATTCACCACCGCAGGAGCGGACACGATCATATCCTTCTCGAACGTGGCCATTCGACTGGATGATGTTTTACCGGGGCAACTCGACGAGGGCGATTTCGCTTTCGTCTAGTCCAAAAGGATGTCCGCTTTCAACGGGAGTTTGGCGATGAGGTCCGCGTTCACCAGATCATTGCCCTGTGCCCGTATGAGGGCCGCCGCGGGCGACAGGCCCTGCCCTAACCAGCGCTCTAGGAGGCGTTGCTGCAAGATATCCCGTGACACCTTCAGCCGAAGAGAGATATCCCAAAAGGCCACCAAATCCCGCCAGTCTTGAGCATCAAACAAAAGATAATTCCCCTCGACGATCACTGTGTCACAAGCCTTATCGACGCGCCCTTCTGCGGCAATCGCGGCATCCAATGTGCGATCAAAAATTGGGTAGAAAACCTCATCCTCAGTCTGAATCCGCGCGACTAACATCAGAAACCCCCTGACATCAAAGGTTTGCGGAGCGCCCTTTTGGGCAAAATTTCCCTGCGCGTGTAATTGCGTGTTGCCCAGATGAAACCCGTCCATTGGTAAAACCCGCGTGTCACACCCCGCCGCCGTCATCCGATCGGCCAAATCCTGTGCAAGGGTGGATTTCCCGCTGGCGGGTGCCCCCGCGAGCGCCACAAGGCGCCGCCGCCCCTTGCGTGGAGCGGCGAGGAGTGTGGTGCAAATCGCGTCAAGGTCCCTCATTCAGAACCTTCCGGTGCGTCTTTTGCGCCGGTCATAAAGGCCACGGCATCCGACATTGTATAGTCTTTGGGATCAATAACACACAGACGTTTGCCCAACCGATGCACGTGGATGCGATCCGCGACTTCAAACACATGCGGCATGTTGTGACTGATGAGGATAATCGGTATCCCGCGCGATTTCACGTCTTGGATCATCTCAAGAACTTTTCGACTTTCCTTGACCCCAAGGGCCGCTGTTGGCTCGTCCAGAATAATAACCTTGGAGCCAAACGCCGCCGCCCGCGCCACGGCCACCCCTTGGCGTTGCCCGCCAGAAAGGGTTTCCACGGCTTGGTTGATGTTTTGGATGGTCATAAGGCCAAGTTCCGTGAGTTTTTCGCGCGCCGCTTTTTCCATGGCAGGGCGATCCAATTGGCGCAGGAATTTGCCGCGAAACCCCTTCTTGAGGAGTTCGCGCCCCATAAACATATTATCCGCAATCGACAAAGCGGGTGACATGGCAAGGGTTTGATATACCGTCTCAATCCCTTCCTTACGGGCTTCAATCGGGGAGGCAAAACCGATCTTTTTGCCTTCGAGAAAAATCTCGCCTCCGTCGGGTTGCACCGCGCCAGATATGGCCTTGATAAGGGTGGATTTTCCAGCGCCATTGTCGCCAATTACCGCCAGAATTTCGCCCGGCATAAGATCAAAGTCACAGTTATCAAGCGCCGTGACGCGGCCGTAGCGTTTCACCAGATTGCGGGCGTATAAAATGGGTTCCATCAGACTGATACCTTTCTAATCCACTGGTCGACGGCCACAGCACTAATGATGAGGACGCCAATCAGCAGATATGTCCATTGTGCGTCGGCTCCCAACAGGCGCAGCCCCATACTAAAGACCCCCACGATCAACGCGCCAAACAACATACCCACAACCGAGCCGCGCCCGCCAAAGAGCGAGATGCCGCCAATCACAACCGCTGTGATACTTTCGATATTTGCCAATTGCCCTGAGGTCGGAGACACAGACCCGATCCGCCCGATCATCGCCCATCCGGCGAAGGCGCAAATTAGCCCAGACAACATATAAACCGAGATCAATGTGCGCTTAACATTCACGCCTGAAAGCTCAGCCGCGTCCGGATCATCCCCGACAGCATAAACATGCCGCCCCCACGCGGTTTGGCGCAGGACATAGGAGAGGAAAAGAACCAGCAGAACCATGAACATGGTCCCGAAGGTAAAGACCGCGCCGCCAATTTCCAGCTTTTCCCCGAACAAATGCAGCAATGGTGCGTTCTCGGAGATGTCTTGGCTGCGAATAGTTTCATTGGCCGAATAAAGGAAATTCGTCGCCAAAGCGATTTGCCACATGCCCAAAGTCACGATGAACGGCGGCAGTTTAATATACGCCACAAGCCAGCCATTAATGAATCCGACAGCCGTTCCCACCGCAAGGCCTAGCACAATCGCGAGTTCAACAGGCATCCCATAGCGGAAGGTAAATTGGCCCATCACGACCGAGCTGAGCACCATGATCGCCCCGACGGAAAGGTCGATGCCCGCCGTCAAAATGACCAGAGATTGGGCCGCGCCCACAATACCAACGATTGTGACCTGTTGTAAAATCAACGTCAGTGCGAAGGGTGAAAAGAACTTTGATCCCAGTAAAATGCCGAAAATCGCAAGGGAGGCCACCAAGACCACCATGGGAACCAAAGACGGCGTTTCATGCAGCGCATGTTGAATGCGGCGCATCGGGGACGTGTGGTCTTGGGAAAACGACGCAACAGTATCAGGACCGGCGACAGTGGTTTTCGGTTCGTTGGATAGGGGGGGCATGGGAAGCCTCTCTGCCAAATGTAGCACAAAAAGGGGCGGGCCTTGGCACGCCCCTTTCACAGACTGAAGGTTTTATGGTCTAAAGATCAACCCCAGCAGAGGTCTTTGCCTGCAACCGTATCGATTGACTCAACACCCTCGACGGCCTGATCCGTTACCAAAGCAACACCCGTGTCATAGAAGTCCTTACCTGGTGTCATAGCTGGCTTTGTTCCGTCTTTGGCCCAGTTGTTGATGGCTTCAACACCCAAAGCCGCCATGCGCAATGGATACTGTTGCGACGTCGCACCGATCACGCCATCTGCTACATTGGCCACACCAGGGCAGCCGCCATCGACAGAAACGATCAAGACATCATTTTCGCGACCAAAGGCCTTGAGCGCCTCATAGGCACCTGCGGCAGCGGGTTCGTTGATTGTGTAAACCACATTGATCATTGGGTCTTTTGCGAGAAGGTTTTCCATGGCTTTCCGGCCACCCTCTTCGTTGCCCGCAGTGACGTCATTGCCAATAATGCGTGGGTCGGTTTCATCGCCCCATTTGTTTGGGTCGCCCAAATCAATACCAAAGCCTTGAAGGAAACCTTGGTCGCGCAACACGCCAACTGAAGGCTGGCTTACAGCGAGGTCCAACATTCCGATTTTAGCGTTTGCCGCTTCTGCGCCAAGCTTGGCGGCGGCCCATTTGCCAATCAACTCACCGGCCAGAAAATTGTCGGTCGCAAAAGTAGCGTCCGCCGCATCAATCGGCTCAAGCGGTGTATCCAGAGCAATCACAACAAGGCCCGCGTCCCGCGCTTGCGTCACTGCAGTTACAATAGAAGACGTGTCGGAAGCCGTAATGAGGATACCTTTGGCACCGTCTGCAATACATGTTTCGATCGCCGCAACTTGGCTCTCGTGATCGCCATCAACACGACCTGCGTACGACTTAAGAGTCATGCCCAATTCGGCAGCTTTTGCTTCGGCACCTTCACGCATTTTCACGAAAAACGGGTTCGTGTCGGTTTTGGTAATCAAGCAAGCGCTTACGTCTTGCGCATAAGCGCCGCCAGCGGTTGCAGCGACGGTAAGTGCTGTACACATCAATAGTTTTTTCATGGTCTTCCTCCCAAAAAGATCAACGGATTTATCAATGAAGTGGGCTCCTCCCTCTCCAAAACTGCGCCGTTTGAATTCGCAAGTTCCCCTTAAGGAAGCCTGATTCCCCCAAAGCTGTCAATAAATAAATAAACTTTATTTATTAATGAAAGAATGCCATCTTCCTTCCTAGAAAGGAGCGCGCTATGGTCAACGGTATGGACGGGAGCAAAATCAGAGGCTTAAGTGGCGGCGTGAATCAGAGCGGGGTTCGTAATCATAACGAACGCCTATTGCTCTCCATGCTTCAACGTCACGGCGCGATGCCGGGCATTGATCTTGCGCGCCACTCTGGTCTTTCCCCGCAAACGGTATCCGTGATCCTGCGAAAGCTCGAAAAAGACGGCCTCTTGCGACGTGGTGACCCAATTCGCGGCAAGGTGGGCAAACCCTCCATGCCTATGGCCTTAAATCCAGATGGCGTGTTCTCGTTTGGCCTCAAAATAGGCCGTCGCAGCGCGGATTTGGTGTTGATTGATTTTATGGGTGTTATCCGCCACGAGCTTAATAAAACATACTCCTACCCGATACCCGACACGGTCTTTGAGTTCCTCCAAGAGGGGCTTGATACGATCGCATCCAGAATGTCCGAGGACGACCGCCGTCGCCTCTGTGGAATTGGAATTGCAGCACCATTTGAGCTGTGGAAATGGCATGATTTAGTGGGGGCGCCCTCGGAGGAATTTCAGGCCTGGCAGCACATCAATATCGCCCAAGAAGTTACCCGATTTAGTGACCTCCCTGTGTCGATTGTTAACGACGCTACAGCCGCCTGTCGTGCGGAGCACCTTTTTGGCCGCGGAAATGAATTTCGCGATTACGCGCATTTTTTCATCGGGTCGTTTGCGGGGGGTGGCATAGTTTTGAACAACACGGTTTTTGAAGGAAATCAGGGGAACGCGGGCGCGCTGGGATCTCTTCGCAGTACAGGTCCGCTCGGCGAGAGCCGCCAACTTGTCGACGTCGCGTCTCTGCATTTACTCGAAGGGCGCCTCATTGAAGCCGGCCTCAACCCAGAGGTTTTGTGGCGCCATCCCCAAGATTGGTCGACCCTCACACGTTACGTCGACCCATGGATTGGGGAAACCGCCCAAGAACTCGCCAAGGCCGCCCTTTCGGTGTGTTCGGTGATCGATTTTGAAGCCATTTTGATTGACGGTTCCTTCCCCGAAGATGTCCGCACCGAACTCGTTGAACGTGTACAACGCTATCTCGTGAACCAAGACACGCGTGGCTTGATCCCCCCGCAAATTGTGCAAGGTCATGTCGGAGAAAAAGCACGAAGTATCGGGGCCGCCAGCACCCCGATTTTCAATCTTTTCCTCCTCAACACCAACGCGGGTTTATCGGCGAACTAAACACATCCGGCGGGGTATTTGGGTGATGGGTTGCTTAAACAGCTTGTTTCTCGTCCACAATCTCCGCAAAGCGCGTAAAGAATTTCCCCGCCAGTTTCTTGGCTGTACTGGTCATAAGACGGCTGCCCAATTGAGCAATTTTTCCACCGATATCCGCTTTGGCCGTATATTTCAAAAGGGTATTCTCTCCGTCTGCCTCAAGGATGACATCAGCACCGCCCTTGGCAAAGCCCGCGACCCCGCCGTTGCCGTTGCCCGTAAGCGAAAACTGATGCGGTGCGCCCGAAGTGTCCAAGACTACATTGCCTAAAAATCGCGCTTTGACAGGCCCTACTTTCAACACAACTTTGGCTTCAAGCTCGGTGTCCGAATGCTTGATGAGTTCCTCGCATCCTGGGATGCACTCTTCAAGGATTTTAGGATCGTTAAGGGCAGCATAGACAACGGATACAGGAGCGTTGATAAGGATTTCGTCGTTTAATTCCAAGGGAGTATTCCTTTAGCAGCAGGGAAATTTGATACCGGCAAGAAGCTCGGTCTGTGAGGGTGTTAGTTTGGGAAAAATGCGCCTAAAGAGCGTTGTTACGAGGCGCGTTTCGACGATTTTGGGCTCTATTTCCAAAATCAGTGGTTCAACAATTGACGTCATCGGGGTCTCCTTTTGCACGCTGCAATTCGCGGCGTTTAAGCACAACTTCAGACAGGATCGAAAGGGCGATTTCATCTGGCGTGATCGCTCCAATATTGAGACCAGCTGGCGACTTAATTTGATCCAAAGCCACCTGTGACACGCCCGACGCGATAAGGCGGGTAACAAGGGTTTCAAATTTGCGGCGGCTCCCAACAAAGGCCGCAAATTTTGGCGCAGCTTTGATTGTGGCACGCAGCGCGGCCTCGTCACCATTGCCCTGAGTTGCGATGACAACATATAGCAGCCCCGAAGTGGGCGCGGCAAAATCATGTTTTCCGTCCACAGAATGCGACACCGAAAAATCGAACCGCTCCGCAAGGGCAACGAGCTCTTTTGCCACCGGACCTTCACCAAAAACAATCAACTCGGGTTGCGGCAAAACGGGTTCCACAAAAATGTCCATCGACCCTTTGGACGGGCAGCCATTGCGGGCAAATTGAACGCCTTCGCGCGTTTCGCCCGCGCTCAAACCTTCTGCCGCAAGGATTTCTTCTGGTCGCAACGAGATAAACTGCGTGCAGCCCTTCGACAACGCGGCCTTCGCTGCATTCCTTACCGCGGAACGAATACAGCCGCCGCCAACCCAGCCATCGGTGATGGTGCCGTCAGCCAAGATAATCGCCTTGGATCCGGGTTTGGCCGATGTTGCGTTGACGGTGCGCACGACCGTGGCAATGGCAAAAGGCTGCCCCTGCGCGCGCAAATCTGACGCGCGGTTTTCAAATGAATGACTGCTTATACCCATGCCAGTTCCCCCTCTAATTTCGCCAAACTCTCAAGCGTGTTGGCCGCCGCAAACATATCCAAATACGGTAAGGCGGCCGCCATTCCTGCGGCAACAGGCGCGTAATCTTTCCACCCCTTCAGGGGGTTAAGCCAAATAATCTTGCATCCGCGTTTCTTGATATCCTTCAGGGCCTGCGCAAGGGCGGCGGGCGGGTCGGTGTCGTATCCATCCGAAAGAATGATCACCACGCTGCGGCCCGAAACGAACCGCCGCGCATAGGTGCGCGCGAACAAATCAAGGTTCGCCCCAATCTTGGACCCGCCGCCAAACCCATCGGCCAGCAGCGTCAATCGGTTAAGCGCGCGCAACGGATCATCGTCGCGCAATGCCCCCGTGATCCGCGCAAGACGCGTGTGAAACAGATAGGCATCAGCCGTCGCATCGGTGCGGATCAAGCCGGCCAAAAAGGACAGGAAAACACGAGAATAAACCGTCATTGAACCCGAAACATCACAAAGAGCAGTGATTTGAACGGGGCGTTCGGGGCGGCGGCGGCGCGGCAAGCGGATAGGCTCGCCACCAGTTGACAGGCTTTGCCGGACCACTTTGCGAAAGTCGAGCTGAGCGCCTTTGCACGCGGCCACGCGACGCCGAGACCGGCGGTCGCGCATCGCGTCCGCCATCCGCCGGGCCACTAATGCCGCGTCCTGTATATCTTGGGGCGAAACCAACTCGCGCATGTCTTTTTTCATCATGTTCTGAACGCCACTCGCAACAAGGCGGCCTTCGCCATCGGATGCGGCATCGCCCTCGCCCTGCCCCGTGTCTGGACTGTCGATTTGGCCCGCTCCGGCGCTTTGTTGGCCAGTATCTTCCTGATTGGTCCGCGTGTGTTTGGCGACATTTTCATTCGGACTTTTCACCACTTTGCTGCGGATTCGCCCTTCGTTGCGCCAGTAGGCGTCAAACAGCATCTGAAAGCGTTTTGCGTCATCTTCGCAAGCCGCGCAGACCGATTTGAGCGCCAGAAACACCTCCGTCATATCAACCGCTTTGATATGCGTAAGCGCCTCGATGGCCGTTTGCGTTTCCGAAACGCCCAAGGCAAATCCATGTTCTCGCAAATGGGCTACAAACCCGAGAACGCGGGCGGTTGCACCTGGATCGCGGCCTGAAAAACGCGTGACTTTGGTCATGCCGCTTTCCCCGCGAGACGTTGGGCCACTTCGATGGGAATATTCGCGCGGTCACTTTGCGTTTTGAGCAATGTCACCAATGTCGCACGTAAAATCTGCGGATTCTCATTGAGATCATTGATCCCCAATCCGGTCAGTGCAGCAGCAAAATCCAACATTTCCGCGACGCCGGGGGTCTTTTCCAGCTCTTCTTTTCGTAAAGCTTGCACAAATCCAACAATTTGCGCCGCAAGCTTACCATCAATATCGGGGCACCTCGCCGCCAGAATTGCCAGTTCGGTTGCGCGATCTGGATACTCAACATAGGCGTAAATACAGCGCCGCCGCAGCGCATCAGACAGATCGCGTGTGCCATTGGATGTCAGGATTACGTGAGGCCGCGATTTAGCGGTCAGCGTGCCAAGCTCCGGCACAGTTATTTGAAAATCAGACAGAACTTCCATCAAATACGCTTCGAATTCTTGGTCGGCACGGTCGATTTCGTCGATCAGTAAAACGGGCGACGTTTCCTGACGAATGGCTTGCAACAATGGACGCTCCAGAAGGAATTCCTCCGAGAAGATCCTCTCTTCGACGATCGCTCCTGTTTTTCCGTCCTCGGCTGCCGCACGGATTGCGAGCAATTGCCGCTGGTAATTCCATTCATAAATTGCGTGGCCCGCATCCAGCCCCTCATAACATTGCAACCGAATTAGCTTTGTGTCCAAGGCCGCAGCCAATGTGCGCGCGACTTCGGTTTTCCCAACGCCCGCAGCGCCTTCAAGCAACAAAGGGCGGCCAAGTTTTAGCGATATATGCAACGCCATAGCGAGATCAGAGGACGCAATGTACCCCTGCTCTGCAAGCTGCGATTTGAGTGTTGTCCAATCAGTCATAATGGGTCTGTCGGGCGACACTCGGCCGCCCGACAACTCCTTTTCTAGCTGTGCAAGCCAAGATCATTGGCGATTTTCCAAATACGCCATTGATCGTGCGGCATGTGCGACTGTTTCAAGCCAAAGGGCCGGAAGGCATCGTGTACTGCGTTTGAAAACGCTGGAACGCCACCCACATTGGGGCTTTCTCCTACACCTTTTGCACCGATCGGGTGATGCGGGCTTGGGGTTTCGGTGAAGTCGGTTTCATAGGTTGGTGTTTCCCATGAGGTCGGCAAGAAGAAGTCCATCAGCGTGCCAGTTTTGACATTGCCGATTTCGTCATAAGCAAGCTCTTGGCCCATCGCGATGGCATAGGCTTCGGTTGCTCCGCCATGCACTTGGCCTTCGATAATCATCGGGTTGATACGGGTTCCGCAATCATCCAACGCATAGAATCTGCGCACTTCATGCGTGCCCGTGTCGACGTCGATTTCCATAACACAGATATACGCCCCAAACGGATAGGTCATGTTGGGCGGGTCATAATAGCTGACCGCCTCCAATCCTGGCTCAAGCCCTGGGATCGCCTGATTATAAGAAGCATAGGCGATTTCCGTCATGGTTTTGAACTGCTCAGGAGCGCCTTTGACGATGAAACGATCAACGTCCCATTCCAAATCGCCGTCGTGAACCTCCAACAGATAAGCCGCGATCATCTGTGCTTTGGCTCGAATTTTGCGACCCGCCATGGCCGCCGCAGCGCCCGCAACAGGAGTTGAACGCGAGCCATAGGTCCCAAGTCCGTAGGGGGCCGTATCGGTATCGCCTTCCTCAATCGTGATGCTGTCGGCGGAAATACCAATCTCGCTCGCTAGAATTTGAGCGAAGGTTGTGGCATGGCCCTGCCCTTGGGAAATCGTTCCCAAACGCGCAATTGCCGATCCTGTTGGGTGAATGCGAATTTCGCAACTGTCAAACATACCCATTCCAAGGATGTCACAGTTTTTCACCGGTCCCGCTCCCACAATCTCGGTAAAGTGGCTCAGGCCAATGCCCAGAAGTTTCCGCGTTTCGCCGCGCTTAAACGCTTCGACACGCTCGGCTTGCTCAACGCGCAAAGCGTCATAATCGACAGCTTTGAGCGCCTTTTCCCAAGCCGTGTGATAGTCGCCCGAGTCGTATTCCCACCCAAGGGCGGATTGATACGGGAACTGATCTTTCTTGATGAAATTCTTGGCACGCAATTCGGCGGCATCCATGCCCAACTTAATCGCGAGGACTTCGATCATCCTCTCAATAAAATAGGCCGCCTCCGTAACGCGGAAGGAACAACGATACGAAACGCCGCCCGGTGCTTTGTTGGTATAAACACCATCAACGCCGAGGTAAGCCACAGGAATATCATAGGATCCCGTGCAAATACTCATGAAGCCCGCTGGGAATTTGGTCGGATCGGCGCAGGCGTCAAAAGCACCGTGATCGGCGGTTACTTGGCAATGAAGGCCTGTGATTTTGCCGTCTTTGGTGGCGCTAATTTTGCCTTTCATCCAATAGTCACGCGCGAAGGCGGTGGCCATCAGATTGTCCATCCGGTCTTCGATCCATTTCACAGGTCGCCCTGTAACAATCGAGGCCACGATGGAGCAAATATACCCAGGGTAAACCCCAACTTTATTGCCAAAACCACCGCCAATATCGGGGGAAACTACGCGGATGTTGTGCTCTTCGATCCCAGACAGAAGCGACGCTACCGTCCGCACCACATGAGGCGCTTGGAAGGTGCCCCACAGGGTGAGTTTGCCGTTAACCTTGTCCATCGACGCGACACAACCGCATGTTTCCAATGGGCAGGGATGCGTGCGATGATAATACACGGTTTCTTCGGCGACGACGTCAGCATCGGCCATAACCTCGTCTGTCGCCGCCTCGTCACCAACTTCCCACAGGAAGATATGGTTGTGGTGTTTACGCGCACCATGCGCCCCACTTGTCTGGCCGGCAAGATCTTCGCGCAGCACAGGCGCATCAGGCAAGAGCGCCTTAAATGGGTCCGTGACAACAGGCAGCTCTTCATACTCGACCTCAACCAAATCGATGGCGTCGGCGTTGATGTAGCGGTCTTCTGCGACCACAAAAGCAACTTCTTGCCCCTGAAACAGAACCTTGCCATCGGCCAGAACCATCTGCTTGTCACCGGCCAGTGTCGGCATCCAATGTAAACCTAACGGCTCCAAATCTTTGGCCGTCAAAACAGCAATCACACCTGGAAGCGCCATTGCGGCTTCGATGTTGATCGACTTGATCTTCGCATGCGCATAGGGCGAGCGCACAAAATCGCCAAACAGCATTCCGGGCATCTTGATGTCGTCGACATAATTGCCTTTGCCTTGGGTAAATCGCACGTCTTCGACGCGTTTGCGGGAATGGCCAAGACCTTTGAGTTTCGTGGCGCGCTCTACGCTTGTGGGGGTTTGATCATTCATTCTGCCGCCTCCTTGGCTGCGTTCATTTCTGAGGCTGCGGCCATGATTGATTTGACGATATTTTGATATCCGGTACAGCGGCACAGGTTGCCCGCCATTCCGAAACGTACGTCCTCTTCGGTCGGCGTCGGGTTTTCCTGAAGCAGGCGGTGCGCTCGAGTAATCATACCAGGAGTGCAAAAGCCGCACTGAAGCCCGTGGTGCTCCCGAAACGCATTTTGCAGCACGTTCATTTCACCAAGCGGCGAAAGGCCCTCGATTGTTGTAACCTCGGCACCATTGGCTTGGGCCGCAAAAACCGTGCAGGACTTGACGGATTTACCATCCATTTCAACGGTACAGGCCCCGCAATGCGAAGTTTCGCATCCGATATGGGGGCCAGTGACGTTCAGTTTTTCCCGCAACACATGGATGAGGAGTTCGCGTGGCTCAACCAGCAGCTCTTCTGCCTTGCCGTTGACTGTGAGTTTTAAGTGCATTTTGCTCATGTTTTTCTCCTACGCAGCCGCGATGGCGCGGGTGATCGCGCGCGTGATGACGATGGAGGCCACGTGCATTTTAAACGCAACTGGGCCACGATTATCTTCGGTGGGGTCAATATCGGCCAGCGCATTGGCGACAGCGTTTTTGATATCGTCCGTGCTGCATTTGGTGCCAACAAGTGAGGCACTCGCCGCCTCGGACCAGATCGGAGTGTCGGAAAGATTGGTCATCGCAATTGATGCCGCAGTACAGGTTCCGCCATCCATTGAAACAAGCACCGCACAGGCCGCCGTCGCATAATCGCCGATTTTGCGCTTTTGCTTTTCGTAGGCATACCCGCCGCTTGTTGGATCAAAGCTGACCAAAACAAGGATTTCGTCGTCTTCGCAGGCTGTCACATAGGCGGCCTCGTAAAAATCACGGGCCTTCACCTCGCGCGTCCCGTCTGGCCCCGCCAACGTAAATGTCGCGTCCAAGCATTGCATGATGCCCGGCATGTCATTCGCTGGATCGCCGTTGGCCACATTACCGCCAATCGTGCCGCAATAGCGCACTTGTGGGTCGGCGATTTGCAGCGCAGCCTCGCGCAAAATGGGCGCAGCTTTAGCTAGCGCGGCGTCGGCGATTAGGGAGTGCTGCGTGACCATTGCCCCAATGGAAATTTTGCCGCCGTCAATGTTGATCGCCTTCAATTCGGCGATATCTTGCAGGTCAACAAGGTGAGTCACGGCCGCCATCCGCAGCTTCATCATCGGGATCAAACTGTGCCCCCCTGCAAGAACCCGCGCCTCATCCCCTTGTTCGTGTAAAATTCCGACCGCTGATTTTACATCGGCGGGGCGGTGATACTCAAATGCTGATGGTATCATTGTCGACCTCCCTAATTGTCTAAATTGATTGGGGAAAGTCTGTACCTAAAGCGGCGCGGTCCACGCATTTGACGCACCGCTTGGGTCGAAAAACTCACGAAATGCGAATAAGCTGCGCGAGTTGCGATCTAGATGAGGCCAAACGCCGTTCGGACTTCGGCCATCCGCGAGCGGCTCACGGGGACGGCCCCCAAGGCGGGGCAGCCCGCGAACAAACAAACGCCTGAGTCCTTTTTACGCTCGAAACTCGTGACGTGTTCAGGGTTAATCAGGTAGCTGCGATGGCAACGAATAAAGCTTCCCTCAAGCAGTCGGCTCTCCGCTTCGGTGATCGACCATGGGCAGAACAGTTTGTCGCTCCCTGTATAGATAATACTATAATGGCCCTCCGCGCGCAGGGCCGCGATTTCAGAGGGACGAATGAATTGAACATGCCCATCTTTTTGATAGGGCACTGAGGTTGTGGGAGAGGCCGGTTTTCCTTGCTCAACCAACGGCTCCGTCGCCGCAGGAGCGGGAATAAAGGTCACCCCGAGCAACAAAAAACCACCGCAGATAAAAAACGCAATAAGCGTGACGATCAAGGCCAGCGTTTCGTTGTCGATGAGGGCCGCCAACGGCCCCACATCATCCACCTCCAAGTAGTTCGTTCCAGCCATCGCCAAAAAATGCACCGCGCAAACGGCGGTCCCAAAGGTGAGCGTTCCCAAAATGATACTGCGGTGCGTGCGTTCGCCGTAAGCGATTGCAAAGGTTCCAATGCCGAGTACAACCGACGACGCGACCGCGACCAAGATACCAAATGGGGTATAAACCGCCGTACACAGCTGCATTCCCGACATGCCGATGTAATGCATCGCCGAAATCCCCAATCCGGCAATCGTTCCCGCCAAGATAATGCTCAAACGTGTTCGTTTGCGAAAATGCATAACTAACAAAGCGATACCGACCACAAGAATCGCCGTGAGGGCTGAAATCAAGGTTGTCAGGGCATCGTAGTAAAACAGGATCGGCAATTGCAGCCCAAGCATGGCCACAAAATGCATGGCCCAAATACCGCCGCCCAAGGCCACCGAGGCCATCGCGATCCGCTGTTTACGCTGATTTTCAGGCAAAAGAGAGACGCCACGCGTCAACGCCAACCCCGTAAAACTCGCCATAAGGGACACAGCGACGGCGGCAAAGACAAACAGATAGTTATGTGAATAGTCTAAAAACACTCCGTCTCCTCCCGCGGCGTGAAATGTACAATTTGTGCTCATTGCTCGTCTATCGACAGTGACCTTGTCAAGGTTCAACACCGTCGGAGACTTCACGCCCCAGAGGTTCACTGCTGCCAACTTTGGTTCTATGCTCTAGATCTCCACCTTGAGGGGCCTGGTAATCTTGCTGTGTGGCGGCGACACCCCTCGCGCATATTCTCATTTGGGATCAACGCCAAAATGCCCTTTCTTCTTCGCCTGTTCCTGCCCTATGTTAATCCAAAGACCTCTTTTATATATTTCCTTTTCCAGCTCAACAGGTGGCCCTTTTGCTCATTGCTCTCTCTGGTTTCCTCATTGTCGCGCTATGTGTCGTTCGAATTCTTCTGCGCCCAAACCGCGATCCTGCGGCGCGGGCTGCGTGGATTGCGACTGTCCTTGCGATACCGTTTGTCGGCGTGGTGGCCTATATTATGCTGGGCGAAACCAGCATCGGGCGCAAACGCCTCAAGCGCATGAAGGACGTAAAAGCGACCTTGGAAAGCGCCCCCGACCCTGAGGGCGGCAGCCTTGCCATGTCCCAACCCAAAATTAAGGACGTGCATCTGCCGCTCTTTAATGTCGGGACATCGATCAGTGGGTTTTCGCCCGTTGGTGGAAACTCCGCGCGCCTTATGAACAACTCCAATGCGGCGATCGACGCGATGGTTGCCGATGTGGACGCCGCCAAGGACCACGTCCATCTCATTTTCTACATCTGGGTGCCCGATCGCAACGGTACAAAAATGGCAGAGGCCCTCAAACGCGCCGCCGCCCGAGGCGTGACCTGTCGCGCAATGGTCGACGACATCGGATCGCGCAGCATGGTGAAATCCGACCTCTGGAAAGAGATGGCCGCAGCAGGCGTAAATACCGCCGTCGCCCTTAAAGTGGGCAACCCAATCGCGCGTATTTTTGACGGTCGCATTGACTTGCGAAATCACCGGAAAATCCTCGTTATCGACAATAAAATCACCTATTGCGGCAGCCAAAATTGCGCCGACCCTGAATTTGTTCAGAAGGCAAAATTTGCGCCGTGGGTGGATGCCGTTATGCGCTTTGAAGGGCCGATTGTCCGCCAAAACCAACGCGTGTTTGTCGGCGATTGGATGGAAAGCAACCAAGAGGATATCACAAGCGTTTTGAGCCACCCGTATCCCGACTATGCTGAAGGTTTCCCCGCTCAAGTGGTTACTTCGGGCCCCACGTCGCGAGCCTCCGCGATGCCGGAAATGTTTGTGACCCTGATCTATTCTGCCACGCGCGAACTTTTCATCACCACGCCCTATTACGTGCCCGTCGACGCGTTACAGGCTGCGATTTGTGCCGCGGGCAACCGTGGCGTCAACACGACCATCATTTTTCCTGCCCGAAACGATGATTTCGCCGTTGGAGCATCGAGTCGCAGCTATTACGCAGACCTGTTGGCGGCTGGTGTTACGATTTACGAATATGAAGCGGGACTTCTGCACACAAAATCAATGACCGTTGACGATGAAATAACCTTCATTGGATCAGCGAATATGGATCGCCGCAGCTTTGACCTCAACTATGAGAATAACATCCTTCTTCAAGACCACGACATGACCAAAGCAATGCGCGCACGCCAAGAGGACTACCTAAAAGAGTGTCGCTTGGTCACAGTCGAGGAGGTCCAGAACTGGAAATGGTGGCAACGTCTCTGGAACAATGCGCTCTCGATTGTTGGACCACTTTTATAGTTGGGCGTCGCCTAAACCCGCATAGAATTTCAGGTAAAACAGGCCGCACTTCTTATAATGAATGCGGCCTGTTTCGTTTGTTTTAGTTACCGAGGTGAATAACCCGTTTTCCGAAAGCTTCGCCCCTCAGAAGACCGATAAAGGCCTCTGGTGCTTGCTCCAAACCTTCAATCATCTCTTCGCGATACTTGATTTTCCCTTCGCGCACCCAAGCGCCCATTTCACTGGCGAATTCGGGATAATACTGGCCAAAATCATCAAAGACGATAAAGCCACGCATTGTAAGACGTTTGCGCAAAATTTGCCCCATCAGATAGTTCATCCGATCCGGCCCATCAGGCAGGGATGTGGCGTTATATTGCGATATCAATCCGCAGAGCGGAATACGCGCCAAAGAGTTCAGCAGTGGCAGAACCGCATCGAAAACAGCGCCGCCGACGTTCTCAAAATAAATGTCGATGCCTTCTGGAACAGCCGATTTCAACGTCTCGGCAAAACCGTCGGCTTTGTAGTCAATACAGGCATCAAACCCAAGATTTTCTACAACATGCTGACATTTTTCAGCGCCGCCTGCGATGCCAACGACCCGCAGACCCAAAATCTTACCAATCTGACCAACTGTGGCGCCCACAGGCCCACTTGCCCCCGCAACCACCAGCGTTTCACCCGCTTTAGGCTGTCCGATATGCTTTAGCGCGGCCCAAGCCGTAAGGCCGGGCATGCCTAGAACACCAAGCGCCCACGACGGGTTTTCCGGATTTTTGCCCATATTAATGATGCCGGTTCCGTCCGACAGCGCGTAGTCCTGCCATCCGCCAAACGCGACAACCCAGTCGCCCTCGGCAAACCCGTCCAACTGGGACGAAACGACCTGTGAAACGGTACCGCCGCCCATCGGTGCATCCAATTCGACGGGAGCCGCATAGGACGGCGCGTCGCTCATGCGGCCACGCATGTAGGGGTCTAAGGACAAATACTTGTTTCGCAGCAACATTCGCCCTTTCTCGGGCACGGGTATGGCAACCGTTTCAAGCCGCAAAGTGTTGGCATCTGGCTCGCCTTTTGGTCTTTCGGCAAGTACCAGACGGCGATTTTCGGTTGTTGATTGTGTCATTTGTTCTTGTCCTTTTGTGTGTTCAATCGCGACGTGGGCCGAACTATTCATCGTTATCTGCGCCGCTCAAAGCGACCGCAATGCCAACATCGCTATTTGTGCCAATCTTAAGTGCGTCATTACAAACTAAACTTGGTAGTTCACTTTGATAAATTCAACCTCTCGGGCCTAGAAAATCTTCAGTTCTAAGCATCGCTTTCTCAAATGCAAGAAAGGCGAAATCCCCAACTCGACGGCATATCTTCATCTATCGTTCACAGAGCTAAAATGCGCGGATGTCGTAACCAGACAATTCCAGTTTCGCGCGCAATCCACGCGCCATAGGAACCGCACTTTCGCCGTCACCATGCAAGCAGATGGTATCAATCTGACATGGGATAACTTTACCGCTTTGGGCGATAATTCCGCCTGCTTCAAGCATCGCAACAATCCGCACCGCCGCCACTTCTGGATCTGTAATAACCGCTCCCGGAGTGCCACGTGTGACCAACGTCGCGTCGTCGTTATAGGCCCGATCCGCAAAGATTTCGCCCGCCCACGCACAGCCCAAATCCTTTGCCACGGCCTCCATCGCTGTCGCGCTCAAGACCATCAGAATGATATCTGGCTGAACCTTCAAAGCGGCCTCATAACAAACCCGCGCCATAGCCTCAGATTCCGAAGCCATATTCGCCAGAGCGCCATGCAGTTTCAAATGCCGAACCTCCCCGCCAACGCTGCGCGCCATCGCTGCCGCCGCGCCCAACTGATAAGTGACCATATGGGCAAGTTCGGCGTCCGACAGAGCAATGCGGCGGCGCCCGAACCCTTGCAAATCCGCAAAGCCTGGATGCGCGCCAATACCGACGCCCTTCTCAAGGGCTATTTGCATCGTTTGCGCCATTGTATCGGCATCACCCGCGTGAAAACCGCAAGCAATATTGGCGGAGCTAACAACATCCAATAGGGCCGCGTCGTTGCCCATTTTCCAAGGGCCAAAACTCTCGCCCATGTCCGCGTTTAGATCAATTGTTTTGGCCATTTTACGTCCTTTCCAGATCGTCGCCAGCGGTCACGCCACTGATCAATTGGTATGCGAGCAAATCCGCGATATCATGGGGATCGCGCAGGGCTGGCTGCACCTTGTTCCGAAGCACCCGCAACTGCTCGGCCTCATTGGGGGCACTTTCATCAGCAACCTCCAACGCGACCATTTCGAACCGCAAAACGTCTCCCGCTGTGGCCTGTGCCACAAGGGGTAAGTCCTGTGCAACGACCGTGCCAATACGCGGATAGCCCCCAACCGTTTGGCACTCACACAATAAAACAAAGGGCACGCCATCCCCCGTCATTTGGATATCCCCCGGCATGATAAATTCGGACGCCAAGCCTTTGGGTGCAATATTGGCAAACGGCGGCTCCGAGGTCTCCAATCGCAGGCCTTGGCGGTTGGCCTGTGCGCTTCGGAGAAATGTCGTCGCTTGAAAGCGGTCCAATGTCTCGGCGCTAAAGAATTCCGTCTGTGGCCCCGCAATCATCCGAATGACTCCACCAGAAAAGCGCGCGTCAGGTGTAAGTTTTTGCGCGGGTGCGGCGATGTTTGAATCCTGATTCAGCGCAAGCATATCCCCTGCCGCCAAAGCCTCGCCAACCCCTGCCACAAGGTGGGTCGAAATACTGCCCATCCACTCGGGCGCAACCAACCCCGCAGCTGGCGTCAGATACCCATAAGTGCCGTGCAATGCGCCGCCAATTGTCAGGCGTTGATCGGGCAATAGGAGATGCGTCATATTCCAGCTAACGGGTCGCTCATCAATACTCGCGCGCATTGGCGCACCCGTCAGGGCAAAGCGCATCGGCACATCACAGCAAAACACGCCACCTATACCCGCCATTTCGATCGCGGGGATCACATCAGCTAAACCTAACAACGCGGTCGCCTCGAACAAGGCAAGACGGTCCGCAGCGCCCCCCGCCGAAAGCCCCTGCGCGATATGGTTTGGCCGCCCCAAATCTTGCACGCTCATGCTGGGACCTGCCCGCTCAATCGTCAGGGTGCCGCTCATCGGAGCACCTCGCAACGTGCGCCGCCAAGCCCGTCCGGATTATCCGCTAAAATGCGGGCCATTTCATCTTCGGAGACCGCAGAAAAGCGCAGCGCATCCCCCTGTTTCAAGGCAATAGGTTCGCTGCGTGTGGGTAAAAACGGCCGAAACGCGCAAAGCCCAATTTGCCGCCAGCCCGTCACACTTGGGTTGGCAAACAGTACCAATTGGCGCACGGCCACAACCAAAGCCCCCGCTGGAACTTTAGGCGTCAATTCTGTTTGCCGCGGCAAATCCCACTGTGGCGGGAGCAGGCCAATATAAGGTTGGCCCGGTGCAAATCCGATGGTCAAAACCCGTAGGTCTGTGTCCGTCACATCGCTTATTGCCTGCGCCTCAGAACGTCCGGCCATCGCGGCGGCCTCCTGCAATTGTGGTCCAACCGTGCCGCCGAACTGAACTGGAATATGCCAAAGACGTATCGCATCGGGCATTTCAGTCGCTTGCAAATCAAACCGTGCAAGCAAGACTTCAAGCTCTTTCGCCAATTCAGCGCGCGTTGTGCGCAATGGGTCAAATTTGAAGAGGACCGAGGTCAAAGCCGCCGCGATCTCGTGCACGCCGCTAAGCTTTGCCGCATCTGCAATGCCGAAAAACCGCTGCACGGCACTTGTGGCCTGCGCAGAACTCGTCAAAGCAAAGCGCACAATCAGCCCGTCTTGCCCCATAGGCAGAACTTCAGGCGAAATATCTCCGTTGGAATTGGTCATTTCATGCCTTTTCTGGGTTCAAAAAAGATTCTGCTTGACCAGAATCGCAAAACAATGACAATTTGTCAACGTTATATCATTAAATGGCTTCAATCATAAAAACGCCATCAACGGGAGATCACAAATGTTAAAATATGCAGCCACGCTCGCCATGGGCCTTGGACTAGCCGCCCCAGCATTCGCGGAAACTTGGGACATGCCAACACCATATGGCGACAGCACCTTCCACACGGTCAACATCCTACAGTTTGCCGACGATGTCGCAAAAGCCACCGATGGCGCCCTTGAAATCACCGTCCATTCGGCGGGTTCTTTGTTTCCCCACGGCGAAATCAAAACCGCTGTGCGCTCTCGTCAGGTCCCCATCGGCGAGTTTTTCTTGTCTACCCTGTCCAACGAAGATCTGGCCTTTGGCATCGACAGCCAACCTTTTGTGGCCACCAGTTACGCGGATGCAGCCAAGCTTTGGGACGCTCAAAAACCCGTCATCACCGCCCTCCTCGCGGAACAAGACTTGATGCCGCTTTTCTCGGTGCCATGGCCCGCCCAAGGCCTTTATACCAAAGGTGAAATCGCTGATATCGACGGGCTGTCTGGCCTGCGTTTCCGCGCGTATAATGCTGCCCTAGAAGAATTCGCAGCCCTCGCTAAGGCCGCCCCCGTACAAGTCGAAGCCTCCGATATCGCGCAAGCCTTTGCCACTGGCCAAGTGGAAGCAATGATCACCTCTCCCTCGACTGGTGCCAATTCCACGGCTTGGGATTTTGTGTCCCATTACACCGCGATCGACGCTTGGGTTCCTAAAAACATCGTTGTCGTCAACAAACGCAGCTTCGACGGGCTTGCGCCCGAAGTTCAAGCTGCCGTGCTAGAAGCTGCCGCAGCCGCCGAAGTTCGCGGTTGGGAAATGTCCAAAGCAGAAGCCGCCGACAAGACCCAAATCATGGCCGATAACGGCATGATCATCGTTGAACCTTCCGAAGCTTTGGTCAGCGGCTTGCAAACCATCGGCGCAACAATGCTCGACAATTGGAAAGCAAGCGCAAGCCCCGACGCCTTGGCGATCCTGAACGCCTACCAAGAGTAACCCACATTACCCCAAGCGCTCCGCAGCTCACAGCGGGGCGCTTTTGCTTTGGGAGGGGCACACCATGTTACGCACCAGTCTTGATCGACTCTATACCTTTGCCGCCGCCATCGCCGCACTTGCCATTGTGGCGATTTGCCTACTGGTAACAGCACAGGTCAGCTTGAATATCCTCGCGCGGATCGGCGGGCCGGATTGGTCTTACACCATCCCGTCCTATGCGGATTTTGCTGGATATTTCCTTGCCACCGCCAGTTTCATGGCCATGGCATATACGTTGCGGTCTGGCACCCATATTCGCGTCAACCTGATGGTTCAGCGCCTTCCGGAGCACTCCAGATGGATTTTGGAGATCGGAACGCTGGTTATTGGTGCGGCGGTCTCGAGTTATGCCACGTATTTCACCGCCGCTTTGGTACAGGAGAGCTGGCATTACGGGGATAAATCCACTGGCATTATCGCCATTTCCCTCTGGATACCGCAACTCACCATGGTCGTGGGCCTTGCGCTTTTGACCCTCGCTTTTGTCGACACGCTTCTCGAAAGCCTGCGCGCCAAATCCCCCATCCTCACTGACACCGGATCGGAGTAGCCCATGTCCGACCCCGCAATTTTCCTCCTCCTGCTTGGGCTTTTGCTCTCCCTTCTTGCTATGGGAGTCTGGGTTGCGATTTCCCTAACGATCATGGCATTGGCCGCGCTCGTTTTCTTTTCCAACGCGCCGCAAGGCCTCGTTTTGGCGACCACCCTCTGGGGTCACAGCCACAGCTGGCCCCTCGCCGCCCTGCCCCTCTTTATTTTGATGGGAGAAATCCTGCTGCGGTCGCGATTGAGCCAAGACATGTTCTCAGGCCTCGCACCATGGCTTGGCCGCGTTCCGGGCCGATTGCTGCACGTCAACGTGCTTGGTTGCGCGATCTTTGCAGCGGTGTCTGGCTCCTCAGCGGCCACAGCAGCCACGATTGGACGCATGTCCGTGCCTGAATTAACCAAACGCGGCTACCCCGAGCATCTGATCCTCGGCACCCTCGCAGGCTCCGCTACTTTGGGCCTCCTGATCCCGCCCTCTATCATCCTGATCGTCTATGGCGTTGCCACCGAGCAATCCATCGCCCGCCTTTTTGTTGCGGGTATCTTGCCTGGAATCATGCTGGTTTCACTGTTCGCGGGCTATGTGATGTTTAGCGCATGGCGCAATCCCTCGGACTTCCCGGCCGAAGAAATTACGCTCCCCTTTCGCGCCAAACTCAGAGCGTCCCGCCGTCTGATCCCCGTTTTACTCCTGATTGGCGGGGTGATTGGCACGATTTACACGGGCGTTGCCTCACCCACCGACGCGGCTGCCGTTGGCGTCGTGCTCGCAACTATACTTGCGCTCAGTTCTGGCGGCTTTGGCTGGGAGCAATTCAAGGAAGCGCTGATGTCCGCCACGCGGACCTCCTGTATGATCGCCTTTATCCTTCTGGGCGCGGCCTTTTTGGCCATTTCCATGGGCTTCACTGGTATTCCGCGCCATCTGGCGGAATGGATCGCGACGTTCAACCTGTCGCCCTATGCTCTGCTTGCCGTGCTGACGGTTTTCTTTATCGTTTTGGGGTGTTTTCTGGATGGTATTTCGGTTGTCGTCCTGACCACCTCGATCATCCTACCCATGGTCGAAGCCGTGGGCATTGATCCGCTTTGGTTCGGGATCTACCTCGTTCTAGTCGTCGAGATGAGCCAAATCACGCCGCCTGTTGGTTTCAATCTGTTTGTCATCCAAGGGCTAACGGGCATCAACATCCTGCGGGTTGCGCGTGCGGCATTGCCGTTCTTTTTCCTGCTGCTGTTTGGCACCTTATTAATCACGATTTTCCCGCAAATCGTCACCTTCCTGCCCGACGCAATGAACAATTAAAGCGAGGCTGCCGCGCGACTGGCTTGATCAAAAAGGCCCGACATAGCCCGAAGCGCGGCAGCAATCTCTCGCAACTCTTCGCCCGCCAATCCCGAATGGGGCAAGGATTCAAGTAGGCATTGCGCCCGCACATCGCGGTAGCGTTGGCACAACTCTTGGCCCGTGTCCGACGCCTTGTAAAACACCTCTTTACCACGCTTTTCCGAAGTCAGCAGCCCAAGCTTTAACAGTTTTCGCAGGGCGTAGGTTACCGTATGGGAATCCTCAATATTCAGTAAAAACGCAATATCGGTAAGGCGCTTTTCACGATCCCGATGATTGGTATTGTGCAGCACCAGAATTTCGAGCGGTGACAATTCGGGCATACCCGCCGCCGTCATGCAGCGCTGCATCCACCGGTTAAAGGCGTTATGAGCAATGATCAGCCCGTATTCAAACTCCGACGCTTCCCAGCCATCGCCCTCCGCCAAGTGACGGGATGAAACAATACGGCGATTATTTTGGGGCATGGTCATGGCAACTCGCAGATAAATTAAAGAGAAAGTATCAACATAATGCGACTAATAATTCGCATTCGCAAGCTTTCTAACAGCAAAAATATACGTGAATTACCCGACCGAATGCGAGGATTTTCGCAACGACATAGACGGCGTGAGGGACAAGAGGCTTTTGGAATAGTCGCTTTGAGGATTTTCAAAGAACTGCTCTGAGGGGCTCGCCTCAATCACTTGCCCGCCCTTCAAAACAACAACATCATCGGCCATCTGCCGCACCACGGCGAGGTTGTGACTAATGAACAAAATAGTTAGCCCAAAGCGATCCTGCAAATCTTTGAGCAGATTAAGGATTTGCGCCTGAATGGACACATCCAACGCCGAAGTTGGCTCGTCACAAATCAGCACTCGTGGGCGCGCTAAGAGCGACCGCGCAACGGC
This sequence comes from Falsihalocynthiibacter sp. CO-5D18, assembly GCF_041205445.1. NCBI lineage: Bacteria > Pseudomonadati > Pseudomonadota > Alphaproteobacteria > Rhodobacterales > Roseobacteraceae > Falsihalocynthiibacter > Falsihalocynthiibacter sp. CO-5D18. The sequence continues at coordinate 347,945 of NZ_JBGFCF010000001.1, read as the reverse complement.
GATCCGTTGACGTTGGCCGCCGGAAAACTGATGCGGATAGCGGTCGATTGTGTCCGCAGGCAAGCCGACCAATGAGATCATCGCGGCACAAAGCGCCCGCCGCCGTTCCGCGTCCGGCTCAAGCCCGTACAGGGACAACGGCTCTGACAGGATCGCGCCAATCCGGTGTCGACCGTTCAAGCTAGAATAGGGGTCTTGAAAGACCATCTGTATCAACCTGCGAGAGGGATCTTTTCGGCCACGATCTCGTGCGAGTGGTAACGCTTCATCGCCAAGGCGCATGTGCCCTGTTGCGGGTTGGATCATCCCAGAGATCACCCGTGCAAGCGTCGATTTCCCTGACCCACTTTCGCCGACCAGTCCCGCAACGCTTCCCGGCTTGACCAAAAATGACACCTTATCCAACGCGACGAAGGGCGGCGGCTTCTTAAAAAGGCTCGTGCGGGTTCCGAAAAAACGCACCGTAATATCCGTAACATCCAGCCCCTCGCCCAGTGTTTGCGCGCCTTGCCGCAGCCATTCGCTGGCGTCCTCGCTTGCCTGCCCCGTTGATGCCAGAGTACTCTCTGGTACAAGGAAGCGTTGCATTTTATGATCTAGCGGAGGAACCGCCGCCATCAAGGCTTGGGTATATTCATGTTGCGGCGCGCCCAAAACTTGCTCGGTTGGCCCCGTTTCAACAACCTTTCCCCCGCGCAGCACGGTCACCTGATCGGTAATTTGGGCGATGACGCCAATGTCGTGTGTGATGAGTAGAAAACCAATGCCACGGGTGTCTGCTGTTCTGCGTATTAGTTCCAAAACTTGGCTTTGAACGGCAACGTCCAATGCGGTTGTGGGTTCGTCCGCAATGATCAATTCAGGGTTCGTACAAAGCGCCAAAGCGATCACAACCCGTTGCCGCATCCCGCCCGAAAACTGGTGCGGATAGGCGCGGATGCGCTGCGCTGCATTTTCAATGCCAATTTCTTCGAGCAGGTCGATCGCCCGTTGTCGGGCCTCGCTGGCGTCGATCCGTTCATGCGCGAGGATGGTCTCGATCAATTGATCTTCAATTGTCATCAACGGATTGAGGCTGGTTTGCGGATCTTGAAAGATCATCGAAATACGCTTGCCACGCACGCTATGCGCCTCATTTGGCGAGAGGCCGCGCAGGTCGGTTTGATCCAACGTTAATGTGCCCGCAGCAATCCGACCGGGAGGCTGTAGCAAGCCGATTATGGCCGCGCCGATGGTCGATTTCCCCGCCCCGCTTTCACCGACAAGCCCATGGATTTCCCCCGGAGCAATCGTCAGGGACACGTCCTCGATGGCGGTAAAAACCCCATGACGCCCCGGAAATTCGACAGTAAGACCTGAAACTTCCAGCATCATCGCACCTTCGGATTAAAAACGTCGCGCAGAAAATCACCGAGGATGTTGATCGACACCACAAGCGCCACCAAAAACAGCGTGGGCACCCAGAGAATCCACCACTCACCCGACAGTAAAAACTGCATACCAATCCGGATCAACGTGCCGAGAGACGGGCTGTCGGCGGGGAGGCCGATGCCGAGAAAAGATAACGTCGCTTCGAGCAAAATCGCCGAAGCAAGGTCGACTGTCATGATGACCAACAAGGGGCCGAGGATATTTGGCAGGATATGATACGTCATCACCCGCAAGGGGTGCTGCCCCATCATGATCGCCGCTTGAACGTAATCTTTGTTGCGTTCCACAAAAACCGATGCCCGTGCCGTGCGGGCAAAATTCACCCAAAGGGATAGCGCAATGGCCAATGTCAAAACCGCCACGCGAAAGCTCTGTTGAACATCCGGCGGCAATAATCCGCGCGAAATTCCATCAATCAAAAGTGCCGTCAGGATCGCGGGAAGCGCCAGTTGTACATCGGCAATACGCATTACAATGGCATCAAACCGGCCGCCGAAATACCCCGCGGCAAGGCCAAGCCCAATGCCGAGCACTGAGGCAATCGCCATCGCCATCAACCCGATGGTGAGCGACAGCCGTGCTCCAAATAGTATCGCCGAGATCATATCCCGCCCCTGATCGTCCGTCCCCAACGGAAAGCGCGGATCGCCCCCCTGCCAAAGCGGAGGCAGGAGGCCATCCATCAGCGAAAACGACGCGAGATCATAGGGGCTGGTCGCAACAATCCAAGGCGAGAGAAGCGCGCCACCGATAATCACAATGGCAACAATCGCCGCCAAAACCGCCGCAGGACTGCGCCAGAAAAGCCACATCCCGTCGCTGTGCCAAATACGTCCCAACATCAGACGTCTTCCTTCACGCGCAACCGTGGATCAATGGCGAAGTATAATAAATCGACCAGCAAGTTCACGAGTACAAAGAAAAACGCGATGACAACCAAATAGACACCCATCACCGGAATATCGACAAACCGAATGGATTCAAGGAACAACAGCCCCATCCCCGGCCATTGGAACACGCTTTCGGTGACGATGGAAAAGGCGATCACGCCGCCAAATTGCAAGCCAATGATCGTGATAACGGGGATCATCGTATTGGCCAAAGCATGGCGGAAATACAGTGAACGATACGGAATGCCGCGCGCGGTGGCAAAGCGGATATAATCCGATTGCATCACTTCCATCATCTCGGCGCGCACCAGTCGCATTGTTAATGTGAGTTGGTAAATGCCCAACGTCAGCGCAGGCAAAAGGAGCGACCGCCAGCCATCCAATGTAAAGAGCGACGTGGTCCAGCCGCCAATTTGAACGGTCCCTCCCCGTCCGAATGTCGGCAACCAACCCAGCTGAACCCCGAACAGAAAGATCAAGAGAATGCCAATAACAAAGGTCGGAATGGACACCCCAACAAGGGTCGTTAGAAGGATCGTTTGGCTTGTGAGACCCTTTGGCCGTAGGGCGGTAAAGACGCCCGCCGGAATACCAACGAGCAGCGAAATCAGCAGGGCAACAACCCCAAGCTCGAGCGTCGCAGGAATACGTGTGGCAATCATGGAGGCCACGGGCTGACGCGTTCGGTAGGAATAGCCGAACTCTCCATGCAGCAGATCACTGGTGAAGCGATAAAACTGCGCAACAATTGGATCATTCAGCCCCAATTCCTCGCGCAGTCTGTCTTGGTCGGCGACCGAAGTCTCGACCCCCGTCATTTGGCTCACCGGATCGCCAACGAAGCGAAATAGCGAGAAAGCCAAAAAGGCGACGGCGATCATCACAAATACGGATTGGATCAACCGCTTGAATATAAACAATGCCATCGCCTTGATATCTCGATTTTTTTCTTAGTTCACTGTCACCCAGCGCAAGATAAAGAAGTTATCCGCACGTTGGGTAAGGTCGATATTGTCTTTGGATGCCCAGATCAACGGCTGTGTATACAATGGAATATAGGCCACCTCGTTTTGGGTGATTTCAACGATTTCGTCTATCATAGTCTGACGTGTAGTTGGGTCAATTTCCTCTTGGATCAGTGGCAGCAATTCATCAACACGCGCATTGGAATAGTTGCCAAAGTTCCACGATCCGAGCTTTTTCTCATCGTCTTGCGAGTTCAACAAAAAGCGGATCGGGTGCTCGGCGTCGAACGTGCCGGGGGACCAACCCAACAGGAACATATCGAAATCGTCTTCGCGAAGTTGTGTCCAGTAATCGCGCACGGGTCCTGTGCTCAACTCGGCATTCAGGCCCACAGCGGCAAACATGGATGCGGCAGCGCGACAGAGGGCTTCGTCGTTGATGTAACGGTCGTTTGTACATTTCAGACCGAAGGAAAACCCGTCGGGATAGCCTGCCTCGGCCAGCAATTCTTTTGCGCGTTCGGGATTGTATTCCGGCCGGTTGGTGTGGGCGTTTGAGTAGCCGGAAATGCCTTCAGGTACCAACTGATTTGCTGCCTCAATTTTCCCGCGAAAGATGACGCGATCAATGGCATCCATGTCAATCGCATGGGCCGCAGCAAGTCGGACTTTGGAGTCCTGAAAGGGGTTGGCATCAGTGACATCAGAAGAATACAGCAACGCGTCGTGCTCATGTCCAAAGCCAAACATGATCACGCGGGTTTCTTCGCCTTCCAAAACCTTAAAGCCATCGCGGCCTTCAACTTGTTCCGCATCCTGCAATGGAATGGGTTGGATGAAGTCAATTTCTCCTGAAAGCAAAGCCGCCAATCCGGTAGACGAATTGCCGATGGGCGTAAAGATCGCCTCCGTCACATTGTGCTCGACGTCGCCCCACCATGTGGCATTTGGCGTCAGACGTGTTTCAACACCTGGGTCGCGACTGGCCAAGGCAAAAGCCCCTGTTCCGTTGGCGTTCATCGTGGCGAAATTCTCGGCGTCGCGGGCGGGGAGCGCTGCGTCATTGCTCTCGGCCCAATCCTGATCCAAAATCATGAAATTCGCGATGCTGTCTGGGAACAATGGATTTGGCGCCGAGGTAACAAAATCAATGGTGTAGTCATCCACAATCCGCACTTCAGAAACCGGTGCAAACCAAGACCGAGTGTCCGCCGCCTCATCGGAAGCGCGTTGGTACGAAAACAAAACGTCTTGCGCATTAAACGCGGAGCCATCTTGAAAGGTCACACCTTCGCGCAGGTTGAAACGCCAGCCATTTTCTCCAAATAGTGGTTCCCAAGAGACGGCCAGCGAGGGCTCAATCGCCATGTCTCGGCCACGACGCACAAGTCCTTCATAGATATTATTCAAAAACGAGAGAACCGGCGTCGAATTAACGGCATGTGGGTCCATCGTTTGCGCATCCGTCGTTGAGGCCCAACGAAATGTTTCTGCGGAACCTTGTGTCGCGGTCAAAGCAAACAGTCCCGTTAAGGCCGTGCTCAGCATAAAACTTGTCGATTTCATTGAGTATCTCCCGTGGAATTTTTTGACTTTTTAGTTGGAAACAGTTTTACCGTCACACTTGCGAGCGTCAACTATCGAAAAAGTGATGAGTCCGCGCCAAAGTCTGATTGGCAACCCTATGTAAATGTGATTGCGCACACAAGTAGCGTGTCAAACGACCGTTACGACCAGCTTTCCCATGCCCTCGATTGTGGCCTCCATAACATCCCCGACCTCAACGGGTCCAACCCCAGCAGGCGTTCCCGTGAGAATAACATCGCCCGGTGCAAGTTCGAAGTACTCCGACAAATAGGAAATCATTTCCGGCACCTTCCAGATCATTTGGTTCAGGTTGCCCTCTTGACGAATATCGCCATTCACCTTCAATTCAACGCGCCCTTGGTCAGGATGGCCAACCATTGAAGCAGGGTAAACTTGAGTGATCGGCGCGGAATGCTCAAAAGCTTTGCCGATTTCCCACGGGCGACCCATTTTCTTCATGCGCGCCTGCAAATCACGGCACGTCATGTCGAGGGCCACGCCATAGCCAAACACATGGGCCATCGCCTCGGCCACAGGAATATTACTGCCGCCAGACTTCAACATCACGGCCATTTCAATTTCGTGATGCACATCACTGGATTGAGACGGATAGGGAAATACGCCCGAAGCATCAAGGTTGTTCGGGTTTTTCTGAAAGAAAAAGGGTGGTTCCCGATCTGAGTCGTGGCCCATTTCAAGCGCATGTGCGGCGTAGTTGCGACCAATGCAATACACTCGCCTTACGGGGAAGAGCGCATCAGTACCGACAATAGGCAGCGCAGCAGCCAAAGGCATCTCAAAGGCGTATTTGGCCATTTCTTTCTCCAATTTCATCTTTACCGCCCCCGAAACTAGGGGAAGATAAGTCCGTTTAAAACTCAAACACTTAAATCAAATACAATAATTCCATCGTATCCGCCGTTGCACATCGCGACCATTCGTGCGCCCAAGGCCACGTGATGCGGGTGGTTTGCATAGGCCAAAAGAGCGTCACGATTTTCAAACGTCACGACAAACCCATCGCGGTACGCTGGGGATTTATTCTCAAAATCGAGGTTAGGGCCAAAGCAATAGTCCAGCATTCCGGGCACATCTGCGGCCACCTCGGCGAACCCCGCCAAAACGGCGTCGCGCTCTTCTTGGGTGTATTGCGGTTGAAAATCGACGAAAACACAGTGCTTCAACATGGGAAATTCCTTATTCTGGTGATTGCAAAGATGAGGGCACGACGCTCGACTGTCTGATTTCCAGATGCACCGGAGCACGGTCGGGGCACATCGGCTGAATCCCCGTTTCAAGCCAATCCAGAACGATCCTCGAACTTTGCCGCCCAAATTCTGCGATATCGCAATGAACCGAGCTAAGCTGCGGATAGACGTGGCTGCATTCTTCGATGTCATCGAACCCAATCAGAAAGAAATCCTTGCCAACAACGACCCTCGACTGTGCAAATGCGGACATCATCCCCAAGGCAACGAGATCATTGAAACAGATTGCCGCTTTGACTGTCGGATGCTCCCTGAGCAGTTTAAAAGCGACTTCCCGACCAAAGACCCGCGCGGCCCGCCCGTGAAAAACATGCCCCTGCAAGCCCTTATCAATTATTCCAGTTTGATAGGCCGACATTCGTTCGCTAGTAATGGCCACGCCCTTTTCGCCGCCGACAAAGGCAATCTCGCGAATGCCTTGACCGATCAAGTGCTCAACCGCCAACTGACTGCCCGCACCATAATCAAGCGAGTAGAACGGAAAAATATCCGCGCGCATATCCGCTTGTCGCAACACCTGAAGGGTTGGAATGCCCGACTGCGCGATTGCATCAAAGGTCCCTTTTGTGTCGCCATAACACGGAGAAATCAAAAGCGCGGAAACCTCATGTTCAAGCATGGATTGGATCACTTGGTGCTGAATTTTCGGGTCTTCATTTGAATTTGCAATCACCGTGGCCAGCCCATGATCGGAAAACGCCATCTGTGCGCTTGCTGCAAATTCGGTGAAAAACGGGTTGCGCAGGTCATTGATCACAAGCCCAACAAGCCCCGTGCCCGATCCGCGCAAGGTTGCAGCGGCGCGGTTGCGGACATAATTGAGCGCTTTCATCGACTCCTGCACCAATTTGCGCGTGTCCTCTTTGACCAATGGGCTGTTTTGAACCACCAACGAAACGGTCGACTTTGACACGCCCGCATGGGCGGCGACGTCGATTATTGTTGGCTTTTTGTTCATTCAATGACCTTTATTCGATTCCATGCAGAGATAAAAGTTGCTTCATTCGGTGGACGGCCAAATCCGGCTGGCTAAGAAGGCGGGCCTGATCAGCCAAACGAAACACCTCGGCGTAATGCGCGATTTCACGCGAGGATTGGAACCCTGCCGGCATAATGAAATGGCTCTGGGCGCCATTGAGCCATGCGAGGAAAGCGATGCCTGCTTTATAGAACTGCGTCGGAGCTTTGAATATCTCCCGACTGAGCGGAACCGTGGGGCCAAGAAGCGCATGGAAGGTTGCGGAATCGCCTTTGGCCAAGGCCGTAAGCGCTTGCGAGGCGGCGGGAGCGATGGCGGCAAATATCCCGAGCAAAGCGTGTGAAAACCGTGTTCCGTCCCCTTCGATCAAGGCAGCATAGTTAAAATCATCGCCGGTATAAAGGCGTACAGACTCTGGAAGACGCGCCCGAAAGGCCTCCTCGCGGCTTTGTTCCAGCAGCGATATTTTAATGCCGTCGATCTTATCTTCATGTGCCGTGATGATGTCCAAAACGGAGTCCGCAGCGGCGTCCAGATCATCCGCCCCCCAATAGCCTTTGAGTTGCGCGTCAAACATATCGCCAAGCCAATGCAGGATGATTGGCTCCTTGGCCTGCTCAATCAAGCGACCGTAAACACGGGCATAGAAATCTGGACCCGTTCCCGCAGCAACCATAGCGCGGCTTGCCATGATGATGACTTGGCTACCTGCCGCCTCAATCGCCTCCATTTGTTCGGAATAGGCGCGAATGAGCATGTCTTCGGAGGTCAACGCGCTGATGTCGTATTGATCGGTGCCCGCACCACAGGCGACGCGCGGCTTTAACGGATGCGCTTTGGCTTCGATCATCGTGCGTTCAATCAATTCTTTGGCCGTGAGCCAATCAACCCCCATCCCGCGTTGGGCTGTGTCCATCGCTTCCGCCAACCCAAGGCCCTGGTCCCAAAGCGTGTGGCGAAACTTAAGTGTATTTTCCCAATCCACTGCGGGGCGTCCAACCCATGGCGCGCGTTCCGCCAACGGATCAGACACCACATGCGCAGCGGCAAACGCGGTGCGGGTAAAAGGAACCGACGGCACTTGTGGCACCAATGGATCGCCAATCAATGTGTAGGTTTTGAGCGTATTTTCATATGTGGGTAAGCGCATCTGTCAAAGTCCATGTTCAGCGCAGATCATGTCGGCTGCTTTTTCCGCAATCATGATCGTTGGCGCATTTGTATTCGAAGAAATAAGGCGTGGCATGATCGACGCATCCACGACCCGCAATCCAGCGATCCCGTTGAATTTAAGCTGTGGATCAACAACCGCCCCCGCGTCCGCACCCATCCGGCATGTGCCAGCAGGGTGATGATCGGTTTTGGCGTTTTGGCAGGCAAAGTTGAAATAATCCTCGTCCGTGCGCACATCCTTTCCCGGGAGGATTTCCGACTGCACGAAGGGCTTAAGGGCATCCTGCCGCATAATTTCTTGGGCAAGTTTCAACCCGCGAATGGACATTTCACGATCATGCGGATCGGCCCAGTAGTTTGGATCAATCAACGGCGCATCTGCGTGATCCGCAGTCGCAAGGCGCACGGTTCCGCGCGAACGGGGCCGCAAATAGGCCGAATTTAGCGTCACACCCGGATTGCGCATTTTGCTAACACCGGCCTCAATCCCCGACCCAAGTCCGAGGTGGAATTGAATATCGGGCGAACGCGCTCCCTCCTCCGCGTACCAGAATCCACCGGTTTCAAACAGGCTTGAGGCGACGGGCCCGCTTTTGGAGAAGATGTATTGCAGGCCCGCGACCACCGACCAATGCGGCTTGGCATATTTGTCATAGGTATGGTCGCCCGTGCATTCCGAAATCGTAAAAAGGTCTAGGTGATCCTGTAGATTTGACCCCACTTCGGGCTGATCAAAAATCACATCCACGCCTACATCGCGCAGGTGATCGGCGGGACCGATACCCGAACGCATCAACAGGGTTGGCGAGCCGATTGCGCCCGCCGAAACGATGACTTCTGCATTGGCGTGCAGAGTTTCGGCGCCGTTCTTTGCAAGAACTTCGACACCAACCGCGCGGTGATTTTCGACAAGGATCTTCCGGACCATTGCATCGGTGCGCACGGTCAAATTGGACCGCCCTCGCGCGGGATCAAGAAAGGCAACCGAGGTTGAAGATCGGCGCGCATCCCGTTGAGTCAATTGATAAAAACCAACTCCGTCCTGCGTCTCGCCCGTCATATCATGGTTGCGCGGAATCCCGAGTTCAGCCCCTGCGGCGAAATATGCGTCGCAAATCGGCAAAGGCGCGCGCGGTTGGGAAACCCCCAAGAGCCCGCCTTGCCCATGAAATTCTCCGCCATACGTGTCGTTGTCTTCGGACTTGCGAAAATACGGCAGGACGCCTTCATAAGACCACCCCTCACACCCCATCTGCCGCCATTCATCATAGTCCAGAGAATTGCCACGCGTGTAAATCTGAGCATTGATCGACGACCCACCGCCGATCACTTTACCCTGCGTATAGCGGATCACCATATCGTTCATGTGCTTTTGCGGAACGGTATGCCAACCCCAACTGCCAATGCCCTTGGTCATTTTCGCAAAGCCTGCGGGCATCTTGTAGAAGGGGTGCCAATCGCGCCCGCCAGCCTCAAGCAAAAGAACAGAGGTCTGTGGATTTTCGGACAATCGCGCGGCCAAAACGCACCCAGCCGAGCCCCCGCCGACGATGATAAAGTCATATGATTTGGTCATTGCACCCTCACAATCGATGGATGGACAAGCCACCATCCACTGGAATAATCGCCCCATTGGCGAAGGCCATTTTCCCCCGCACAAGAGGCACCACGATGCTTGCGATATCGCTTGGAGTACCCCATCGTTTTGCAGGAACCAAGCCACCTTCAATGCGGGGCGTGTAGGCGTCCTTTACGCCGGCGGTCATATCGGTTTCGATAATTCCGGGCCGCAATTCAAACACGCCAATGCCGTCCTCCGCCAGTCGTGCAGCAAAGAGTTGCACCATCATCGCCGCCCCCGCTTTAGACAGGCAGTATTCCCCCCGTTCAATCGACACCATCGCGGCGCTGACGGAGGTCACAAATACGATGGAACGATAGTTTGCGCTTGCAGGCGAAGCGAGCATCCGCTGTGCCACCGCTTGGGCCAAAAAAAACGCCCCCTTGAGGTTAACGTCCATCACGAAGTCATAGCTATCTTGGGTGAGGTTCAGCAAATCGCCGCGCAATTTTGCGGGCACCCCTGCGTTTGAGACAAGGCTTGCGACGGGTCCACAATCGGCTTCAATTTGATCCAATAGGCGATCAACGGCGGCAATATCCCGTAGGTCGTGCTGAAAATACCGCGCGTCCTCGCCCAGCTCCGCAAGGGCGTCACGCACCGCGACACTATCAGGCGCAATGTCGGCAGCAAGCGCCACCCGATAGCCGTTTTCCACAAGGGCGTGGGCGATTCCAAGGCCAATGCCTTTTTGTCCACCTGTGATCAGGGCAACCGGTTTCATTCTTTCAGGTCCTTGTGTTTGATATGCTCGGCGACACGCAACGCCTGAGCGGCAATGGTCAGCGCGGGGTTCACAGCTGCGGAATTAGGCAAAAAGCTGGCGTCGACGACGAATAGATTTGGGTGATCATGCGCACGACAATGCAGGTCCAAAACGCTTGCTTTTGGGTCGGTGCCAAAAACGGCGGTACCGCACTGATGCGAAGGAGTCGCACGGTCGAAAGCTCGGGAAAGCAAGATAGGATAGCCTGCTTTACGCATCACTTTTTTTGCTTGTGCAACAAGGGCCTCATGAGATTCCCAGTTCGAGCGTTTCCAATCCAGAACGATTTGGTCCCCCTTCACCGTCACGCGGCTTTCAAGCGACGGAAGGTCTTCGCTCATGGCATACCAATCGACCGAATGTCGGGTGACCCAATCCGCCACGCGCGTGGGTATACGGGCTTGCGAGCGAAGGATGGGTGTTGTGATTTTCCCAAGTAGTTGCATATTGCCTAAGGGGGCATTTTTCGGCCCTCCCTTTAAGTAAAAGTCATTGAAATACAGCGTTTTCTGATAGATTGCCGTGTTGAGCCGCAACGGGTTTATAGCCATTAGAGCCGTGCAATTGTGGTTCATGAACCGCCGCCCGACAAGATCAGAGCTATTGGCCAGCCCCGTGGGATGTGCGTCGTTCGCCGAGCGCAGAAGCAACGCCGCCGAATTCACCGCACCTGCGGATAAGATCGCGATTTTGGGCTTGAGGGTGTGAAATTCACCGTCTTTTTCATAGTGAATTTCGGTGATCCGCTGTTTTGAATCCGTCTGCAAACGTGTAACCATTGCGCCCGTAATGAGCGTGAAATTCTCGTATTGTTTTGCTTTGGCAATGCCAACACTTTGCGCATCGCGCTTGGCCCCCGTAGTGTCGGGATGGCCATCCCAAGAGTCGTCGCCCCCCTTGAGCCAATGTTCGATGTCCACGGCCAACGGCAGGCTAGCCGGCGAAACGCCTGCACGGCGCAATCGTGCGCGGACATCCGCAATAGATGCCTCATCTGGGACTGCGGGAAAGGGATATGCGCCCGCGCGAATAGGGTCTGTTGGGTCCTCGCCCGCGTGGCCACGCACATCAAAAAGCGCTTCGGCCTTGTCATACCAAGGGGCGAAATCCGTGTAAGAAAGCGGCCATGCGGGGGAGGTTCCGCCTAAATGTTGCATCTCTGCGAAATCCTCGGCGCGATAGCGCAACATCACACCGCCGTAGAATTTCGTGTTTCCACCGACATAATAGAAGTTGCCGGGGCTAAAACCTGCGCCCGACGGCGTAAGCCACTGCTCGTCAGATCGGAAAAATCCGCGTTTAAAAATGGCGTCGTCGTCCCGACACTCGGGACTTGCGCGCATATAATCGCCACGTTCCAGCATGACAATTTGAACGCCGGTTGGAGCGAGGGACGCAGCCAAAGTTGCGCCGCCCATTCCAGAGCCGATGATGACAATTTCGGGTTTCACAAAGCCAAAACTCCCTTGTGCCAATCAGGCAATGCGGTTTTCTGTTTGCGGATCAAACGGAATCGCTTTTTCCATATTGATCGCAAACGGAGCAATTTCACCCGGCTTAACTTCGGCATCCGCACGCATCCGTGCGACACATTCAAATCCGCCGAAGGTGCAGGTGACAAAAGTGTCTGATCCCGCGGGTTCGGTCACTTCGACACGGGCTTGAACCGCCTCGATATGACGCGAAGATTGGTCGGCGCCATCTGGGTCGGTGATCGCCTCGGGGCGAATGCCCATGGTGATTTTTTGCCCGTCATAGGCACGCAATGCATCGGCGGAATTCACGCATTTCAGGCGCACGCCTTCGCCGTCTTTGGTCTGGGTTTTTACGTAAACGGACTCGCCTTCGACCTGCACAGTCATGGGCAGTAAATTCATCGACGGAGACCCCATAAAGGAGGCCACAAACAGGTTGGCGGGGGTGTCGTAGATTTCCTTCGGCGTGCCTAATTGCTGTACATAACCGCCGTTCATTACCGCGATCCGCGTGCTCAGCGTCAGGGCTTCGATTTGATCGTGGGTCACGTAAACGATGGTTGTACCGAGTTTTTGATGCAGTTTCTTGATCTCGGTCCGCATATCGACCCGCAATTTGGCGTCCAAATTCGACAATGGTTCGTCAAACAAAAACACATCCGGTTTGCGCACAAGGGCACGCCCCATCGCCACACGTTGGCGTTGGCCGCCCGAAAGTTGCCCCGGTTTGCGGTCCAAAAGCGGTTCGATCTGGAGCAGTTTGGCCACATCCGCCAAGGCTTTTTCGCGCTCGGGTTTGGGCACTCCGTGCATTTCCAAGCCAAAGGTGATATTTTTACCCACGGTCATATTCGGGTAAAGTGCATAGCTTTGAAACACCATCGCGATGTTGCGTTGCGAGGGATGCACCCCGTTCATAAGGTTGCCCTTGATACTGATGTCGCCCATCGTGATTTCCTCTAGACCCGCGATCATATTCAGCAGAGTAGACTTGCCACAGCCGGAGGGGCCGACGAGGACCAGAAACTCCCCCTCTTCAACAGATATATCCACATTGTGCAGCACTTGCACGGAGCCATAGGATTTCGTTGCATTGTTAATATCGAGAAAACCCATTGGATTAGCCTTTCACTGAGCCAGCCATCAAACCGCGGACGAAGTACCGACCAGCGACGATGTAGACGAGGAGTGTTGGCAGGGCGGCTAAGATCGCGCCTGCGAAGTGGACATTGTATTCTTTGACCCCAGTCGAACTCTGAACGAGGTTGTTGAGGGCGACGGTCATCGGCTGGCTGTCAAAGTCTGCGAAGGATGCGCCAAACAGGAAGTCATTCCAGATATTAGTGAATTGCCAGATAACGGACACCACGATGATCGGCCCTGAACTTGGCAAAAGAATGCGCCAAAAGATGCGAAAGAAGCCCGCGCCGTCGATCATTCCCGCCTGCACAAGTTCCGTTGGGAACGCGGCGTAGTAGTTGCGAAAATAGAGGGTCGTGAAGCCGACACCGTAGACGACATGCACCAACACAAGGCCAGAAGTGGTTCCCGCGATATCCAACAAGCCAAGAACGCGGGCCATTGGGATCAGCACGATTTGGAACGGGATAAAGCAGGAAAACAGCACCAACCCATAGAGCAATGTGTCATAGCGGAAGCGCCATTTCGTTAGCACATAGCCATTCAATGCCCCCAAGACGGTCGAAATCGCAACGGCAGGCACCACCATTTTGAGGGAGTTCCAGAAGTAGGGTTTCAGGCCCGTTGGCTCGACACCAATTTGAGCGGTCGACCACGCACTGCGCCATGCGTCAAAGGTCCAGATTTCGGGCAAGGCAAGCATGTTACCGCCCGTAATCTCGGCCAGAGGTTTGAGGGAGTTCACCACCATCACAAACAAGGGAAGCGCGTAGAACAGGACAAAAAGGAGTAAGAACAGATAGATAAAGACGCGTGTCACACGACCTGTGCGAATAGCGCTATCGGCAGAAGCAGCAGACATTATTTGCCCTCCTTAAGTTCAGCATAGAGGTAGGGGATCATAATCGCGGCGATTGTCATAAGCATGATCACAGCACTTGAGGCCCCAATCCCCATCTGATTTCGCGAGAAGGTATAGGAGTACATGAAGGTTGCGGGTAGTTCCGTCGCCCGCCCCGGACCGCCGCCCGTTAACGCAATGACAAGGTCGTAGGATTTGATTGCAAGGTGGCTGAGGATCACGAAAGCCGACAGAAATGCGGGACGTAATTGCGGGATGATGATGCGGCGATAGAGGTTCCAATTGGAGGCCCCATCCATTTGCGCCGCTTTGAGGATTTCGTTGTCTATGCCGCGCAAGCCAGCCAAGAACATCGCCATCACAAACCCGCTGGTTTGCCAGACGGCGGCAAGGACCACGGTGTAAATCGCATAGTCGCGGTTCTTGATCCAATCGAATTGGAAGCTGGTCCAGCCCCAAAGATGCATGGTATGTTCAAGCCCAATTCCGGGGTCGAGCAGCCATTTCCATGCCGTACCCGTCACAATAAAGCTCAAGGCCATGGGATAGAGATAGATCGGGCGCAAAACGCCCTCGCCGCGAATTTTTTGGTCAAGGAAGATCGCCAGTGCAAGGCCGATCAGCGTACAAATAATGATATAGAGCGAGGCAAAAATAGCGAGGTTTTTGAGGGCAATCGTCCAGTGACTTAGGCGAAAAAGCTTATCATAATTCTCAAATCCGACCCAGCCAAAACTGGGGAGCATCCGACTGTCGGTAAACGACAGATAGACGGTGAAAATGATAAATCCATAGACAAAGACAAAGACCATCGCCACCGAGGGAGACAGGACGAGCTTGGGAATCCAGTTTTGTAGGCGTGTTTTGAAATCTGGCTGGGCAGTTGGCTGCGCCATAGTGCTCTCCCTGTTTTTGAAAGCGATTGCAGGGTGGGCCGACCCACGCGAGGTCGGCCCAGATGTAGAGATCTTATTGTGCGATGGAGACTGCGTCGACCAATTCTGACGTCGCTGTTTCGCTGTCGTACTCGCCATTAAAGTGAGCGGTTACAACGTCATATATCGCGTTCTTAACGGACGCATTCGATGCGTGTCCGTGCGCCATTGATCCATAGAGATTACCGGATGCAGAAGCGGCTGCGAGATCGGCAATGCCTTGTTTACCACAGGCATCGAAGGCCTCGTCGCTCACATCAGTGCGGGCAGGAACGGAGCCTTTGACCACGTTGAACGCCGATTGGAAGGACGGTGACAAGATCGCAGTTGCAAGGGCTGCTTGCTCATCCGATACCGTATCGCCTTGGCTGAACATTGCGAATTGGTCCGCGTTGAACGTGACTTGATCTTGGGTGCCTGGAAAGCGGAAGCAAAGGAAATCTTCGCCGGGAACTTTACCCGCATTCAAGAATTCGCCCTTGGCCCAATCGCCCATCATTTGGAAGCCCGCTTCGCCATTAATGACCATCGACGTTGCGAGGTTCCAATCGCGACCCGAGAAGTTGTCGTCCACATTTGCGCGAATGAAAGACATGCGGTCGAACGCTTGTTTCATTGTGTCCGAGCCCAGTGCTTCGGGATCAAGATCAATAAAGGCCGCTTTGTAAAAATCAGGGCCGCCCGTAGACATGACAACCGCATCAAAAATAGTTGCATCCTGCCAAGCTTGGCCACCGTGAGCGATGGGGGTGAGGCCCGCTGCTGCGAGGGTGTTTACCGCCGCTTCGAACTCTTCCCATGTCGTTGGAACAGCAATACCATTGGCTTCTAGCACCGCTTTATTTGCCCAAACCCAGTTGGTCGAGTGGACGTTAACAGGGGCTGCAACCCACTGGCCATCCACCTTGGAAAAGGCTTGCAATGCGTCTGGCACAACCGCGTCCCAGCCTTCAGCGGCTGCAACATCGTTGAGGTTCGCCAAGGCACCTTCATCGGCCCAATCGAGGATATCAAAGCCCAACATTTGAACGGCTGTTGGTGCGTTTCCTGCTGTAACACGTGCGCGCAAAACGGTCATCGCCGCATCGCCGCCACCGCCCGCAACGGGCATATCTTGCCAACCGATGCCTTGGCTTTCGAGGTCTTGCTTGAGCACGTTAAGCGCTGCGGCCTCCCCCCCAGACGTCCACCAGTGTAGGACCTCAACATCTTCGGCAACAGCCATGCTGCCCGTGATCGCAAGTGTGGCCAAAGTAGAAGTAGTAAGTTTCATAAATTTACGCATTTGGTTTCCTCCCTTTTTGCGTTGTCGTCTTTATGGATTTAGACCCATCTGGAGCGCGTTTTGCCGATCCTCATTTGAACGGTCTTTGTCTCAAGATATTCATCCATTCCGTGGTGGCCCAACTCCCGGCCTAATCCACTTTCTTTCGCGCCGCCAAAAGGCAGCTCTGCAAACCCGTCCATCCACGTGTTGGTCCAAACAGTTCCCGCTTGAACCCGCCGTGCAAATTTCAAACAGGTGCTAATATCTTGGCTCCAGACTCCCGCCGACAATCCATAATCGCCACCATTCGCGATTTCCAAAGCTTCGTCAAATGTTGTAAACGTTAGGACGGATAAAACGGGTCCAAAGACCTCCTCAGAGGCAATTGCCATATTTTTGGTCACATTTGCCACGACCGTCGGCTGATAAAACTCGCCCGACATCCCGTCAATGGTAAGGGGCGCGCCGCCAATCGCAACGGTTGCGCCAGCCTTAACTGCGTCTTTTACATAACCGTCTATTTTGGCTTGGTGTTGTGAAGAAATAATAGCCCCTACCTTTGTGGACGGATTCAGCGGATCACCGAATGGAACCTTGCGTGATAATTCAACAATTTTCCGTATTAGCACCGCGGCAATATCATGATGTACGATAATCCGTGAACCAGAATTGCAACATTGGCCCGCATTGAAATATATACCAAACACAATCGCATCTGCGGCTTCATCCAAATCGGCATCGGGGAAAATGACCTGCGGGTTTTTCCCGCCAAGTTCCAGCGAGACTTTCTTTAACGTTTTGGAGGTTGCGGCAACGATCGCTTTGCCAACTGCCGTGGAGCCGGTAAACGACACCATATCGACATCGGGATGATTGGTGAGGTTTGTGCCGACAGGATCGCCGTAGCCCAAAACGATATTCACGACCCCAGCGGGCAATCCGGCCTCGATCAAAAGCTGGCCGAGGATCACAGTGGTTGCCGAGGTCAACTCGGAGGGTTTGATAACGGCGGTACAGCCTGCCGCCAAGGCAAAGGGCAGTTTTTGCGACACGATAAGGAACGGAAAATTCCACGGCGTAATCATTGAAACAACACCAATCGGCTCTTTGAGGACAACCCCGAGCATATCGGGGCCGAGCGTACTGTGGCTGTCACCATGGATCGTGCGGGCAAGCGAGGCCGCAAAGCGCCAGATGTCGGCTGCCCCTTCGATTTCCGCTTCGGCTTGGGCGATGGGCTTGCCGCTTTCCATCGTTTCATACAGGGCAATGCGCGACCGATTGGCGTCGATAAGATCGGCAACTTTCAACAGAAATGTCGCACGTTCCTTGCCAGAGGTATCCGACCAACGCCGATCATCAAACGCTGTACGGGCCGCAGCAATCGCCGCCTCGACTTCGGCTTCTCCCCCCAAAGTGGCCTGCGTCACCAACTGTCCATTGGCGGGCGAAAAACGATCAAACGTTTGGCCAGACGCACTGGAGACCCAAGCGCCGTTAATGAGGTGCTGCGCAATAAAAACATCCGTGGGGGCAGGAACAGCACCCGCTCCAGAAATCAGTGTCAGATCATGTGTCATCACGGGAATTATCCTTGAAATTTGCAGGGCGTTTGGCGCGAAACGCGGCAACCCCTTCGGTTTTGTCTGGCGAGGCGGCCATAACCGCACCGCCTAAAGCCTCGATCATGGCGCTGCGGTCCTCATTTAGCGCCGCCGCCAACATATATTTCGCGACCTCAGTGGCCTGTGGCGACTTGGTTTTTATCTCGGCGGCCATAGCAAATGCGTCGCCGCGCGGATCATCGGAAACGGAATTCACAAACCCCAATGTATAGGCGCGCTCAGCACTTAACCGACGCCCCGTTAGGACAAGTTCTTTGAGAACGGCCGCTGGCATCAACTGAACTAGGCGCTGTGTTCCGGACCATCCTGGCACAATCCCAACCCCTGTTTCAGGAAGGGCCAGCGTTGCGCGCGGGCTCGCTACACGCAAATCACAGGCAGCCGCGAGTTCCAGCCCGCCGCCAAAAGCGTGGCCCGAAAGCACCGCAATTGTCGGCACGTGAAGGCGCGCGATACGGTCAAAAATCCGATGACCGTTGCGGATCCAAAAACGGGCGAAATCCATCGGCGACAACTCCGCCCACGCGTTGATATCTGCCCCCACACAAAACGCGCGATCCCCTTCGGCCGCAAGGACGACACAACGCAAATCGGCATTCGTTTCCAAAACCGTCAAATGGCGCTCAAGGTCGGCAAGCATTGCGGGCGTCAAGGCGTTGAGTTTGGTGGGATTATCCAGTCGTAACTCTGCGACACCATCGGTGAGATCAAGATGTACATTGCTCATAGCTTCAACCCCATCTTCCCTTCGGACAGCAGTGAAAGCGGCATAATTTTGACGTCTTTAGCCACAGCAACGCGACCTTCACTTGCGGCGATTATGTCAACCTCCGGATCAATTCCGGGCATAATTTCGAAGGCAACGAGACCGCTGTCTTCCAAACGCATCACGCATCTTTCGGTGATGTAGATAACGTCTTGCCCTTGGCGTCGCGCGCGTTGCCCCGCAAAGGTAACATGCTCTACCATGTCGACCATTTTGGTAAACTTCCCCTGTGCCGTGACGCGAATTCCGCTCTCGGACACTTCCAATTTGGCCCCAGCGGCGAAATATCCCGAGAAAACGATCTTGCGTGCGTGCGCCGTAATATCGACAAACCCGCCGCATCCCGCCGTCAAATAGGGCTTCTTCCCCAGCTTTGACACGTTGACATTTCCGTCGCGATCAACCTCTAAAAACGACAGGAACGAGACGTCAAATCCGCCGCCTTGAAAATAGGTAAACTGTGTAGGCGACGGCAAAATCGCATCTGCGTTGGAGGCGCAACCAAAGGCAAAGTCAGTTAAAGGGACGCCACCGACAGCGCCCTGTTCAATCGTCCAAGTCACCGATTGCGGATACCCTTCCTCCAGAAGGACCCGTGGCACATTCGCCGAAATACCGAACCCTAGGTTGGCGGTATCCCCCTCCTTCAGCTCCATCGCAGCGCGGCGCGCAATAACCTTCTCGACGCCATATTCAGGAAGGGAAAAACTGTCCCACGGACGCATAATTTCCCCCGAAATCGCAGGATCATACGTGGTTTCTGTTGTCTGTTTTTGATCAGGGTCAATCACTACATAATCGACCAAATGTCCGGGGATATGCACGTCATGTGGACGGAGCGAACCCGCCGCCGTCACACGTTTCACTTGCGCGATAACGATGCCACGATGATTGCGCACGGCAATTGCCTGATCTAACGCGCCAAGTGTTGCACCTTCATGTTCAAAGGTGAGATTGCCGCGTTCGTCGGCGGTGGTGGCGCGAATAATCGCAATATTGGGTACGATATTCGGAAAATGCAGCCATGTTTCCCCCGCAAATTCCTGTTTATGGACAATTGGTTCGGCGGCAGCTCGTTCATTCATCGCGCAGCCTTCCCGCGCAGGATCAACGAAGGTTTCGAGTCCCACTTTGGTCAAAACGCCCGGCCTTCTGGCGGCCACATCTCGGTGCATATCAAAAAGAATACCCGACGGCACATTATACGCCGCCACGCGGTTTTCCGTCAGCATTTCCCAAATGGCAGGCATCGGCAAAGAGGAGGGCCCGCTGGGATAGGACCCCGCAATGATCCGCGCCAGCAAGCCGTCTTGCGCAAGATGATCGATACCTTTGATGCCGTACATATCGCCCGCCGCAATCGGGTGCAAAGTGGTCAAATCGCGAGGATGGCCCTCCTGTGCGAACCGGTTGCCAAGTGCCTTGAGCACCAGATCAGGACACCCCAATCCAGACGACGACGACACAGTCACAACGTCCCTGTCCTTAATTTTCGAGACCGCCTCTGCGGCGGACACAATCTTCGAGGGCATGGCTTACAAGCCTCCGTAATTGACAGCGACGCGGGCTCCCGTGGTCGCGGCCTGTTTGACGGCTGCGGCGACGGCAAGCGATCGCACGCCATCGCGCCCTGTCGCAGCAGGCTGTCCCTGCCCTGCAACCGCGCCCATAAAGCGATCTATCGACCGCGCATAGAGATTATGATCGCTAAACTTAATCTCCTCAACACCGTCCGGCGTGCGCAATTCAACTTGCCCAATGGGCAGTTGCGTCATTACGTTTTTGGCAATGATCGACCCTTTGGTGCCATGAAATTCGAGACCCGTTTCGGCGTGGCGAAGCGTGAAACCTTCATGGGTCTGGACCAATATTCCTGACGGCATTTTCCAGACAGACATGACTGAATCCTCAACCCCCTGCCCCAAACTGCCGGAGGCCTCAATTGCGGTCACTTCCAGCGGATATTCCCCGAGATGAAAGCCAACCGTGTCCGCGTCATGCACAACGATATCTGGTATGACACCCCCCCCCGCAACCGCATTATTAATACGCCAGCCTTGAAGCGATTCAGGCAGGTAAACCGCATGGAAAACACGCACAGCCTGCACATCGCCAATCCGGCCCGCGGCAATCAATTCTTTGATTTTCAAGTGCGACCCAGCATTGCGCAAATGGTGGTTCGTCGCGAGAACAACGCCCGCCTCCTCGGCAGCATGGACCATCTCAAGCGCATCCGCACAGGACATCGCCAAAGGCTTCTCACACAGCACATGTTTGCCCGCAGCAATCGCAGCAAGCGCTTGAAATTTATGCTTTTCGTTTGTGGTTGAGATATAGACGGCATCAAGATTCGGGTCGGCAAGCATTGCCTCAAGATCCGTTGTGGAGGACCTGATATCATGCGTCTTTGCATACTCCGCACCCCGTTCAGCATTTGTGCTGAGCACTGAAATGATCTGATTGTCCGCACAAGACCGGATCGCCGAAATCATATGCCCGGCTGCAATCGTGCTCGCCCCTATCAATCCCCAGTTCATACTATCTCCTAACTATTTGGAACGTTCCAAATCCTAACCCATTAATATTTGGAACGTTCCAGCCAGTCAACACATTTTTGGAATCTAGTTATAGAATACTATTTGTCAGGCTTCTGAGCGGCAACGAGTTACAGCGGGAAGGATCATCCCGCTACAGTCGCCAAACCCAATGATATACCCGTCCCCTTGCGCTTTACCTCGCAAAGTTAGCGTGTCACCGTCTTCGATGAAGCTGCGGATTTCACCAGTGTCTAAGGCGAAGGGTTTGCGCCCTGCCCAGCTGAGTTCCATGAGCGACCCAAACTCGTCGCGTGTGGGACCTGAAATTGTGCCCGACCCCAACATATCCGCCGTGTTCATAGCGCAACCGCTGCTTGCGTGGTGGCACAGTTGTTCGGCGGCGGAATAATACATGCGATTGTAGTTGGTTCTGCTGATTACGGTGGCTGTCGCGGCACCTTTGGGTAGCATCAGCACCTCAAGATCAATGTTATACAACCCGTTTTTTGTGCCGTTCAAATAGGGTAGCAGCGCCTTTTCACGCGGTGGTGTCGCCGCGCGGAAGGGGTTTAGCGCAGCAGACGTTACGATCCACGGGCTGATGCTTGTGCCAAAGGCTTTGCCTTGAAACGGGCCTAGCGGTTGGTATTCCCAGCCTTGGATATCGCGCGCAGACCAATCATTGAGCAGAACATAGCCAAAGATCATGTCGTCGGCCTCATCCACCGTAATCGGTTGGCCCAACTTAGTGCCCGTCCCCACGATGGCGCCCAATTCCAATTCGATGTCCAAGCGCTTGGTTGGGCCAAAGGATGGCACCTCGGCGTCTGGCGCTTTGGTCTGGCCGTTGGGGCGGTGGATCGGCGTGCCCGACACCACAATCGAGGACGCGCGCCCATTATAACCGATGGGAATGTGCAACCAATTCGCGGGCAAATCTGGCGACCCACGCAGGATTTCACCCATATTTTTGGCGTGCTGAATGCCTGCGTAAAAATCGGTGTATTCGCGCACTTGAAAGGGCATGTGTAGGGTGGCCTCACACTGGGCAACCAAGTAGGCCGCGACGCGTTCCTGCTCGTTGCTTCCCTCGGACAACAACTCGATCAAACGTGCGCGCAGCGCATCCCATTTGCTGCGGCCCTGTGCCATAAAAGCGTTCCACGACCCAGCCTCGAATGCGCCGTTAAAGTCGAGCAGCCCTGCGCCTTCAAGCAATTGAATATCAAGAATATAGTCCCCGATAGCCACCCCGCATCGCGGAGAGGTTTCGCCTACAGAGAACACACCATACGGCAAGTTATTGAGTGGGAAAGAAGTCGAGGCGTTGTTGGCGCTTTCCACCCAAGAGCGATGCAATTTCGTCATGATGTTCCCTTAATAGTTTGCTGGTGATCGGCGCGACCCATCACATATTTCATTGCGACTTAAACATAGTATACCGTTTCATTTCTTGCCCGCAGTCCCGTCGAATTTCTTCTCAAGACTCTCCCAACAATCGATATAGTCATCCTGAAGCGGCGCCTCCTTACCGGCGAATGCGGTCAGATGTTGGGGGAAACGGGTCTCGAACATAAACGACATCGTGTTGTCGAGCTTCTCGGCCTTGAGGTCGGCATTGGACGCGCCCTCAAAGGCGTTTTTATCTGGCCCATGCGGCAACATCATATTGTGCAAACTAATCCCGCCGGGCACAAACCCCTTCGGTTTGGCATCATACTTGCCATAAATATTGCCCATCATCTCGGACATAATATTCTTGTGGTACCATGGCGGACGGAAGGTATCTTCGGCCACCATCCAGCGCTCGCGGAACAGCACAAAGTCGATATTGGCCGTCCCAGCTTGCCCCGAAGGCGCCGTCAGAACCGTAAAAATCGAAGGGTCTGGATGATCAAACAAGATTGCCCCTACAGGGCAATACGTCCGCAGATCATATTTCACCGGCGCGTAATTTCCGTGCCACGCCACCACATCCAAAGGCGACTGGCCGATCTTGGTTTCATGGAACTGCCCACACCATTTCACGGTCACAGTTGAGGGCACTTCGCGATCTTCATAGGCTGCAACAGGCGCCTTAAAGTCGCGCGGGTTGGCCATACAATTCGCCCCAATCGGCCCCCGCCCCGGCAGCTCAAATTTCTGTCCATAATTCTCGCAGACAAATCCGCGCGCTGGCCCCTCAAGCACTTCGACGCGATACACAAGCCCGCGCGGGATAATCGCGATTTCCTTAGGCTCCACATCCAGAATTCCAAGCTCGGTATAAAACCGCAACCTCCCCTCCTGTGGCACCACCAGCATTTCGCTGTCTGCCGAGAAGAAATAGCTGTCCTCCATGCTTTCGGTGACCAGATAAATATGGGTCGCCATGCCGACTTGAGTGTTCACATCTCCCGCCGTCGTCATCGTGCGCATCCCCGTCAACCACGTCAGTGGATGATCGCCATGGGGCACCGGATCCCAGCGATATTGCCCAAGGCTGGTCACATCATTCAGGACGTTCGGCGCGGATTTCCAATACGGCAGATCGATTTTTTCATATCGGTGCGAATGCTTAACCGACGGGCGAATTCGATAACACCACGTGCGTTCGTTTTGATGACTTGGAGCCGTAAATGCGGTCCCTGAAAGCTGCTCACCATACAGACCATAGTTGCATTTCTGCGGACTATTCATGCCCTGTGGCAACGCCCCCTCAAGCACTTCGGTCTCATAGTCATTGCCAAATCCAGGCATGTACCCCGTGTTGGGGCCGGGCAAGGATGGGGCCTGAACCATTCGGTGTGGTGGAATTTGCGTATTCATGGAGGCCTCCGACAATTGCCATTGCGTTCAAAATATCAGTTGCTTTTGTAACTAACAACGCTTGTTTCGTCTAAAACGTATTACTAGATATTTCCGAAACTTTCGGGGCGCTTCTGTCAAATCCCAGCAAAAAACATGCCTGCGAAAATTTGATGGCGCGTGTGAGGTCGCATGTTTAGATAGTGTCGCCTGCCCACTGAGATCGATGTGACGCATTAAAATAGAAGCGTAACTAATTGAATTTAAGATATATACTTAACCACACCCCATCACTAAATTCATCACAGACATAAAAAACGAAGTGCACGCAGATCAGCCTGTGATACGTTATGTATTAGGTCAGTGCGGTTTCGCGCCGCAGGTTTTTGAAAACGCGCACCGCAACTGGTACGCTCCACCCTTGGATAACGGGCAGCCATACTATGTCATTACAATTCGAAAAAATCCGCGACACCAATTTGCACTACAGCTTCCACTCCGGAACAAAAGCGGCGAAGCCCGTTGTCTTCCTCAACTCCTTGGGAACAGATTTTCGGATTTGGCAGGGCGTGGCAGACAAACTGCCTGATGTTCCTAAATTGATGATGGATAAACGCGGGCACGGTCTGAGTGATATGGGAGCGATCAGCATTGAAGGCCTCGCTCAAGATGTGGCCGGTTTGATGGACCATCTTGGCCTCACAGCGGCCATCATTTGCGGCGTATCCGTTGGTGGATTGATCGCCCAATCTCTTGCTGCACTTCGCCCCGATCTGGTTGCGGGGCTTGTGTTGAGCAACACGGGCGCCAAAATCGGCGACGACGCCACGTGGAACCAGCGTATAGAAGCGGTCGAAGCCACGGGCTTAGAACCCATGGCGGATGCGGTGATGGAAAGGTGGTTTTCAGCAGAATTCCACAAGACTAAATCCGCGCAATTGGCGGGATATCGCAACATGCTGACGCGAACCAGCGTCGAGGGCTATGCGCAAACCTGCAGAGCCATTCGCGACGCGGACCTAACCGTATCAACCCGCGCGATAGCCGTCCCTACAATCTGCATTGGCGGCTCCGAAGACAAAGCAACGCCGCCCGAACTTGTACGTGCACTCTCTGACTTGATTGCGGATTCAAAGCTGGAAATCATCCAAGGTGTTGGGCATCTGCCCTGCCTTGAGGTCCCCGAAATCATCGCCGGTCATGTGAACGATCTTTGGCGCACCCTTAACCAGTAAGCGCCTTATAAGGCCGGAGTAGTGGACGGCAACGCAACTGGTGGAGAGGCGTTTACGCGGCATTCCACCAGCACGAGCACAGCGCCCACAAAAAAACCAACCGCCCCAATCAACGTCCAAGCGACCGACGCAGTAATAACAGCACTGCTCGCGCCACCTGACGGCACGAAGGCCATGACGGCAGAGATCATAAACGCGACGCAACCCGCGAAATTGACCAACGCGCCCCACCACGAGATATCCCACGGACGCCACGACCAATAGCGGTGGCAAGTCTCGATAAATGCCAGATATCCAGAGGTGAGAAAAAGGATGGACCCAAGAAGATCTGGTACCCAAATCGCTAAGTCCTGCTGAAGCCAGCTTTCAATCGACAGCAACGCCATAAAGGTGCAGGCATTAAATAAAAGCGTTCCCAGGAATTGCAAAAAACTACTAAGCCAGCCGATTTGAGAGGGTTGCCAGCCAATCAAAACAAACCGCCGAGGTTCAGCGTTTTCATGCGGTAATGCGCCCGAGTTCGCGGCCTGAAACAACTGCAGGTATCCCGCTATCGTGAAAAAAATCGAACCGAGGAAAAAGACCGCATTAACGTCAAATCCAGACATCGAAAAGGTGTGCGCAGCCACAGGCCACAGCGTTAGAATCGAACCGGCGATGAACAAGAACGATCCAATCGAGAACCCGCTGCCGATCCAGACGTTCAGGCTTTCTGGTTTCCACGCGTCACTATAAGTGGGCAAAAATGCCCGCCGCAATCCCTTGCGATGATCTCGCGAGCGCCAGACGTGCTGCTGCCCACGATGCGCATATTGCCGACGCGTTACAAACGGCCATGGGCCGCTTGCAGCGCTGACTTTCGGCCCATCAGTGGAGGGGATGCGACAGTCTTCGGTCAATGATGAAAACCACCGGCGGCATTTTCGCCAAGCGGTGTTTCCGCCGGATGTTTTGTCAAATGTGCCAACGCTTTACGGATATCGCGGATCAGGAGCGTAGCAAGGTCGCGACTGACTCCGTTGCGCACCAAAATGCGTTGAATAGCTTGGGTCTGACAGTTTGCAGGCAAGGTATATGCGGGCACTTGCCAGCCATAAATCCGCAGACGATCGGCCAAATCGAACAGGGTAAATCCAAGATCAACATCGGGTTTGAGCGTCCAACACAGAGCGGGGATACCAGACGTCATATCGCCATCGTAGACAATGTCAAACGGCCCAAGCGCGCCAATTTCGGCCGCGAGATATTGCGCGGTCGCGTAGCACGCCTTGTGGATTTTGGTGTAACCTTCCCGCCCAAGTCGTTGGAAATTATAGTATTGGCACGTGATAGGCCCGCCCGGACGCGAGAAATTAAGCCCGATATCGCGCATATTTCCGCCCAGATAATTCACCCAGAACACCAAGTTTTCCGGAAGATCGTCGGCGCTGCGCCAAACGATCCAGCCCACACCAAGCGGCGCGAGGCCAAATTTATGTCCGGACGCGTTTATCGACTTCACCCGTGGCAGGCGAAAATCCCACATCAATTCAGGAGCACAGAACGGCGCAAGAAACCCGCCCGAAGCGCCATCAACGTGGATCGGAATATCAAGGCCCGTTTCAGCTTCATACTTATCGAGCGCCGCAGAAACCGCCTCGACGGGTTCGTATTGCCCCGTGAATGTCACGCCAAGCGTGGGCACGACACCAATGGTGTTCTCGTCACACAGGCTCAACACCTCTTCTGGCGTCATCAAAAGGCGTCCGTTTTCCATCGGAATTTCGCGGTGTTCCACATCCCAATAGCGGGTGAATTTATGCCAACAAACCTGCACGGGACCTGTGATCAGGTTGGGCTTATCGATCGGCTTACCCTCGGCTTTGCGGCGGGCTTCCCAGCGGCGCTTCATCGCCAATCCACCCAGCATCGCCGCCTCGCTCGACCCTGTCGTAGAGCAACCCGTAGCTTCATCGCTGGGCGCATTCCAAAGGTCCGCAAGCATACGCACACAGCGTTGCTCGATCTCCGCAGTCTGTGGATATTCGTCCTTGTCCACCATGTTTTTATCAATGCAATCGTCCATCAATTGGTGGATTTCAGGCTCTTCCCAAGTCTGGCAGAACGTTGCGAGGTTTTGGCGCGAGTTACCGTCAAGCATCAACTCGTCGCGGATCGATGCATAGACATTGCGCGGGTCACTTTCGCTTCCGGGAAAGATGCTTTCTGAAAGCGGGACCGACATCTCGTCGGAGCCGTAAATTTCGTCGAAATGGTTAGATGGCGCAGGCGTCTTGGTGGTGTCGACCATTGTAGTCCCTCATTGTTGGCGCACCGAAGGTCGAGAAGAACCAAAATATGAACTCTCTGTTTTCTGGCGCAAGATCAAACTGTTGTCTGTTGTATAGTACAAAATTTGTCCGTCGGTCCACCTTCCAACCTAGTTGGGCACTGCGGTTTTACAACTAGAACCGTATAAACATATCTCAGCCCAAGTAAGCCTCGTTACGGTCAACCTTGAATGCGTCAGGCATAAATAGGGATAGCGCCCAGAGTTAACGCGGACGCGTTTATCCTCGGAATGGATTGTACACGTAGTTCAGATAACTCTCGGAACGCAGTTCAATTTTCCGCAAGACCTTGAGTATATCGGCCGCGTCGGAGGTATAAATCGCAGCGATCCCCTTAGCCCCAAAACGCAACGGGAAGTTGGGGTACTGATCGGTCAGCCTCATTGCCACAAAAAATGTTTCCCCCGGTACGACCTGTTGCTCCCTCGGGAGCACGCCAGAAGGCTGCAACTGGGCGTTTCCATTGCCGTAAATGATCCGCGTGACTTCGGCGGCAAACACGTAACCCGGGTACATTTCAAAGGCCACTTCGCCGATATCGCCAACGGTGATATGCTGCGCACCCTTTTGGCGAATTTTCATCAAAATCCAAGGATCGGCTTCGTTCACGAATGTCAGGACGGGCGTTTTAAGCCGCACAACATCGCCGGGTTGAAGTTGGAGATTCAGAACCTGACCATCCGAGGGCGCATAGACTGTGCGGTCCTTCAAAATTGCTGTGGAATGGGCCAACGCCGCCTCAGCCAATCTAACGGAGGCATGTTCGCCATCGATCATCGCATCAAGCGACAGTTTTGCTTCTTCGTAGGCTGCCTTTGCCACGTCCAGTTCGGAGCTATCACGCGCAATCAGTTCGTCTTCTTTTAGCTGCTTTTCAGCCTCGATAACCAATTCGCTTGAAACAGCCGCGGTCTGACGCGCACGCTCCGCTAGGTCCTTTCGTGCAGCACCTTCTTCTGCCAGTTTTGTTTGTCTGGCCGCTTCGTCGACATCGTATTTCGCTCGGGCCTGTGCCGCCGAGACAGCTGCTTTGGAAATTTCAACCTGAACAGAAGTCTGTTCAAGCAAGCTTTCCTGATGCGCAACATTTGCTCCGGCAGAGGTCAATTGCGCCTGCATGATTTTTATATTTTGCTTGGCCAAAACCAGACTGGCTTGATTTTCATCGACCGTAGCTTGGAACGTGTCCTTCTCGAGACTGAACAAAGGATCGCCGAGCTTCACTATGTCGTCCTGTTTAACGTGAACCTCTGTGACTGTGCCGCCAAATTGGGGCCCAATCTGGACGACGTATCTCTGGACAAACGCGGAATCCGAATAAGGGGTAAGTTGTCCAAGAAAAACAACCTCAACCAAAGCGGCCGAAGCATAAAGGCCAGAGCACAAAAGCCCCCAGACAAGATTGAACTTCAACCATTTAAAATCAAAGAAAACCAACCGGATCAAAAACAGATAGGCAATCGTAACAAGGATTTCCATTTTCTGGCGTCCTGACTGGGTTGTATGAAGAAGGGGTCGTTGGCGGGGAGGCTATTTCTGTTCCGGCGGAGGACTGTCGGAAGTCCCCTCAAGACCTGAAACGGTCCAAGGGCGGAAATGGGCCCAGATGAGGGCGAGCATCCATAGTGGAAAGACCAGCAAGCCTAAATAACTGGTGATCTTGATCGCATCCAACTGTGGGTGATTGCGCGCTTTTGCGACTTTACCCGGGATTTCATGGACGACAACAATCCCCACGACAATCACAAGGATTGAGAAGAAAATCAGGAAGAGAGAAACGTAATCTAATGTTGTGTGTGGCATTAAAGAACCATACATTAGAACAAGTTGTCTTACAAATATAATTTGCACGGCGCCTCTAAGCTTCAAATTTTACGGGCCTCTTTTTCTTGAATTCACATGCCATTCTTTTGGGTTTGGCCACTTCTGACCTCATGGAAAAACTTTTCCTATAGCTGGCATCGATTCGAATATTTCCCCGTTCCTAAGCTCCATACCTTAGATTGGATTTAGCAATGATTTTACGCATGAAATCAGTATGCGTCCCGAGATAGCGCGATCCTTCGATTGAAAGATGCCCTTCATCGCGAAACATAGAAGTCGACCCGATCATTGTGTCACACACGCCATTCGGGCGCAGGAAATTCTCAAGTTATAAGACCGAAATCTCGGGATCCAACGTCCGCAAAAAGTCTATTTCGGCGGCGCTCGCGGGATGGAAACGCTGGTGGGTCGCGGTGTGGATTGGTTAACCCCAATTGCCAACACGACACCGACGACGGCAAGAGATACGCCCGCGCAAGGATATCACGGCCCTTTTGTTACGTTTTCGGAAGGGTATTTCAACGAAGTGGTAGGTGAACGGCGCCACCAAGATCGACAAGGCAATCAATCCGAAAACGTCGGGGGACTGGGGGAGTTGAATCGTACAGTCGCGCTGCAACTGATCAGCCCCATAGCAACCAATGGTCGCCACGACAAAAGAGGTGCGATTGGGGTGTTGCCAACTGCAAACACTAAAATCACGGAAGCACCCGCAACTAAGGGCAGCGTAGAGGCGTTAAGCAGCACGAGGGATAAAATGACGGCGAACAGACCTAATGTCGATAAAATCGTGGCAACCGGTATGGAAGTTCCAGAAGGTAAATCGTCCGAGGCTCAAATTTTCTATGATTAATTGCGAGATCAAGGCCCCCTCCCCTCAAGAATGTCGTATCAGCATGATAAACAATGACCGCGAGAACTGTGATGGCTTGCAGTCCGTCAATCTCTGGACGATATTTCGTCGCAACCACTTTCGTTCAGCAACGCAACTGGCAGGTTTTAAGTTCTCATTTTCCGACCCGAGTCTGTTTGTTTTACGCTCACAAGAACCGGGCTCACCAAATTTAGGTTGGCGCTTAGTCGGGAAGCTGTGCGTTCCAGTTTTTGCCAGCCGGGCAAGCGGCCAGTTAACGCGTCTCTGATCGCTTGAAAGGACGAAAAATAGATCAGTTGCCGGTACCCAAAACGCAGGATAATTGTCAGCAACAGCAGTTTTAGGTCGAACTTTCGTTCAAACCAGAACGCTGTAAGAGTGTAGGCCATGTCGATAGCCACAAGGACAATATAGCTGATCAAGACCACGGTTGGAAATCCTGTAACGTTGAGCGCTCCATGCAGGCTGTATTCAATCACCGTCTTGACCAAGATGCTGAGCAAAAGCAAATCGACGAAGGGCGACACCATACTCGTCAACAGACTAAACCAGATCGCGTCCATAATCGACACAAGCCCAATCGCACGGCGTTCTGGAATAGAGCGCCAATGTTTCCACGAGGTTTGCAGCATCCCCAACGTCCAGCGCCGCCGTTGCTTCAAGAAAGCTTTAGTCTGTTCGGGGGCCTCAGTATAGGCGCGCGCTTGTTCTTGAAAACGAACGGTATAACCGGCGCGATGCACCGCAACCGTCAGGTCGGCATCCTCGGTGATTGTATCGCCCGAATACCTATTTGCGGCCTCAACTGCCGCAACCCGCCAAGCCCCGATCGCACCGGGCACAACAAAAATACCGTTGATGGTTTCGAAACTGCGCCGCGTGACCGCTTGGCTAACGAGGTATTCCAGCGCTTGGCAGGACGTCAGATACCCCTTTCGATTGCCGACCTCCACAAAGCCTGCCACCGCTCCGACACGCTCGTCTTTGAAGTGCTGAACCAACCAACCTAGAGCATCAGGATCTAAAATAGTATCGGCATCCACCCCCACAAAGAAGGGCGTTTTGATATACTGCAACGCGTGGTTCTCGGCCTGCCATTTGCCGCCGTTTTCTTGCCGGATGATCCTGACGCGTGGATGATTGTGAAACTCCGCGTTGACCGTATCATAGGTTCCGTCGGACGAGCCATCATCCACCACGATGATTTCAAAGTTGGGATAGTTCGAGCCCAGAATTGACCAAACGCTCCGTACAATAACATTCGCCTCGTTATAGGCTGGCACCACAACTGTAATCCCCGGAAGGTATTCAGGGTCACGCTGTGGCGAAGGTTTGCGAAAGAAAGCCAAAACAAGGTAAATCAACGATCTGACAATCGCAAAAACGAGCAAGACAAGAAAGGTTGTCGTCAGGCCAAAATACCAGAAGTTGAGAAGGCGATAGGTGACCGTGTCGCGCGCCCTCTTTGAAATCGGATCGAGCGGAGCTATTTCCGCCGCACCAAGGTTAGCAACTTCGGCCAAGGGCGCAAACGTGAACCCGTCCCGCCGCAAATCGGCAAACAGGTCCGGCAGAGTTGCAATAAGCTCCGCAGCATATTTGGTTGTCAGGTCAAACGACATAACCGCCGGATGGCCTGTGAGACTTGCTTCGCGAAGTTGGGCAACAAAGCCTGCGCGATCCGTCTCGGGATTTTGGAATACGGCTCCGTTGGATATTGGAATGAAATCTTGCGCAACCCACGCACGCGTTATTGCGAGTTCCTTTCGGGTTGATGGCATATCAAAGGGTTGGCCCGCGTTGCGAATAAGCGTAGTGCGGTGTCCGGTTAGATGGGCCAAGACATGTTGCGCTTTATTATTGGCCAGTTGTTCTAGGTCGGCTTCAAATGGGCCTGCCGTAGCAAGGCTTCTGACAATTGTACCAAGAGTGTGGCCAAGCGCCTCCACATGAGGGAGTTTGGCCCCAATATCAAGCAGCCCGCGATCTCTTAGGAAAAAGGTCGCGCTGATATTGTTGTCGTGCAAAACACCAAGCAAGGTATTGAGGTCGCTTTCACCTCCAAAACCGTTGAACGTCACGAGCGCTTGCGTGTCATTGGGATGTACGTCATGGCGCAGTATTGCAGGGGTCGGCAGTGTTTCATAGGTTTGCGTGATCGCACGTCCGGACCCGTCGAATGTGACTTTCCGCCTTCCCACGGTGGCATTCACGACCTCCATAACCGCAACGCCACGGCCGATATGGATCAAGCTGTCCTCAAGGGAAATGCGCCTCGACAAACTGTTGCGCGCCGCATCACTCTCGACTGGTGCCGACAAAACCGGCCAAATCGCTGGATCTTCATACCCTAACGGCCAAACTGCGACGGTCTGGTCGTTTTCCAACGCGCGCATCTGATTGTAGAGCGACACAGCATCAGAAAGCCAAATCCGGTTTCGTTGCCGGTCTGTGTCTACGAATTGAAGATACGTGTTTCCGAGTTGAAGGTTTTCGCCAACATTGCCCTTAAATCGGTTCGTCATCCACAGCGCCTCACTGTAGGAAACGGTTTGGCTGGTGGCACGGCCCGTCTGCCACGGTTCCCCGAACGCTCCAAGGGCAATGACCCGTTTTTCGACAGGAAGATGCGTTGACACCTCGGCCATTGCCGGCGCGAACCAGTCCGCGGGGGCGATGGGTGTGAAGGCCGCTCTATTCGTCTGGAAGCCCTGAACGACTCCAAAATCCACAGCGTCGATCAAGTCCTTGCGTTGCCAAAGCGCCGCATCCGCACCTGCGATGAGACAGGTTTTTGTGTCGCTCCCCTCCCGCATGGAAGCAACTTCATCAAGCAAGGCGACAAGCCCATCGGAGGCGAGCGCGGGATACCCTGTCAGATCCAAACACAGCCCCGCAAAGGTGCGACCAGCGGTTTCCAACGCGAGTTTATCCACCAAGGTTGCGCGTTTTTTCTGGTCCATAAGGAACCGTTCAAAACCTTGCTCCAATTCGCTCGACTGCGGCTTGATGGACAGCAGAACCTCTGGCAATTGCACATCTCGCTTCGACGTAAAATAATCCTGACCAACGGATGTTAGACCTTGGCTGTGCGCGTCAAAAACAAAACTTTCTGCGATGACCGCGTCTAAGTCGGAGCAGTGCTGCCAAAATCCAGATAAAGCGCGCGGATCGTTCGCTGGAAGATAGCCAAAGACCTTGCGCGCACCATTTGCTGAACGCTGGCAATTTTCTGTGACTTCGGGCTTAAGGCGGCTTTCAAACCAAGCCTCTTGCCCCAAGCCCGAAAGATCGGGATCAAGTTGTTCTGTGCTAGAAGCCACGACATGTGGTAATGTGGGCAGATTATAAATTCGATACAGATAGTCGCCGGCCCACAGTGGAAGCCCAATTAGAAGGCTCGCAACGACACCCCTCCAAAGGACAACGCGCGTGCCTGTCCTATCTTCAAACAACATTTTCCGCACCCAATACCCCCCCCGAGGACTTAATCCCGCGACCCAGACAATGCCTGAAAATGAGTTAGTCTAGAAAAGCAATGAACTGAGTGCGCCGCTGTTGGCGCTATCGCAATATATTCAGCTACAATATATTGCATAAATAACTGAATTTATGACATAAATCAATATGAATAGATTTCCTGGAAATTAATTTATGCTGAATCGACGTAATTTCATGGCCTCCGCTGGGGTGTCTATCGTGCCTTCATTTAGGGTTGGCACAGGTGCGCATGCGCAAGATGTAGCGCATTCTGTGACTATTTGCTTGGTTGGAGTATCAGAGACAACCTCCTCGCATTTGGTGGAGTTGCTCGCAAAACTTTTCATGTCGCGGGGGCTTCCAATCTGCTGCGCTCTAGACTTCTCCGAGGGGCGGGGTTTCGATTCGACTGTCGGGCGGCTGGTCGAAACGCTTGCCCAAACAGAGGCTGGACTTTTTGAAGTCGCAGCACAAATGCCGCGACGCGCAAGTGATCGACGCTACTTTCAAATGCGCACCGCGGCGAAGTTACGCGCCAACCTAACAACCGGCCCCAGCGATAGCCCGCTTCACGTGCTCGGGTCCAATGTCACGACGCTTTATGACCCCTTTCCAGACGACGATCTGGATCACGCCGCTTTTCGTGGCTCTGGGTTTCGGGTCTTTTTGCAACCTTTCATCTCTGAGAAGGCACCGGATATTAACGCGATGGGCCGAGAGCAAATCGTCGTTAGTGGCGGGACCTTTTTCAAATTTTCGGCCTCGGACGCGCGCGCATCTGGGACGTCCGCAAGTGAGGACACGGTCGCGGGCGGCCTTATATGTATTCCCGTCGATGTTGCTTCCAAATTGCCTGAAAAAGACGTGGTGGAACAATTGACCGCACTCGCCATGAAGCTCGCCGACGCGAACAATTCCGGCAGGTTCTTTATCTCGCGACCCACCGATCTTTTGCTCCAAACCGACGCCTACCCCGCCTCAAGCTTAAGCCTTGCTTTGATAGAGAACAAAACGCCGCTATCAAATGATGCGCTTGATGCGTTTGAACAAGAGCTTACGGCGGCGAGCATCCCCTTCACGCGCTTTGACAAGGACGCCTTCAGCCCCTGCCCTGCGACCGCCTCGCATGAAATTCAAACCAAGTGTATACACTTTACGCAAGGCGACAGCGCGCCTCTTTCGGCAGACACGCGGATCATTCTGTTGCCGCCAGAAACGCCGAATGCCTATTTTGGCCTGCGCCCCGACGGTCGGTACCAAATTGCCAGTCACGGCGCTCCCGACATGCCAGCGCAAACGCTTCTGCCGTTGAACCCCGTCGCAGATATGACGATTGTCATCACGCCCGAAAATGTTTCAACGTATATCAAGCGGGCGTCTCTCATCCATCGCTTGACCACGATGCGCCATGAGGGCCGTGCCAAACTTCGCTCGGTCAGCGGTATGGTTGACTATCTTTTTGCGTCTGAACCGATCTTAAGCAACCTCCAATCAACGCGGCGCTTGCTGGCAACCTTGCCCCCAACCGTCGCCCCCCCAGTCGCGGAGGAACGTAAAAAGTTGCTGCAAGATGCGGCGCTGGCTTGGCAGTATATTGAACGGTATTCCCATTCAACCACGGGGCTTTGTGCGGGCACAGCCAAGGGCGGATCTGGTGGCCGCGTGAACCGCGACGCCACGATGTGGGACATTGCCAGTCAGTTGCGTGGTATTATGTCCGCATGCTCCCTTGGTATCATCGACCGTAAAAACGCAACCGAACGCGTTGAAACAGTACTGGCGAACTTACCGCCTGTGACAATCGATGGCGCGCGATTGCCGCCTGCAAGACTGTCAACAGAGACGGGGCGCGGTATTTCTGAGGATTTCGACGCATGTGATGCGGGACGGTTCTTGGTCGCGCTTTTTGCTGTAAAACAGGACGGTTTGGCGGCGCCAGAAACCGTGCAGCGTATTTTGGATGGCTGGGACCTGAACCGTATTGTGCGCGACGGTCATCCCTATGATTACATCAACGGGAAATTGGTCGATAAATACCTGTCCCATTGCACCCAGTATTCGCGGCTCGGGTATGCTATGGCAGGTCAGGAAATTGACTCGCCCTATGCCGACGACAGGCAGGGTTCCAAAACTGAGCAGCAGATAAACTTCCTTTATACCGCCGCATCTATTGGGCATTTTGGTACGGAACCTGCCCTTTTGCAGGAAATCGAGCTAGGAAAAGACGAGCCAACGGCCTATTTGGCGCGCGTGTTGTTTGACGCGCAACTCAGGTGGTATGAAAAAACGGGCACGTTGAAATGTGCCTCTGAGACGCTTTTGGATTTTTCGCCGTGGTTTTCCTATCAAGGTGTCCGCTTTGATAGGGATTTGGATGAAAGCTGGGTTGTTGCCTTCACCTCCAGTTCAAGCAAGTTTCAAACACCCGCATTTCGTCGCAAGGCGGAGGTTATCAGCTCCAAATCAGCGTATCTTTGGGCCGCGACGGTTCCCCACCCCTATTCCCAGAAGTTAGTGGCCTTCATTCGCGACAAAGCCAGAATTGAGGGACAAGGGTTCTCGGCTGGTATCTTCGCCCAAGACCACAAACCGATGTATCTCTACAGCGATGTCAACACAAACGGCATCATCCTGACCGCTATCGCCCATATGCTCCGCGACGAGGTCCAAAACAAGGGGGCGATTAGCGCGAGGCGACCCGAACGTCGTAGCCGCTAAATTTGTTGATATATTTTTTGAGCGGCGTGCCATACGGATCGCGCAAATCGGCCTTACCATTCGATTGAATGTATTCTTTCAAAGCACCCGCGCCCAACAAATGCGACGCCGCCAACATGCTACTCGCCGTCAGTTTTGAGCCGCCAACATTGCGACCTTTATAATGCGCGATCTTGTGAAGCTCGATATAGTCCCACATCAGCGTCATCCACGCCTTTGCCGCGCGATCCTGTTCTTTTTTGTTGGAGAGGAAATCTTTGGCTGATCGGACCCCGCCTTTGCCCGTGAAACCACCACTATAGTTGTTATCATAGGCGTTGCCGTCGTATCGGACATACCCAAGATCAGTGAGGGCCGCTTCGCCGAATTGATAGGCTCCCAAAAAGTTAAGCGAGTTTACAGATTGATAGTCTCCACCGGATTCCATCATTTTCAATGCGACCAAAAAGGCCGCAAATGTATTGGACATGCTACTGCTCCTAAGCCTGTATGTTCCGCCTTGAGGCGAATTTGTGTTCTTGCGGGCACTCATAGCCCGTCACAGACTTACGTCCAGCCATTTTCCAAACACACTCGCATCTGGCAAAGGTTCGCCGAAATGTATGACTATTTGGTGACTTTTGGGGGGTTTTAGTGCGGCAGCCATAAAATTTCGAAAGCCAACATCACACACTTGATCGCGGGGAGAAGACGCCTGGGGGAGCAGAATCAACCCCTTTTTGGACGCTGTAAAACGAAATGAAACGGGTATTCTCCAGCCAAGCGGCGCTTCCAAACACGCAGCCATTTGGCCATATTTTGCGTCATACTCGAGGCGCAACCACAACCGATTGCGTGCCCGCGCCTCATTCGCGCAAAAATATAACGCCGAGCGGTCCTGTCATGCGTCTCGCTTTTACGCACATTTTGACCCCGCAAAGAAGGCGGGCACCACGCATCATCGCAGTACCCGCCCCGTTAGTTCCACGCGTTAGACGAAATCAAAATCGCTTGCATTCACATCCGCACGGTCCAGACCGCTCAGGAAAATATCTACACTGCCAAATTCAATCAGCAGCCCCTCAACTGTGTCGGTGAATGTGAAGTCCGCCATGGTTTCTGCACCGTTTTGGATACGGATCAAATCAAGGGCGTCATAATCGGAAATTGTGTCAACACCGGAGTTCGCGTCGAAAATAAAGACATCCGCGCCTTGACCGCCTTGGAGATAGTCATTGCCTGTGCCTCCAAGCAAACGGTCGTTATTGTTACCACCATAGAGGCGGTCATTGCCGCCGCGCCCGACCAAAAGATCGTCGCCATTGCCGCCCAAAAGGGAGTTCGCCGCGTTGTTCCCCGCGAGAAAGTCGTCAAAGGAAGACCCCAGCAGGTTCTCGATGGATACGTAAGTATCCCCTGCCGCTTCACCCGTATTGGTGCTACTATACCCAAGATCAGCGCGCACCATGGTTGTGGCCGTCGTATACTCGGCGCGATCAATACCATAACCGCCGTGGAGCACGTCAGCCCCTGCGCCGCCATTCAGACGGTCGTGGTTGTTACCCCCATACAGACCGTCATTGCCGCCACGTCCGATCAGAAAATCGTTGCCATTGCCACCGAAAACATTATTCGCAGCGTTATTGCCCGCCAAAATGTCGCCGTAAGTGGATCCCAGCAGGTTCTCGATCAAAATGTAGGTGTCCCCTGCCGCTTCACCTGTGTTATTGCTGCTATACCCAAGATCGGCACGCACCATCGTAGTGGCCGTCGTATACTCCGCTCGATCAATACCATAACCGCCGTGGAGCACGTCCGCTCCTGCGCCACCATTCAGCCTGTCGTGGTTGTTTCCACCATACAGACCGTCATTGCCGCCACGTCCGATTAGGAGATCATTGCCATTGCCGCCGAAAACATTATTCGCAGCGTTATTGCCCGCGAGAATGTCTCCGTATCCAGACCCGAGTAGGTTCTCGATGGATACGTAAGTATCCCCCGCCGCTTCACCTGTGTTATTGCTACTATAGCCAAGATCCGCGCGCACCATCGTGGATGCCGTCGTATACTCCGCGCGATCAATACCATAACCGCCGTGGAGCACGTCCGCTCCTGCGCCACCATTCAGCCTGTCGTGGTTGTTACCACCGTACAGATTGTCATTGCCGCCACGTCCGATCAGAAAATCGTTGCCATTGCCGCCGAAAACACTATTCGCAGCGTTATTGCCCGCCAAAATGTCGCCGTAAGAGGATCCCAGCAGGTTCTCGATGGAGAAATAGGTGTCGCCCTCAGCTTCGCCAGTGTTGTTACCGCTATACGCGAGATCCGCGCGTACCGATGCCGTTGCATCCGAGTACTCGGCACGGTCAATGCCATTCCCGCCACTGAGCACATCAGCCCCCGTGCCACCATTCAGACGGTCGTGGTCGTTGCCTCCATACAAACGGTCATCGCCGCCAAGTCCCTCGATAAGATCATTGCCACCGCCACCAGCGAACGTGTTGACATCGTTGTCGCCCGTTATGATGTCATTTTCGGTTACAACAGCGTCAAGACTGCTGAGTTGGATTGTTGCTCCTGGAGCAAAGGCACCGGTTGGGATCACAATCTCGGTATTCGGATTGTCCAAAAGATCCTGCACCTCTTGGAGAGATGTA
Organism: Falsihalocynthiibacter sp. CO-5D18; assembly: GCF_041205445.1. Taxonomy (NCBI): domain Bacteria; kingdom Pseudomonadati; phylum Pseudomonadota; class Alphaproteobacteria; order Rhodobacterales; family Roseobacteraceae; genus Falsihalocynthiibacter; species Falsihalocynthiibacter sp. CO-5D18. The sequence goes on along the minus strand of NZ_JBGFCF010000001.1, from coordinate 308,771 downwards.
AACGCGGGGAACGCGTCCCCTGAGAGAACAAAAATATTCTGGGGGTCGACGACCCCAAGGCCTGGTACATTCACATTCCGAAAGTCGGCAATATAGACGATGGTAGAGCGTGCAACGCCGCCATCCAGCCACTTGACCTCAAAAATACCCTCGTAGAAGTCACTATCTTCTAAGACTGTATCACCGTTGATACGCACTGTGTAATCGTCGATGTGGGTATCAACATTGGTTTCCGTTACATCATCTTCACCAGGTTCAAGCGGCAGAGTTACATATCTAAAATCAGTTGTAGATTCCGGAACCACAATTTCAAGAGTGATGCCCGAAAAGGCAGCGCCCGTATCTTCCTCCACAGAGTTGTCGTAGTAAACGGCGAAGCCTTCAAATGCGTATGTAGTCAAGTTAATCCCTCCCCAGGGTCCGTGAGTTTTCCAAATCCTTACAATCGTATGAAGAAACTACGGTTTTAGCGATTTTTTGGCAACTTTTTTATGGAGACCGTCGAAGAGGAGCTGGCTCTGCCTTCTATTGGAAGACACCATTCAAATACGCGGGCGCGCAAACTTCCCGCGACATGGGGAGCTGTCATACTTGCGAAATTTCGCCAAGTCGAGGATCCCATGGGGTGCTTTGAAGCGGCAAGCTGGTCAACGATAGTATCACCATCGGCCACATCGAGCGCCGATCCCGTCGCGCCCGTTTTGTCTCAAAATGCTGTAATCCTACGCAAGGCGAATGCCTCAAAGCCAAACCGAGGAGCCTCGCGCCTGATCCCCATTCCCGTTAAACGGATGCGGCTGCCTCAAGACGGACACCTTGGAATTGCGCCAGACAATTCTCGATCTCTGCTCGGGTTTCAAAGAGGCAGGCCGTTGTCGAGAGCGCGTCGGCGAGGGCCGCTGAGTTTGCAGAAACTGAAATCTCCCGCCAGTTTTGCGGGATCGGCGAACCCGTGCGCGGGTCAAGGATATGGCCTACTTGCGCGTCCGTATCAAACGTCGTTCCCAATGGGGCAGATGTGGCAAGAGCCCGTGCAACAAGGGGCACTTCGCCTCCCGCCGCCAGTTTGACGGGCCAAGCACCGCCATTTGGATGCTGGCCAAGCGCGCGGAACTCGCCCGTATTAATCAGGATATTGGTCAACCCCTCGGCGCTTAGCATATCCGCCACACGATCCGCGATATAGCCCTGTGCGATCCCGTTCAGTGTCAGCATCATACCGGGCCGCATTGCAATTTCGTCAGTGTCGAGATTTACGTTCGTCCACCCCGTCAGCGCACGCGCCAATTCCAGCGTTTGCGCTTCAGGCAGCGCCCCCTGTGCCGAAGCTTCAGCGTAGCTTTTCCAAAGCGGCTGGATCGTTGGATCAAATCGACCATCGCTCGCCACATGCACAGCGCCCGCAAGCGACAGGCATTCAAGTAATTCAAACGGCGGCGCTTGCAGGGTGCCTGTGCGGTTCAATTGTGACAGCGCGCTGTCGGCACGAAAAAGGCTAAAGATATCTTCCAGCCGTGAAATTTCCGCCGCCACCGGTGCGCTGATCGCGGGCGCGTCGGGGTGGGCCAGACGCAGGGTTGCACGCGCACCAAGGGCGACACCCTCCCACGTGTAAACAGGTTGGGCAGCTCCAAAGCCAGGGAAAGCAAATGCGGCGGCACTGATGGCCAGAAAACGACGGCGATTGGTCATAGGTTTATTCTCCGAGTTTGCGCGACAAGGCGCGCTGGCGGGTCTCAAAATCTGCATCATCTGTGTTGCCATCCAAGACAACGGGCGCCAGAACGGCACTATCTGGAATTTCTGCGAGGTGCATAACTTGCCCGCCATTGGTTTTCGCAAATTTATTTGCATCTTCCGGCTTCAAGAACGGCACGATTTCTGGCGCACCCATGCCTCCCACCACACGCGACCCGACAACATAAACGGCCTCCTCGGCGGTGATCCAGTTTGTTGCTCCGGGCGCATCCCAAGTGGCGCTTGCAGCGCCCATGTCATTGACCCAGACGGCGAGAATTTCATGGCTTTGCTCAGGCATCCGCAGATAGGCGACCACGTCACGCACCTGACTGAAAAACAGCGGCGCACGCGGTAGGCCCGCCAAATGGGCCTGCGCTTTGGGGCCATCGTGTTCCAACAGGTTCATTTGGCAATAATGTCCGACGGCTTCCTCAGAAAGCGGCACAGCGGTCGTGTCTTGCACGACCTCTTCTTTGCAAGCCGTCAAAGTGAGGAGCGACAGGGCGATCAGAAGGGTCCTCATGGCTCGACCTTTCGAAAAGCCAGCGCAGCAAGTCCAAGCGCCAATAGCGGCCAGACCACCACAGAAAACAATGACTGCCACTGTGGAATAACGGCGGCAGCACCGCCAACACCGGACGCAGCAGCGGTGGCCTGCGAAGCAGTCAGGTTGAACAAGCGGAACGCATCGGCGGGGTTGGCGAGCAGCGCGAAGGGAAAGACGGAGGTGGTAAACGTGCCGCCATCGTCGGCGACAACTGCGGCCAGCAGGCCCAGATCATACAGAACAACCAGCCCCAACCAAAGCCCGATCGCCAGCCCAGCCGCCCCCGAAGCGCGACGCGCCAAAGACGAAAGCGCATAGCCAATTCCAAGGAATGTTGCGCCGAGCAAAGTAGACGTCCACGTCAACCGCCACAATGCACCCAACCCCGAAACAGCGGCTGAATCGGCAGCAATCGTAATCACCGCTGCCGCTCCATAGCCTGCGAGGATTGCGACAATCAGGATGGCCGTATGTGCCACCATCTTCCCCGCGAGAACCTCCCAACGGGCAACCGGATAAGTCAAAAGCAGGGGCAACGTGCCGCGCTCGACCTCGCCCGCGACCGCATCAAACGACATCAAAAGCGCCACCAAAGGCACGAGATAAACCGACAAGGACGTAAGCGAAGCCACAACAACCGACAAGCGATCCGCACCAAGCGCGCCAGTCGGAGCCGAACCCGCTGCCGATAAAACCAGCGAGAAGACCACCATCAGCAACACCGCGATCAGAACCCAGAGATTGCGCCGTGCGATGTGAATTTCGGTGGTGGCGGTTGCGAGGATGCGGGCAATCATTGGCCATCCCTCCGGCTGAAATAACTGTAAATATCTTCAAGGCTTGGAGGGATAATATCGACATCCGCAACCTTATTTTCCAAAGCAGAGATCCGCACAAGCATGGCCAGTTTTTCTTCCTGAGTACAAGTCAGGTGAAGCGCCCCATTCACGCGAACGGCATCGGGCAAGGCAGCCATGATATCCGTATCATACCCGTTGATCGCGGAGATACGCATCGCGACAGGCAAGGCTGCCTTGCGCCGCAACTCAGGCATCGTCCCTTCGGCGACCATTTTACCACCCGACAGGATCAACAAGCGATCGGTGCGGGCCTCGACCTCGGTTAAGGCGTGGCTCGACAACAGAATGGCAGCACCATCAGCGGCCAGCGCGTCCAGAAGTTCGTAAAAATCGCGACGAGAAACAGGATCAAGGCCGCTGGTCGGTTCATCCAAAACCAAAAGCGTCGGATGACCGATCAGGGCTTGGGCAAGGCCCACGCGCTGCCGCATCCCTTTGGAATAGGTGCCAATCCGTCGCTTCGCGGCATGGGCCAAGCCCACCCGATCCAGCAAGTCCATCGCCCCCGCAGTGTCCACTTTGCGTAAACGCATATAATAGGTGATCTGCTCCAACCCCGTCAAAGCGGAATGGAAGGCCGCATTCTCAGGTAAATAGGCGACACGCGAACGCGCCTCAGGATCGCCAGGCGCCACGCCACAGACCGAAATGTCGCCGCTATCGGGCGCAATCAGGCCCAATATCATCTTCATCAAGGTCGATTTTCCCGCGCCGTTATGACCAAGCAGCGCCACGCGCTCGCCCGGGGCGACGCTTAGGGAAACATTGGACAGGGCTTTGACCCCGCCGAACGTCTTAGTGAGTTGCGAGATCGTTAACGTCGAAGTCATCAAAGTCACTTTCATTCCTGCGGGAAGCCGCGTCGGCCTCCATCGCGGTGTATTGGGGGAGAACGGTAATGGTCGGCGCGACCATCAATGGCGCGCTATCGACCACGCCTCCGGGGAGTGTAGCGGGGAAGCTGGATTGCGCCCAGCGGATAAGTTGCACAGCGGGTGCCCCCGTCAGCAAGGCAACGGCGGGTTGGGACCACAAAAGATGGTCCATCAAATCATTGGGACGAAACGCACTGTCGGCGATGCCGTCGCCATTCAAATCGAAACTGGAATGATCCGACCAGTAATTACCCCGCCCCTCAAAGCTCCACTCGATATCGCGCGTTCCGACATATTTGACCTGTGTCCGATTGCCGAGAAAAGCGTTCCCTGTAAGGATGTTACGCTCGGAACCTGCGGTAAAATGGATGCCAATATTACAGCCCTCAAAGCGGTTATTATAGATCAGGTTTTTGTGGGCATTATAGATAAAGGTACAGCGGTTCGCCCCGCCGCGCACCAAATTTCCCGACACTTCAGCGTTGTTGGCATAGTTCAGCATCATGCCGTGACTGATGTCCGACAGGCTCAGGTTATCTTGCAAAATGACATTGTTGGAAAACATGATGGCAAAGCCAAGATGGTTGCCAATCGACACGTTGCCCGACACCTCGGAGTCGTTGGTATACATGTAGTGCACGGCAAAACGCAGGTCGCGGAACAGGTTGTTGCGGTAGGTGCCCTTGCGCGAGGCATTGGAAAAAATCCCGTCACGACCCCAGCGAACCGAGTTGCCCTCAACAACAGTCCCCGGAGAATTCCACACATAGATGCCGTTGCCGCGATCATTCATCCGCGGGGTTTGCGTGCCCTCAATCGTGTTGTCGCGCACCACGGCATCGTGGCCGCCATGCACGTCAACTCCATGCAGATTACCAAGCAAACGGTTGCCCTCAATCAAGGCACGGTCAGCTTTTTTCAGAATTTTGATACCAGCATCAAGGTTCTTGCTGTCGAGACCCGAACCTATAACTGTGATGCCCTTAATGACCACATCGGAGGCATCAATTGTGATGACGGTGCCCTGCCCCATGCCGTCGATGATGGCCTCAGGCGGGCCCGTCAATGTAAGGGGAAGATCGATAATAACTGGGCCTGCGTGAAGGCCCGCCTCAAGAGTGAGCACATCGCCGGAGGTTGCTCCGGCGATGGCATTGGCAAGGAGCCCCGACCCAGACGGCACACTGATTTCCGCTGCCGATAAGGGCAACGCAATCAGAAATGACAACACAAGGGTCAGGGCACGTAACATGGTTTTACGCCTTTGGCTCAACAAACATCCGGCCGCGCATCTCCATGTGGAGTGCGTGACAGAACCATTGGCAATAGTACCAATAGACGCCCGGTTGTGCCGCAACAAAGGTCACGGACGCCGTTGCCTGCGGCCCGATTTCCATGGCAACACCGTGGTTCCCCAATGTGAAACCGTGGGTCAGGTCATCGATGTCATCCAAGTTTGTGACATAAACGGTCACCTCATCACCCTGCTGCACGGTAAAGGTTTCCAGTGAGAAGGCCGGTGCTTGGCTCGACATATAGACCCGAACTTTGTCGCCGTCACGGATCACTGTATCTTGGTAGTCGTCAAGATCAACACCATCCGCCTCAGCTTGAATGCGTGCATCCTCCCACATTGGATCGTTGCGATCCCAGACAGATTTCGGGTTGATTTTGCTTGGATCAACCATGATCGCGTCATGCGGCTCGGCAAAGGTCGGGCCATCGTGGATCAATGTCAGCTTGTCGCCATCGATCGAGAACAACTGCTCGTTCTCGGGCTTTAGCGGACCAACATTGAGGAACCGGTCCTTGGAGAACTTGTTCATCGTCAGGTAGTATTTACCGGACGCTTCCAAAGTTTCGCCCATCACGGTTGAGTTGTGGCCCGGCTGATAATGCACATCCTCTTTCGTGATGATCGGGTCAACGTCCGCACCATTGTAAAGCTCGATAGCCTTTGCAATGTCCCAAACAACAACTTGGCTGTCCAAGAATAGCGTGGTGTAGGCGCGGCCAGTACCGTCGAACGCGGTGTGAAGCGGCCCAAGACCTAGCTCTGGTTCTGCAACAACAGCGCTGCGCATATCTGTTTCGCCTTCGAAAAGGGCGTCCAGTTTACGTACGTCGATGACTGTCACTGTGGGCGATAGTTTGCCCGCGATGCAGAGGTGGATTTTGTCGGGTGCCATGTTACAACCGTGTGGGTTGTTTGGAACAGGAATGTAACGGGTGTAGTTATTTTCTAGTCCCTTACGGCCGTCCAAAACTTTTACACCATTCAGTTCAATAAAGTCGCCCGCTTCGATACCTTTTTCGATCTCGGCAATGTTGAATACCACGACGTGGTCCATATCGAACTCGGTCATCTCGGCAAGGTTCATACCCATTTCCGAGTTGTAGCAAGTCGAGAAGGCGTATTTGCCTTCATAGTCGCAATCGGTGTTGTCCAAGTTGCCCGAAACCATCACCTGCCATGCAACAGTCATTTCGTCAGCATTGACGGCAGTGTAAAAGTTTACGTATTGCGATGGATCATCCAGAACGGAACCGTCGTTGACCATTGGTGTTTCGTCTTCGCCGTTACAGAAGACATAGTTGGTGCGTGGCCATTTTTGCGGACGCAGGCCGTGGATCGCCTTCGCGTTCGGAATCTCGATGATCTTGTCACATTTCATCACGTCGCAGCGCACGCGGGCAACGCGAGTGTTGGCCTTGTCGTTCATGAACAGGAAACGGCCGTCATATTTGCCCTCGGTGAAGGACATGTGCGGGTGGTGCAAGTCACCGTTTGGCGGGAACTCGTGACCGTTTGCGGCGAGATATTCCTTGGTCTTGGGCAGAAGGCCCTCAGTCAGAATTTTCTTGGATTCATTGGTGATACCCCAGCCAGTGGCCGAGCAGGTGTTGAACACGGGAACCCGCATCAGTTCGCGCATGGAGGGAATGCCCAAAATGCGCATCTCGCCACATTGGCCCGAGGACCAGAAGCCGTAAAATTCATCAAGCTGACCTGGGCCAACTTCTGCACCTGCCGCCGCGCGTGCGCTGGTTGCGGTGGCCAATGTGGCAGCGCCAATGGCTCCACCGGCGAGCATGGCGCGGCTGCCAAATGCGCCCGCGAGGGCCGCGGTTCCAGCGGTAGCGCCTAGCATGCTCCGCCGAGTCATTGGAAGTTTCGATTTCTCAGACATTTCTCGTCCTTTCAGTTGGTAAATTAGGATTTTATTTGGTTCGGGTGTCCCAGATTGGCACGCGAAAGATCAGGGGCCGCGCCAGCTTTTTCGCGGCGTTTGACCTTCTTGATGACAACGGGACAGGTTGTTTTGGATTGATAAAGTACCTGACAATGCAGGCAGTTGATGCATTCGTTCGGGTTGATTTCGCCCGTTGGATGGATCGCCTGTACGGGGCATTGGTTGGAGCAGGTTTGACACGGATTACCACATTCATGGTAGCGTTTGAGCCAGTCAAACATCCGCAAGCGCGCAGGAATGGCCAGCGCCGCACCAAGGGGGCAAAGGTAGCGACAGAAGAAGCGCTCAACGAACAAACCAGCGATAAGAAGCGCGCCAACATAGGCCACAAAGGGCCATGCCCGCACAAAGTTTAGGATAATCGCGGTTTTGAACGGCTCCACCTCGGCGAGGTGCTCTGCCTGCTCAATGCTAACAAGGGAAACCCCGAAAAGGCCAAGGAAAATCATATATTTCAACGGCCACAATCGTTCATGCAAACCCCACGGCAGGGTCCATTGCGGGATGTGCAAGGCCCGCGCCACTTGGTTAAGCAACTCTTGCAAAGCGCCAAACGGACAGAGCCAGCCACAATAGGCGCCACGCCCCCAGAACAGCAGCGCCGTGGCGACCGCAAACCACAGAATGAACGTCATCGGGTCAAGCAAGAAGGCCTGCCAACTGAACCCTGACACAAGCGAACCAAACAGCGCCATAAGGTTGACCACGGACAATTGCGCGTTGGCGAACCAGCCGAGGTAAACCAGCGTAACGGTCAAAAATCCGATACGGAACCAATAGAATTTGCGTTCATTGCGGGTGGCAAAGGTTTGAAAAAAGAACACGCCAGTCAGCACGAACAGCATCACACCCAGCACTGCGATCTCGACCTGCTTGCCCGCCCAAATCCGTTTCCATAGCGCCTGATGTGCGTCGGCTTCCGTTTGCGAGAGCACGTCTTCGACACTCGCGGGCACTTCTGTTGTGGGGGCAACAGCAACTGGACGGATGTATTTTTCTGGCAAACGGTAGCTTAAATCGAAGGTGGTAAAGACCTTCTCGATTGCACCCACTTCGCGATGCACCAGAAGTTGGATGCGGAAAGGTTCAGTCGGATTAAAGCCGCTATCGGCTGGGATTTTAAAGAGATCAGCCTCTTCAAACGCCGGAGCGCCATCGGCAGCGATGGTGTTGATCCGCTTGTGCATCCGATCGCGAAACCGGACCGATACGTCGTCTTGGATCAGAACGATCCGATCAAAAATACCGCCGCGCACATAGCCCGAGCCTTTAAAGGAATAGAGCCCGCGCCCCACGATGGCCAAGGCATATTCACCATCGTCCAGCCAGTCATCAATATTTGCGGCAACCGCATCCCCCAAGATTGCGCGCGCAATTGCGGGCGGGGAAAGAAGCGCAACCTCCATCTCAATGAAGGTGGTTTCGGGGGCCTCGGTCAGGGCGCGCTTGGCCGCGCGCGGGTCTTCCATGGCGGCAAAGGCTTCGTTGATTTGCCCCACATCCAGCGACAAACGCCGCACTGTGCCGTCGCCCTCAAGGGTCATCCAATCGGTGGAAGCTTCGGCATCTGGGTTGATCTCGAATTGGGGACCAGTGCCTTTTTCCTCAACCGCCAAGCCGCCCAACCCAAGCACGCGGGCAACTTTAAGGCCAGCCCGAACAATGGAATCGTCGATCACCATAACGGTCACCGTAGCGCCAGAAATAATATCGAGTTTATGGGCTGTGCCACCGGATTCTGCCTCGGCCACAAGATCAAGGCCGCGATAATTGGCCACCAGCGCTTTCATCTTGGCGTCGGGAATACCAATCAAAACAATCGGTTCGGAGTGTTTAACAAGAAGCACACCCGCCACCTGTGCCGCGTCATCGAGCGCGACCATGGTGTGAATGGGTTTGCCAGAATAGCCAGTGGTCGAAACATAATCGGACGTAACAAAGGCCCAACCGATGCGCTCTCCGTCTTTGAGAACCTCCACCGCTGGAATTTCCGCGCTCATGGCACCAAAGGCATCTGCCCCTTCGACCAATTCCTCGACCTGAACACTAGGGAGCAGTTTGGCGAGAACCGATTCAGCGGCTGCGGGGAGTGCTAAGAAAAACAATGTCACAACGAATGCGACGATATTCAGGAGGTTTTTATGGAGCGTCATGCGACAGCATCCTTCAGGTAAGGGCGCCCGTCGCTCTGTGTTTTCAGGGTGAACTCTATAGTGCCAGTTGAGATCAGGCCGGAAAATTCAGTTAGGGGAGGGCTGCGTGGGTTCGGGCGAATGCCACGTTTTTGAATTAGGGGTATTTGGTAAGAAGCGAAATCTGTTTTAAGTTTCAACTGCGCGAAGGTCAGCTTCTGGCCAAAAGAATTTTCCAGATCCGCCCCGATCTGCAGACAGCACATCACGCAATCATTACAGGTGTGCGAAGGGTCAACTGCATTGCTGTCGTCGTCGATCCGCACCGTTTTAGCTACACCGTCGGCGCAAATTTCCATGAAAACGCCTGCGTCATTGCTGCCAGCTACGGCAACCGCACTGCTCAAGGCGAAACTCACGATCAGCAATAATCTGGAAAAATGTGCAAAGGCGTTCTTCATGCTGCTTATCTAGCGATGGAAGAATCAATCGTCCTTGATTAAACGCAAGTTCAACGCAACCAATCTTTGAGAACCGGGGGACATCATCAGGTTCGTTTTCTCATTGCAACTAAACGCGCTATCAGTGTTGTTCTGCAGCGCGTTCTGCCAAGCGTTGGCGGGTGATTGCGCGTTTAGAGAGGATCGACACCGTTAAGACGCCAAACGTAACGATACCGATGATAATTGTTGAGAGCGCGTTGATTTCCGGACTAACCCCCATCCGAACGGACGAGTAGATTTTAATCGGAAGTGTGGTCGACGACGGGCCCGTGGTGAAGCTTGCGATCACCAAATCGTCGAGCGACAATGTAAAGGCCAACAGCCAGCCAGAGATGACGGCGGGGGCGATAATGGGCAAAGTCACGCTTTTGAAGGCATCCCAACCGGAACAGCCAAGGTCATAAGCCGCCTCTTCGAGGGAGCGGTCAAACGACGCCATCCGCGACGAAACCACAACCGAGACATAGCACATCGAAAACGTTCCGTGGGCCAGAACGATGGTGACCACACCGCGCGGCATCCCGATCGAAATAAAGAGCAATAGAAGCGACAGACCCGTGATAACTTCGGGCATCACCAATGGCGCATAAATCATTCCCGAGAATAGTGTGCGTCCGAAAAACCGCCCCGAACGCACAAGAACAAACGCCGCCATCGTACCAAGGATGGTCGCGATAATGGACGAGAAAAAGGCAACCTTGACGGTGACCCACGCCGCATCAAGGAACGCTTGATTTTGCAGCAACTCGCCATACCATTTGGTGGAAAACCCCGCCCAAACCGTCACCAGCTTGGACTCGTTAAAGCTGAAAATCACGAGGATCAGGATGGGAATATAAAGGAATGCAAACCCAACCGTGAGGGCGATGATGTTGAAGCCAGTTAGACGTCTCATTGCCCCTCCTCCCGCTGTTTTTGCTCGTTGCGTTGGAACAGAACGATTGGAATGATCAGGAGCAGCAACAGGATCGTTGCAACCGCCGAAGCCACGGGCCAATCGCGGTTCGAGAAGAACTCTTCCCACAACACTTTACCGATCATCAATGTCTCGGATCCCCCCAAGAGGGACGGGATGACAAATTCGCCCAAGGCCGGAATGAAAACGAGGAAACAACCTGCAATAACCCCCGGTTTTGAAAGCGGGGCCGTGACCGACCAGAATGCCGAGAACCGCGTGCAGCCAAGGTCTTCTGCGGCCTCTATCAAGGTACCGTCTAGCTTTTCCAAGGTGGCATAAATCGGCAAAACCATGAAAGGGAGGTACGTATAAACGATGCCAATATAGACCGCTGTATTTGTGTTCAGGATGGTGAGAGGCTCGGAAATCAGGCCAAACCCCATTAGGAATTGGTTCAAAAAACCCTCGTTCGACAGGATCCCAATCCACGCGTAAACACGGATGAGGAAGCTGGTCCAGAAGGGCAGAATGATCAAAAGCATCAGGCTCGGACGCCATTCATCGGGCGCTTTGGCCATGCTGTAAGCGATTGGAAAGCCAACAAGAAGGGTGAAAAACGTCGATACGGTCGCGATTTTAATACTGGAGAGATAGGCCTTCCAATAAAGATCATCTTCGGTCAAGAAAATGTAATTCTCAAAATCCAGTGCACTCAGAAACTCTCGAAACCCTGCCCAACCTTCGGAAAAATCGAGCGTCGGCGTATAAGGCGGAATCGAGAGTTGGATATCGGACAGCGAGATTTTAAGAACGATCCCGAACGGCACCAAAAACAGGATGAAAAGCCAGAAATAGGGGATGCCGATCAAAAGCGAACGAGAGAATTTCATGCTGTGCCCCTATTTGTGTAAAATGATGCCGGCGGTGTCGGTCCACGACAACCAGACGGTATCTTTCCACGTGATATTCCTGCGCGAAATACGGCGATTATTTGCCGTTTGTGCTTTTACCAACTGGCCCGTGCCCAAGCGCACATAATATGTCGAAATATTGCCAAGATAGGCAATATCTTCCACCTGCCCTGTCACGCGATTGTGCCGATCAACCGGCTCTTCGGTGTCGATCGTAACTTTTTCGGGGCGAATGGCAAAAGCAGCGGACGATCCCTTTGTAACGCCTTCCCCCACCATGGCGCGAAGGCCATTATTATGCTCCGACCATGAAAGCTCGGCAGCGTCTTCGGAAATTTCCGTGACAGTGCCCTCAATGATGTTCACGTCGCCAATAAAGTCGGCCACATAAACGGAATTGGGCGATTCATAAACGCGCGCGGGAGTATCGACCTGCACCAGTTTTCCGTGGTCCATAACGGCAATCCGGCTGGCCATGGTCATGGCTTCTTCTTGATCGTGGGTCACAATCACGAAGGTCGTGCCCGTTTTTTCCTGAATGTCCATAAGCTCAAACTGAGTCTCGTGGCGCAGTTTTTTATCCAGCGCTCCGAGAGGTTCGTCGAGCAGTAACAGTTTCGGTGCCTTGGCCAAAGCGCGCGCCAAGGCCACGCGTTGGCGCTGGCCACCGGAAAGTTGATGCGGCTTACGTTTGGCGAATTTCTGTAGTTGAACAAGGCGCAGCATCTCTTCGACGCGACCCTGAATTTCGGATTTCGGCATATCAGAGCGCTTCAAACCGAACGCTAGGTTGTCCGCAACCGACAAATGCGGAAACAACGCGTAGGATTGGAACATCATATTAACCGCGCGCTTGTTGGCAGGGATGCCAGCCATGTTTTGCCCGTCGATGGTGATCGTGCCTTCGCTGGCCTCTTCAAAGCCGCCGAGCATCCGCATCAACGTGGTTTTCCCGCAGCCCGAGGGCCCCAGCAAAGCGAAAAACTCTTGCGGATAAATAGCCAAGCTCATCTTGTCGATGGCGGTGAAATCTCCGTAACGCTTGGTGACATTATCAAAGGAGATCAGCGGCTTTGCTTTAACATCTTCCCAAGGGGCAAAAATGGCGTTTTGGTTCATGTCATCTTTCCAGAAAGAAACGCCCAAGCCATGTGGCTCGGGCGGAGTATTATAAATTACCTAAACTTAGGTGCCGGACTTAACTTTGGTCCACAAGCGCGTCACAACCCGTTGTAGCTTCGCCTCGTAGGGCGATTTTGTGTAAAGGTTTTTAACGGTATCCTCGTCTGGATAGATCGCCGTGTCGCCAATCACATCCTCAAGCAAGAACTCTTGGCTCGCCTTGTTGCCATTGGCGTAATAAACGTAATTCGACGCAGCCGCCATATTCTCGGCGTCCATAATGAAGTTCAAAAACGCGTGCGCACCTTCTGGATTTGGAGCATCAACAGGGATGGCCATTTGGTCAAACCACATCAAGGAGCCTTCCTTGAAGGCGTTGAAAACAATCTCAACTCCATTGTCAGCTTCGATCGCGCGATCCCGTGCTTGAAGGATATCCCCAGACCAACCAACGGCCACGCAAATTTCGCCATTCGCAAGGGCGTTAATATACTCGGAGCTGTGGAACTTCTTGATATAAGGACGCACAGCAAGCAGCGCCCCTTCGGCCTTAGCAATAATCTCTGGGTCAGTCGTATCAGGATCTTCGCCCAAGAACTTCAACGTCATCGGGATGATTTCCGTTGGAGCGTCGAGAAAATACACGCCACATTCGGCCAGCTTTTCCATATTTTCTGGCTTCAGCACGAGGTCCAAGCTTGAGAGCGGGGCGTCCTCGCCCAGCACTTCCCGAACTTTGCCTAGATTGATCCCAAGACCCGTCGTGCCCCACATATAGTTGATGGAATACGCATTGTCGGGATCATATTGCGCCGTGCGCGCCTCAATGACATCCCACATATTGTCAATGTTCGAGAGTTGCGACTTGTCCAACTTCTGGAAAGCTTGCGCCACGATTTGACGCTGTAGGAAGTCCGCCGTTGGGACAACAACGTCGTAGCCAGAGTCCCCTGTCAGCATTTTAGTTTCGAGAACTTCGTTGCTGTCGAAAACATCGTATATTAGCTTGTAGCCAGTTTCCTTCTCGAACTTTTCCAAAAGTTCTTCGTCGATATAATCGGACCAGTTATAGACCCGAACCTCTTGTGCATTTGCAAATGTCGCCGCAAGGCTGATTGCAACAGTAATTGGAATTAGTTTCATCGTCACCTCCGAATGTGTAGATAATAATTTGATCAAAAGTTTGACAAAAGCAACAAAATTCGTGAAAAAGATGTCAGCCCATAAAAAGCGGTATGTAAATTAGATGACAATAGAAGCCAAAAAAATTCCAGAACACCAAGCGGTTTATGAGCGTCTGCGCGACATGATATTGCTTGGTCGTTTTTCGCCAGGACAGCCTCTAACCATCATGGGATTAACCGAAAGTCTTGGTGCGGGTATGACCCCGGTGCGCGAGGCAATACGGCGGCTTGCGGCGGAAAATGCACTCGTTACGCTTGGAAATCGGCGGATTGTCGTGCCAGAAATGAATATTAAAAATTTTCAGGACGTCTATTTTTTGCGCCTAAAAGTCGAACCAGAGCTTACACGTCGGGCGATAAAAAGCATTACTAAACAAGATATTACGGAATTATCATCGATTGACGCGGAAATCGACACCGCCATTGAAACGGGCGATATCGAAACATACCTCGAACGAAACAATCGATTCCATTTCAAGATATATGCCTTGGCGCAAGCGCCCGTCCTTTTTCGCGCGGCCCTCTCTCTTTGGGTGCAAGTTGGGCCAAGTCTGCGCGTCAATTGCAGTCGCTATGGAACTGAAAACCTACCGGACAAACATTCAGAGCTTCTAGAGGCTCTCGCACAGCGGGATGAGGAAGCTGCGGCGATTGCCATGGCTGGGGACTTAGAACAAAGTTTAAATCTCGCGACCACATCATCGAATTGAATTTTTGATCAAAAGATCGCAAAGGAAGCTACAAGTGTCTAAAATTAGGAAAATCAAGAAAACCGAATCGTGGGCTGACAGTCTTCCAACTGCTTTTTTGGAATACCTTGATGGTCGCTCCATTGACGAGGTGGAATGCATCATTCCAGACCTCGTTGGGACATCGCGCGGCAAGGCGATGCCCGCATATAAGTTTAAACCAGACGAGATATTCTACCTGCCGATTTCGCTCTTTTATCAGACGATTTCCGGTGAGTTTGTGGATATGGAAATCGAGAACCAGTGGCTTGAGAAAGACATTATCCTCGTTCCAGATATGAACACCGCATCCGCGGCCCCTTGGGCGGGTGAACCGACGTTGCAGATTATCTGTGATATGAAAACCCGCGAGGGTGCGGATTTAGAAGTTGCGCCGCGCAATGTACTGCGACGGGTTCTAAAGCTCTATGATGAACTAGGATTGAAACCTGTTGTCGCCCCAGAAATCGAGTTTTATCTGGCCAAGCCAAACGTCGATCCAAATGAGCCCATCGAGCCACCGATTGGCCGCACGGGGCGCAAAAGTGCCGGACGGCAAGTTTTCTCGATGTCCGCAGTGGACGAATATGGGCCCGTTATTGATACGATCTATGATTTCGCAGAGGCGCAGGGATTGCAAATCGACACCGTCATTCAGGAGGGCGGCGCGGGCCAGATCGAGATTAATCTGCAACATGGCGACCCGTTGTTGCTCGCCGACCAAGTGTTCTATTTCAAGCGCACCATCCGTGAAGCGGCGCTACTGAACGGCATTTTCGCAACCTTTATGGCGAAACCGATGCGTGACGAACCTGGAAGCGCGATGCACCTACACCAATCGATTGTCGACAAAGAAACCGGCAAAAATATCTTCTCGAATGAGGATGGCTCTGCCACCGAAAAGTTTTATCACTTCATCGGAGGGTCGCAAAAATATCTGATGCAATCTGTGCCGTTGCTCGCCCCCTATATCAACTCCTACCGTCGCATTACCGTTGAGGGACAAAGCGCGCCCGCCAATTTGGAATGGGCCGCTGACAACCGCACGACTGGCTTGCGCGTTCCGCACTCCCCTCCAGAAGGACGCCGATTGGAAAACCGCGTGATCGGAATGGATTGTAATCCGTATCTGGCGATCGCGACGTCTCTGGCCTGTGGTTTGCTTGGCATGAAAAACAAGATTGAGCCGCGTGCGGAAGCCAGAAACGAGGTCTGGGAAACGGACGACCGCCTCCCTCCAAGTCTAAACGCGGCGCTCGATATTTTCGCGGATGCCAAGGAAGTCTGGGAAATTCTGGGCCCTGAGTTCTGTCAGCTTTATTTGGACATTAAGCTTGCGGAAAACGAGGAGTACCAGCGTGAAATTTCACCATGGGAGCGGCAGCATCTGTTGTTAAACGTGTGAGGGACCTCCTTACTGTGAACGATACGGCGGGCACCTACCCGCCGTCCTATTACGCATCCGCGGCGAAACATTTGGGCGGTTTTGACGCCATCGCAGGCGATGTTTCATGCGATGTCTGCGTCATTGGCGGCGGGTTTACCGGCCTGTCAACGACCCTGCATTTGGCAAAGCGCGGCTATGACGTGCGCCTTGTCGAAGCACAGCGTGTTGGATTTGGCGCCTCTGGGCGCAATGGCGGGCAAGTTGGGCAGGGCCAGAGGCTTGACCAAGACGAACTCGAAGCCAAATTCGGTCTTGAGCGCGCCAAAGAGCTTTGGACCATCGGCACACAGGCGGTTGAATTGGTCAGGGAGCTCGCCAGCTCGGATTTGGTGCATGCCGACTATCATCAGGGCATAATTCATGCCGATCACCGCGAACGTTTCGTGCGCCACAGTCGCGAATATGTCGACAAGTTGAATACGCAATACGACTATCCTCACGTCCGCTTTTTAGACCAAGAAGAAATGCGCGCAACGGTGAATTCGCCAGTCTATTTTGGCGGCTCCCTCGATACGCGTTCGGGTCATATTGATCCGCTAGAATTTGTGTTGGGACTGGCGCGGATGGCAGTGGCGCAAGGGGCAAAGCTGCATGAGAACAGTCGGGTTACAAAAGTTGAAACAGGGGCAAAAGTCAAAATCCACACGGATCAAGCCTGCATAACCGCCGACCAACTTGTTTTGGCCTGTAACGGCTATATTGGCGATTTACATTCCGATGTTGCGCGCCGCGTTATGCCGATCAACAACTACGTGGTTGCAACCGCACCTATGAGTCCGGAGCAACAAGAGCAGATCATTAAAGGCAATGTCGCGGTTGCAGATTCAAAATTCGTGGTGAATTATTTTAGATTTAGCGACGACAATCGCCTGCTCTTTGGGGGCACCGAGAGTTACGGTTACCGCTTTCCCAAGGACATTGCCAAACAGGTCCGCAAGCCGTTGGGCGAAATCTTTCCCCAGCTTGCAGACGTGCAAATCGACCACGCTTGGGGGGGGACATTGGGCATCACCATGAACCGTTTGCCGCATTATGAACGTTATGCCGGCAACATTTTATCCATGTCGGGTTTCTCTGGATCAGGCGTTGCGCTTGGAACCCTATCCGGCCAAATCGCAGCAGAAGCCATAGCAGGCCAGTCCGAGCGGTTTGACGTAATGGCGCAAATTCCGACGCCCCGTTTCCCCGGTGGTCCAAGAATGCAGCACCCGATGCTGATCCTCGCTATGCTGTGGTATTCTTTGCGCGACAAACTTTAAATTATTCCTGCAAGCCAATCTAAGCTTGCAGGAATTGCTTTGGTGGAAAGCTTATAGCTTGATCCATGTTGCCTTGAGTTCGACGTATTTATCAAGCGCATGCAGCGATTTATCCCGCCCGATACCGGACTGTTTATAGCCCCCAAAAGGCGTGGTCATATCGTCGGCGTCATAGCAATTGACATAGACCATTCCTGCACGGATTTTCGATGACATTTTATGTGCCGTCGAGAGATCATCCGTCCAGACCGCCGAGGCCAAACCATAGGGGCTGTCGTTTGCAACCTTGATGGCTTCGTCCTGATCCTTCACCGAAATGACCGAAATCATCGGGCCAAAGATCTCTTCCTGCGCGACCCGCATGTTGTTGGTTACGTTGTCAAAAATCGTGGGTTCAACATAACTTCCGCCGGTTTCTTCACGTGCTTTTCGCCCGCCAATGACAACGTCGGCTCCCTCTTCCCTCGCGATATCAACAAAGCCCAAAACGCGCTGCGTGTGGCGGGCATCAACAAGGGCACCCATCGAAGTTGCGGGATCAAGGGGGTCACCGGGCGCATAGGTTTTGGCGACCTCTTTGAGCACCTCGATAACCTCGTCATGGATGGAGTCTTCCACGATCAAACGGCTCGGACAGGTACACATTTCGCCCTGATTGAACCACGCAGAATTTGCCGAAACGCGCGCGGCATGGGCCGTGTCGCGGTAGCTTGAAAGGATGATGTTCGGGCTTTTGCCGCCCAGTTCCAAACCGATTTTCTTGAGGTTGGATTTTGCCGCATATTCCATGAAATATTTGCCGACTTGGGTGGAGCCCGTAAAGAACAACCCGTCGATATCCATGTGCATACCCAGTGCGCGGCCCACGTCAGGGCCAAGTCCGGTCACCACGTTGAAAACGCCTTCTGGGACGCCCGCTTCGAGCGCAAGTTCGGCCAAACGGATCGCTGTGAGCGAGGATTGTTCGGCGGGTTTGAGGATCACTGAATTCCCCATAGCAAGGGCTGGCGCAACCTTCCACGAGGCCATGAGCATCGGGAAATTCCACGGTACAACCGCCGCCACGACGCCAAGGGGTTCCTTGGTGACCATGGCGAAGAAATCCTTCCCCGTGGGAGCAACCTCGTCATAAACCTTGTCGAGTGCCTCGCCATAATAGCTGTAGCAATTGGCAACGGCGCGCACGTCGATGGAGAGGCTGTCGGCAATCGGTTTGCCCATATCCAGCGTTTCCAGCAGCGCAAGTTCGTCGCGGCTTTCACGGATCAACTCCGCAAAACGCATCAGGACCGCCTTACGCGCCGCAGGCGGTTGATGCGACCAGCGCCCGTCTTCAAATGCGGCCCGTGCGCTCGCAACAGCCATGTCGACATCCGCCGAATCCATGAGCGGGACCTCGGCCAGATGAGCGCCATCAATCGGGCTGATGGAGGCAAAGGTTTTGCCACTTTGGGCCTGC
The DNA here is from genome assembly GCF_041205445.1 of Falsihalocynthiibacter sp. CO-5D18. NCBI lineage: Bacteria > Pseudomonadati > Pseudomonadota > Alphaproteobacteria > Rhodobacterales > Roseobacteraceae > Falsihalocynthiibacter > Falsihalocynthiibacter sp. CO-5D18. The sequence goes on along the minus strand of NZ_JBGFCF010000001.1, from coordinate 289,852 downwards.
GTAGATTTGCCGCCAATGATCCCATGTGCCCGAATTTTCAGGGACTTGGCCGCGGCGTGCCAATGGGCTGTTGTTTGCTGTGTCATAGGAACCTCGGTTGGTTGGAGACGTTTCAGATAACAACGTCATCACGTAAAGCAATGGCGTCACGACCAGCGGCCGCAACGCCGTCTTCGATGTCTTTTTGAATGGCAGAAGACAGCCCGTCGGCATCTCGATTGTCTAGGGCTGTTAGGATTTCTTTGTGTCGGTCAATTTCGTAAAACGCGCCAAGTTCGGATATCACTTCCCGCTGAAATGGTCCCAATTGAAGCCAGATACTCTCGACAAGGGGCATCGAAATATGGTCTGGGTTCGCACGATAAAGACGGTTGTGAAAAACGTGATTTAACGCCGTGAGAGCATCATAATCCAGCCGCACCAACGCCTCGTCCATCTGCATATCAATCGCCCGCATCTCCTCTATCAAAATATCGGAGACATAGGGCAAAGCGCGCAAGGCAGCGTGGCATTCCAGCGTGATCCGCGTGGCGATCAGGTCTTCAAACCGGCCTTGTGTCATATAGGGAATGAGCATCCGACGGTTGTCTTGTGACACGATGGCGGACTCAGAATTCAAGCGGCGCAGGGCCTCGCGAATGGGGGTTGGGCTGAGGTCAAGTTGCTCTGCCAAGCCACGCATTGTCAGGGACTCCCCTGTCGGAATTGCACCCACCATGATTGCATTCCGAAGACGCGCATAGACATACTCTTGGCTTGTCCGCTCACCAGAATTTTCGATCTCTGGGATGTTAAAACTCATTGCGCGTTTTTCCCCTTGGCTCATGCTAAATCCTTAGTCGCACGCTTGACTCTTGTCAATAACGCTATCACAACTAGACAAATGGTATCACATTATTTTGTGGCCTCGTATTTTAAGGAAGTAATGTCGATGAGCACGAAGTCTGAACCCAAGTACAATTCGGTTATGGTGGCCCTTTGCGATATCAACGGCGCCTTCCGTGGGAAAAGATTGCCCATTGATCAAGTAGATAAAGTCTTTGACGGCTCCCTTCGTATGCCCATGTCGGCGGCAACGGTCGATGTTTGGGGCCGTGATATTGAAGGCAGCGAACTAGTATTTGAGACGGGCGATGCAGACGGGATTTGCTTGCCAATCCGCGACGAAATCCTGCCATCGCCTTGGATGGGCGCGTCCTCTGGGTTTGTTCCAGTTTGCATGTATGATGAGAATGGTGCGCCGCATCCCACCGATTCACGGCATGCGCTTGCGGCAGTCGTCGCGCGATTTGCGGCTCTTGGTTTGCGCCCTGTTGTGGCGACCGAGCTTGAATTTTACCTCACCGATCTGCACGAACAAGGCGGCATTCCATCGTCCGAGAAATTCGACACCGAGAACGTGCTTTCGGTGCAAGAACTTGAGCGATTGTCGCCGTTTTTGGATGACGTTTATGCTGCTTGTGCAGAGAGTGGCATCCCCGTTGATGCGGCGATTTCCGAAACCGGCGCAGGGCAATTTGAGATCAACCTATTGCACACCGACGATCCCTTGCGCGCGGCTGATGACGCTATGATGTTCAAACGCATCGTCAAAGGCTTTGCAAAAAGCCATGGCCACACAGCGACCTTTATGGCCAAACCCTATGGCGATGGCGCGGGAAGCGGGCTTCACGTTCACTTCTCCCTGCTGAACGAAAAAGACGAGAATGTATTTGATGATGGCTCCGAAGAGGGTTCGGATATCATGCGCGCAGCGATTGGCGGCCTTACGGATGCAATGCAGGAAAGTGCGCTACTCTTTGCACCACATTTCAACAGCTACCGTCGCCTTCGGCCAAATTCGCACGCCCCCACGACCGTTGCTTGGGGCTATGAAAACCGCACGGCGGCCATTCGCATCCCCGGCGGAAACAACAAAGCGCGCCGCATTGAGCATCGTGTTGCGGGTGCCGACGCAAACCCCTACCTTGTTCTCGCCGCAATTTTGGGCGCCGCCCTCGCGGGGATCGAAGGTAAAACCCGCGCCCCCGAGCCTTTGACAGGCAACGTGTATGAAGCCGGAATGCCGCAACTCCCATTGGATTGGGCGGCGGCAATCGACGCCTTTGAACAGGGGCCAATCGTCGCAGAAATTTTCGATCCTTCGCTCATCCAGCTTATCGTGCAATCAAAACGGCAGGAATTGGAGCGGTTCCTCGAAACAGTAACTAAGTTAGAATATCAAACATATTTGGAGGTCGTCTAATGGCCGTTACACAAAAAAACTACGCGGGTGATGGCGCACACACCACAAGCTATTACGCCGCTTCCGCGAACACGCGGACGTTGCGTGCGCCCTTGGTTGGCGATCAAAAATTCGACGTTTGTGTTGTAGGCGCAGGATACTCCGGCCTCTCGACCGCACTGCATTTGGCGGAAAAAGGCTATCAAGTCGCCATCGTTGAAGGCGCACGCATTGGCTGGGGCGCGTCTGGTCGCAATGGCGGACAAGTCGTTAATGGCCTGAACGCTTCACTGCAAACCATCGACCGTCGCTATGGTAAAGACACCGCGAATTTTGTTGCGGGTTTGGTCATGGAAGGCGGCGACATCATCCGCGAGCGCGTGGCCACTTATGGCATTGAATGCGACCTTAAACCGACCAATGTTTTTACCGCCTATACCTCGGCCCACATGAAGGAGCTAGAGGAGCGCCTAGCCTTGTGGCGCGGCTATGGCATCGAAACCCAAGAGATGATCGGCCCCGACAAAATCCAGAACTACGTCGGGTCTGACGTCTATGCAGGCGGGATGATTGACCACGCGGGCGGGCATATGCATCCGCTCAATCTGGCCCTCGGAGAAGCGGACGCCTTTGAGAAAAATGGCGGTACAATCTTTGAGATGTCGATGGTGCGCAGCGTAAACAGCGACGCAAAGGAGCCTGTGGTCACGACCGACACTGGCACGATCACCTGCAAAACGCTGGTCCTCTGTGGCAACGCCTATCTTGGCCACGTCGTGCCGGGGCTTACCAGTCGCGTCATGCCGGTTTCCACCCAAGTTATGGCGACGGAACAATTGGACGATGATCTGGCGAAACGCCTTCTTCCAACGGACACTTGCATTGAAGATATTCGCTATATTCTGGACTACTATCGCCTGTCTGCTGATAACCGTCTTTTGTTTGGCGGCGGCACCGTTTACGGCGGCGCTGACCCCAAGAATATCGAGGCAAAACTGCGCAAAAACATGGATAAAGTCTTCCCTGAGTTGCGCGACAAAAAGGTCGAATACGCATGGAGCGGCAACTTCGCCCTATCCTTTAGCCGCGTCCCGCAAATGGGCCGCCTAAACGACAACACCTATTTCGCGCATGGCTATTCTGGGCACGGTATTACCGGATCGCATACCTTCGGTCGCATCTTGGCCGAAGCGATTGACGGTGACCGCACCCGTTTGGACGTTTTTGCCAATGTCCCGTGGATTCCCTTCCCCGGTGGGCGCATGTTCCGCGTGCCCTACTCCGTGATTGGCTCGTGGTATTATGGTTTTAAAGACCGGTTTGGATTGTGAGACTGAAATGACAAACACTGGCGATCAAGCATTTAGAAAAGCTGACCCCAAAGGCAGATGGCAAGAAATGACCTACGGGGGCGCGTTAAGCTTTCTGCGGCGCAAATATTCCCGCGATTTGACGGCGGTCGATGTGGCCGTTATGGGCGTACCTTTTGACAACGCCGTCACCTTTCGCCCCGGATGTCGCCTCGGCCCGCAAGCCGTGCGCGCGGCCTCCGTCCAACTCGCGGAACTGCAAGCGTTTCCGTGGGGCTTTGACCCGTTCGAAACCCTATCGGTTGTCGATTTCGGCGATGTATTTCTTGATCCACATCACCCCGAAACGATCAAACCAGCGATCGAAGCGCAAGCCCGCGAGATCATCGCCACAGGCACACGCCTCCTCACGATTGGCGGCGATCATTCCATCGCCTACCCCCTCCTTAAAGCCCATGCAGAAAAACACGGCCCCATCGCCCTCATTCAATTTGATGCGCATTGCGACACATGGGAAGACAACGGCACTGAGATGAACCACGGCACAATGTTTGCGCGTGCGGCGAACGAGGGGATCATCGATGTGAGCGGCTCAACCCAAGTGGGCTTGCGGACCTATAATTCCAGTAATTACGGGTTTGAATTGCTCACCAGTCCGTGGATTCATCGCAACGGAATTGACGCCGCGATCAAGATTGCGGTCGAGCGTGCAGGCGATGCGCCGGTGTATCTGAGCTTTGACATCGATGGCTTGGACCCTGCATTTGCACCGGGCACAGGGACGCCTGTTCCGGGGGGGCTGGCGTCGTGGCAGGCGTTGGAATTCGTGCGCGGCCTCAAGCCCTTAAACCTCATTGGGATGGACATCGTCGAGGTTTCGCCTCCGTTCGATCACGCGGAGATTACCGCCATTGCAGCAGCGCACGTGGCGCATGATTGGCTTTGTGTGCTTGCCGAACAGATGGGGGCAAAAACCGCACCCGTTGGAAGGATTTAATCCATGAAAATCGGCATCCTTCAAACCGGCCACGCACCCGACGAAACCCAAGACGAACATGGCGACTATAACGAGTTTTTCGTGAAGCTCCTTGAGGGCAAAGGCTTTGAGTTTGAAAACTTCCCCGTCCTCGACGGGATTTTCCCCACCAGCCCGAATGACGCGGAAGGCTGGTTGATTACCGGATCGCGGTTTGGCGTGTATGAAGACCATGACTGGATTGCGCCGCTCGAAGATTTCCTGCGGGAAACCTATGCGTCGGGCATTCCGATTGTGGGCATCTGTTTCGGCCATCAAATTCTGGCACAAGCTTTGGGTGGGAAGGTCGAAAAATTCAAGGAAGGCTGGTCCGTCGGCCCACAAAAATATACGTCTGACATGTTTGGCGAACAAAATATCATCGCCTGGCATCAAGACCAAATCGTCGAAAAACCAGCGGAGGCAAAGGTTGTTGGCAGTTCGGAATTCTGCGAGAATGCGATCCTTATCTATGGCAACAAGGCACTGACAATTCAGCCGCATCCAGAGTTCACTGGCCCCTTCTTGACCGACCTATTGGCAACCCGTGGCAAGGTATTGCCCGTGGATGTCCGCGAAGATGCCGCAAACCGAGCGGGAGAAGACCTAACCTCCGCATCCTTCGCCGATCACATCGAGAAGTTTTTCAAAGCTGACCGCCCTTAAGAGCTTATCGCCATAAAGATAATGGAGACCGAAATGACAAACGCAGCAATCGCAGAACGCCGCACGGGGGCAATCGCCCGTGGCGTAGGCATGATGACGCAAATCTATGTTGACCGTGCGTTAAACTCCGAAGTTTGGGACGTTGAAGGCACCCGTTACATTGATTTCGCAGCGGGGATTGCCGTGGTTAACACGGGGCATTGCCACCCAAAAGTCATGGCCGCCGTCCAACACCAAATGACCCGTTTCACCCATACGTGCCATCAAGTTTTGCCCTATGAAAACTATATCAGCTTGGGTGAGAGGCTGAATGAAATCGTTCCTGGTGACTTTGAAAAACGCACCGTGTTTGTGACCACGGGCGCGGAAGCTGTTGAAAATTCGATCAAAATCGCACGCGCGTATACCGGCCGCCCTGCGGTTGTCGCCTTTGGCGGGGGTTTTCACGGACGCACGTTTATGGGCATGTCGCTAACGGGCAAGGTTGAGCCCTACAAAAAGGGCTTCGGCGCCATGATGCCCGATGTCTATCACATCCCGTTTCCGATTGAACTACATGGTGTCTCAACCGACGAGTCGATGTCCGCCTTGACCAAGCTTTTCAAAGCAGACCTTGATCCCACCCGCGTTGCGGCGATCATTATCGAACCCGTCCAAGGCGAAGGTGGATTTTACGCCGCCCCTGCGGCCCTCATGCGCGAAGTGCGCCGCCTGTGTGATGAGCACGGGATCGTCATGATCGCGGATGAAGTTCAGACAGGATTTGCGCGTACGGGGCAGATGTTTGCGATGGATGGCCATGACGTGTCCGCCGATATTACGACGATGGCCAAAGGGCTTGCGGGCGGCCTGCCCCTTGCTGCGGTAACGGGAAAAGCCGAGATTATGGACGCCGCAAATCCGGGTGGTTTGGGCGGAACATACGGCGGCAATCCCCTTGGAATTGCGGCGGCGCACGCCGTTTTGGATGTGATTGAGGAAGAAGACCTTTGCGCCCGCGCCAACGAGCTTGGCTCGCGCCTAAAACAGCGCCTAGAACAAATCAGGCAAACGACGCCACAAATGGTTGATGTTCGTGGCCAAGGTTTTATGGTGGCCACAGAATTTAACACCGTTGATGGCTCCAAGCCGGATGCGGATTTCACTAACCGCGTGCGGATGGAAGCGCTCAAACGCAACCTCGTGTTGCTCACTTGTGGCGTGTATGGCAACGTCCTTCGCTTCCTTGCGCCAATCACTATTCCCGACGATATCTTTGCTGAAGCGCTTGATATCATTGAAGATTCAATCTCCGCAGCAAAGGTAGATGCATAATGACGCTCGCTTTAAACGATCCCAGCCTTTTGGAACCGCGCGCCTATATCAATGGCAAGTGGATTGAGACCGAGAAAACCTTTGCCGTTCTCAATCCGGCAACCGGCGAAGAAATTGTACAAGTCGCCGATGTGCCCGTAGAGATGGTCCGCGACGCGATCGACCACGCCCATAAGGCCCAAAAGGAATGGGCCAAATGGACGGGCAAGGAACGCGCGGGGGTAATGCGCAAATGGTACGACCTCTTGGTTGCGAACGCCGATGACTTGGCGGCCATTCTAACGGCGGAAATGGGCAAACCATTGGCCGAAGCTAAAGGCGAAATCCTCTACGGCGCGTCCTTTATTGAGTGGTTCGCCGAAGAAGCCAAGCGCATCTATGGCGATGTTATTCCGGGCCACCAACGCGACAAACGTATCCTTGTGATCAAGCAACCCATTGGCGTTGTTGGCTCCATTACGCCGTGGAATTTCCCCAACGCAATGATCGCTCGCAAGGTCGCTCCCGCTTTGGCGGTTGGCTGTACCTTCGTTGCGCGGCCTGCGGAACTCACGCCTTTGTCGGCGACGGCCATGGCCGTTTTGGCCGAACGTGCGGGCATTCCAGCGGGGGTTTTGAATATCATCCCGTCGAGCAATGCCGCCGAAACGGGACAGGAATTATGCGAAAACCCTAAGGTGGCGAAAATCACCTTCACGGGGTCCACGCGCGTTGGGAAAATCCTAATGCAACAATGTGCGGACACCATCAAAAAGATGAGCTTGGAGCTGGGCGGCAACGCGCCGTTTATTGTTTTTGACGACGCCGATTTGGATGCGGCCGTCACGGGCGCCATGATCTCGAAGTTCCGCAACAACGGCCAAACCTGCGTTTGCGCCAACCGCATTTACGTTCAATCCGGCGTCTATGAGGCCTTCGCGGCCAAGCTTCAAACGGCGATGTCGGCGCTGAATATCGGCAATGGCATGGAGGCCGGCATCACAACAGGCCCACTGGTCAGTGACGCGGCTGTGCTCAAGGTCGAAGAGCACATCGCCAACGCCACAGAAAAAGGCGCGAAAATTGCCATGGGCGGCAAGCGGCATGCCTTGGGCGGAACCTACTTTGAGCCCACAATTCTCACGGACGTGACGCCCGACATGGCCGTCGCGCGCGAAGAAACCTTTGGCCCCTTGGCGCCACTTTTCCGTTTTGAAACCGAAGAAGAAGTGATTGGCATGGCGAATGATACTGAATTCGGCCTCGCTGGGTATTTCTATGCACAGGACGTTAATCGGATTTGGCGCGTGGCCGAGGCTTTGGAAACAGGGATTGTGGGCATCAACACAGGTCTGATCTCTACTGAAGTCGCCCCATTTGGCGGGGTTAAGCAATCTGGTCTCGGGCGCGAAGGCTCGAAATACGGCACAGAAGATTACCTTGAGCTAAAGTATATGTGTTTTGGTGAAGTGCAGTAAATAAATTGGAGCATGCTAAAAGCTACTATGCCGCTTCGGCCCGTCATAAGGACGGGTTTCCAGCGTTGGATGGTGACATCGACGTTGATGTCGCCATCGTTGGCGGGGGGTTTACGGGGATTGCAACGGCCGTTGAGCTTGCGGAGCGTGGCCTGCGCGTTGCTGTCTGCGAAGCCAACCAAATCGGTTGGGGCGCGACGGGGCGTAACGGCGGGCAAATTACCGGAAGCCTATCTGGCGACACCGCAATGGAGCGTGAATTCAAACGCACCTTGGGCGATCAAGCCCCTAATTTCGTTTGGGATTTACGGTGGCGGGGCCACGATATTATCAAAAACCGTGTGGAAAAATACGGGATTAAGTGCGATTTAAAGTTCGGGCAAATGCAAACGGCCTTGAACAAAAGCCATCTGCGCGAGTTGACGGCGACCTTTGAGCAAGGATGCGCGCGCGGCATGCAGGATCACCTTGAAATGGTCCCCGCGGACAAAATGGGCGAGTATCTAGAATCCGATCTCTATATCGGCGGGTTGCTCAACCGTCGCAACATGCACGTGCATTCGCTGGACCTATGTGTGGGTGAAGCGCTGGCGGCCCAATCGCTGGGCGCGCAGATTTTCGAGAACACTAAGGTTACAGCCATTGAATACGGTGCACGGCCAAAACTTGTGACCGAAAACGGCGTCATCACAGCAGATAAAATTGTCCTTGCTGGTAATGCCTATCATCTGCTGGAGCAGGAAAAACTTCGCGGAAAACTGTTCCCCGCCTCTTTAGCAAATATGGTAACCGAACCACTGGACGCCGACGTCGCGCGGGCGATCAATCCACAGGATATCGCGGTCTATGACGGGCGTTTCATTTTGGATTACTACCGTCTGACAGCGGACAACCGCGTCATGTTTGGCGGCGGCACCAATTATTCGGGACGCGACAGCGGCGACATCGCGGCGGAACTTCGCCCCGCATTGGAGCGCACATTCCCGCGCCTCAAAGGTGTCGGTATTGATTACAGTTGGGCGGGGCTTGATGGGATCATCTTGAACCGCATTCCGCAAGTGGGTCGCCTCTCAAAAGACGTTTTCTATGTGCAGGGATACTCGGGCCATGGGATTGCCCTCACGCATATCCTCGCCGACCTCACCGCACGAAAAATCGCTGGAGAGGCCTCAGAATTCAACGTTTTTGAAAATGTGCGCCATTGGAGTTTGCCTGTTGGTCGCAGCATGGGGAGCCTCATGATCGCAGTGGGCATGGCGTATTATCGTATGCGGGACAGGATCGCCAGTTAAGGCACCCGCCCCATAGCTTGCGGAAAATTTCGACGCCAAATGACGCGCAATCATCTGGACTGCGCCTTTCCCTGACAGGTTCAGGCGCAGTATGTTTAATTGGACCGTGAGATCGAACAAACGAAAAAGCACCAAATCAGCGAGAGCTCTCTTACGGATGGCGGCCTTCCATTTCCCCGTGGAAAATACAAAATTCACCACGGGAAAACTGGTTAAAAAGGAAAGTGCCCCGGTTTGCTGCTGACCGTTGTTAAACGAATTTCGGTGAAATCCTCGACGGCATAGTGACCCGACCGGCCCCAGCCAGAATCCTTGACTCCGCCATTGGGGAGCGACGCTTCGCCCGCCATTGTTGCGCCGTTGACATGGACAATACCGGTGTCAAACCGTTGCGCCATTTCCAAACCTCGGGCCGCGTTTCCGGTCATGATAGCAGCACTAAGACCGTAAGGCGTGTCCTGCGCATCGACCAGCGCCTGTTCCGGATCGTCAAACGCTTCGATGATCAGCAACGGGCCGAAGGTTTCGTCACAGCCCTGCGTCGCCACCACATCTTTTGGCACGTCAGCAAGGATCGTCGGCTCAAAAATGCGGCCTTTGACCGTGCCGCCCAACACCAGCCGCGCCCCTTTGTCGAGGGCTTCTTGCAAGCGCCCTTGGGCCTGTTCCACGGCGCGGTCGTTGATCAGTGGGCCGACGACCACGCCTTCTGTGAGCGGATCACCTGACTTCAAGGTTTGCGTCCGTGCGGTGAGGCGCTCAAGGAATTCATCGTGAATTTCGCGCGCAACGTAAACCTTGCGCGTGTTCATGCACACCTGCCCCTGATGGAAGAATGCGCCGAAGTTTACCGCCTTGGCGGCTTCGTCTAGATCGGCATCCGCGAGCACGATCATCGGGTTGAACCCGCCCAATTCCAGCACCATGCGTTTCAGAGATCGCCCTGCCTGTTCGCCCAAAATACGCGCGGTTTTGTCTGATCCTGTGAAGTTGATACACCGCACCGCCCGACTTTCGAAAAAAGCATCGGCAACCGCCGCCGCCTGCCCCGGTGCATGGGTGACAACGTTGAACGTCCCTGCGGGGAAGCCCGCTTCTTCGAGGATCTCGGCATGCAGCAAGCCCGCCGACAAAGGCGCTTCCTCGGAGGGCTTAATCACCACGGTATTGCCAAACGCCATGGGCAAAAGGAACGTGCGCCATCCCAGATAGAACGCGCCATTCCACGGGGTAAAGCCCGCCACAACCCCCAAGGGTTTGCGCGCGACCATGGCCATGCGGCCCGGAAGGTCACTCTTGAGCAGATCGCCATACGGAAGGTAACCCCACGAGGCCGCCTGTCGCATTAGACTGGCCGAGAGCCGTACCTGAAAAGACGCAAATGCGCGGGCCGTCCCCGCCTCAACCGCCATCAGATGCACAGCATCATCGTGACGCCGTTCGGTGATTTCCGCCGCTTTTAAGAACAGCGCCTGCCGCGCGCCTGGTGTCATGGCGGCCCATTCTGGAAAGGCCGCATGCGCCGCTGCAACCGCTGCGTCGGCTTCGGCACGACCCCCCGCAGCAATGCGCGCGATCACTTCGCCGTTAAACGGGTTATAGTCATCAAAGGTGCTCTCATCGGCTGGCGCCCACGCGCCGTTAATGAAATGCGTTTTACGCCAATTGTTGGAATTCGACATTCAAGTTTTCCTTCTGTGTCAGAGGCTTGTGGGGTCAAGGGCAATGCCGTCGGATGAGAGTGCCGCGACTTCACGCGCCAACATGCGTTGAAACGAAGGCCGCGCGCGGACCTGTTGCGAGTGGGCGGTGATGGCCGGATAATCCGCTGTAGAAAAACCCGACTTAGCCGCCGTCGAGACCACCCAATAAAGATAGGTATCAACAATCGACCAATCGGCCCCATACCACCACGGCGCCTGTGCGAGCCGCTGTTCGATATAGGCACATTCCTTGGCCAATTTCTCCATCCCGTCTGCTCGGATGCCTGCGGTTTCGGCTTCGCTGCCTTTGGTCCATTTTTGCGGTGCCCGTATTTGACGCACCATCGGATGCAACATGCCGCCGCACCACACCAGATCGCTGAGCCCTTGGGTATCCTCAATCGCATTGCCCGTCTGGGGCAACAGTTTTGCCTGCGGATGGGCTGTATGCAAATAGTTCAGGATCGCCGCATTTTCGGTGAGGGTTGTGCCCTCGACCACTAGCGCGGGGACCTTGGACTTGCGGTTTTTCGCCAGATATTCCGACGCATATTGCGCCTGAGACATGATGTCGATCCAGCGCACCTCATAGGGCGCGCCGATTTCTTCGAGTGCCGTCATTGTGACGCGCGAACACGCGCCGGGGTAGCTGAAAATTATTGTCTGGGTCATTGAGGCTCATTCCTTGAGACCGCCATGCTGCGGCCCGGCGTTAAGCCGTTGATTTTGCCGATGATACTGTCGGCGTCGATGCCGAAGTGGCGATAGAGGTCATTGATGGTGCCCGTTTGGCCAAAGTGTTCCACCCCGAGCGGTATAGTCTGGTGCCCGTGGACGGAGCCAAGCCACGACAGGGTTGCTGGGTGGCCGTCAATAACGGTTACCAATTTGCAATGGCGCGGCAGGGTTTGCATCAACCGCTCCACATGGCTCGTCGCCTCAAACTGGCCGTGCGCGCGCGCCCGTTGTGCCGCTGTCCACCCTGCGTTCAAACGGTCGGCGGACGTGACCGCCAGAACACCGATATCGCGCCTGTGTTCGGCGATGGCCCCTGCGGCGCGGATTGCTTCGGGTGCAATGGCCCCTTGATAGGCAATCACCACTTCGCAATTTGGCCCCGGTTTGCGCAACCAATAAGCGCCGTCAATTGCGCCTTGTCGCCAGTCTTCATCGGGCCGTTTTCCCGGTTGCTCCACTGGATTGGTCGAGAGCCGCAAGTAGACCGAGCCACCGGTTTCATCCCGCAACCAAGTGCGCTCATCCGGATCACCCGCCCCGTCGCGCTGAAGATAGCCAAAAGCCCATTCCATGATCGTGGCCAACTCGTCGGCAAAGGCGGGTTCAAACGCCGCCAGCCCGTCCTGACTCATGCCGATTAGCGGAGTGCCGATGGATTGATGCGCGCCACCTTCGGGGGCCAGCGTCACACCGGAGGGCGTGCCCACAACCATAAAACGTGCATCCTGATAACAGGCGTAATTCAACGCATCGAGTCCGCGCACTACAAAGGGATCATAGAGCGTGCCAATCGGGATCAAACGCTTGCCAAACAAGGAATGGGACAAGCCCGCCGCCCCGAGCAACAGGAATAGGTTCATTTCGGCAATGCCAAGCTCGATATGCTGGCCGTCGGGTGTGAATTCCCATTTCGCCGTGGACGGAATGCGATGCTCAATAAAGGCGTCGGCCTGCGCTTTGCGGGCAAATAGTTTGCGGCGGTTTACCCAAGGGCCAAGGTTTGTGGTGCCCGTCACATCGGGCGACATGGTGACAATCCGTTCGGCCAGATCACTGTCGCCTTTGGACAGATCATCAAGGATTTTGCCAAAGGCCATTTGCGTCGAAATCTCGCGATCCGATGACAAGGCGATAGCAGGCACAGGCAGAACATCGTCGGAATACCGTCTACGCCCCTCGGCGAAAAACGGAGTTTTGTCGAGGAAGTTTTGCAACCCTGCGGTATCCGCGACGGTGCCGAACTTGTCCCACTCTTCGCCATCAGGCACGCCCATGCGCTTTTGCCAGTCGGCCATCTGGTTCTTGGTCATCAAGCCGCCGTGGTTGTCCTTGTGGCCCGCAATCGGCGTGCCCCACCCTTTGATCGTATAGGCCAGAAAACAGGTCGGGCGATCATCGGTGACGCTGGCAAAAACATCCGCCATGGTTGAAACGCAATTGCCGCCGAGGTTCTCCATCAATGCGGCCAGGTCGTCATCAGAACGTTTCTCGATCAAGGCAGTCACTGCCCCTTGGTCGCCCAAATCGTCCATCAAACGTTTGCGCCACACTGCGCCACCCTGATAGGTCAGGGCCGAATATTGCTGGTTCGGACAGGCATCGATCCACGCGCGCAACGCCTCGCCGCCCGCCTCAAGGAAGGCCGCGCGCTGTAACGCGCCATATTTCACCCGAATGACATTCCAGCCAAACGCCTCGAATATTTTCTCGATCCGCTCAAAAAGCCCTTCGCGCACCACGCCATCAAGGGACTGTCGGTTGTAATCAATGATCCACCAACAATTGCGCAGATCGTTTTTCCAACCCTCCTGCAAGGCCTCGTAAACATTTCCCTCGTCAAGTTCGGCATCGCCCACAAGCGCCACATGCCGCCCAAGCGTCAGGCCCTTGCCCCAGCTTTTTGCCGAGATGTAATCCTGAACGATCGACCCAAAAGCCGTGATCGCCACGCCCAGCCCAACCGAGCCCGTCGAATAATCCACGTCATCCACATCTTTGGTGCGGCTGGGGTAGGATTGCACCCCGCCGAAACCGCGAAAATTCTGCATCTTGTCGAGGGTCTGATTGCCCATCAGATATTGCATGGCATGAAAGATCGGCGAGGCATGGGGCTTAACTGCCACACGATCCGCGGGTTTGAGCGCCGAAAAGTAAAGCGCGGTCATGATTGACACCATCGACGCCGAACTGGCCTGATGCCCACCTACCTTGATCCCGTCCTCTTTTGGACGGATGTGGTTGGCATGGTGGATCATCCAGTGAGACAGCCACAACAGGCGGTCTTCAAGGGTTTTTAAATGAGCGGCGTCAGTAGGTGTCATGGGAGGACCTCAGAGAGTGTGTTTCGGAGCAACTTGCGCGACATTACAACTAAACTTACGGATTTTTTCACTATATCCGTCGCCAATCTTCTCGATTTGTGGTGATATTCATCAAACAACTGGAGAATCGCCATGACAATCGCCAAACTGGATTCCTACGACATTGGCATCCTGCGCGCGTTGCAAACCAACGGGCGCGCGTCGATTAACGACCTTGCCGAACAGGTCAACCTCAGCCCCTCTCCGGTGGCCCGCCGGTTGCGTATTTTGGAAGAAGACCGGATCATTACCGGCTATGCAGCCCTGATTGATGAAGCGGCCTTGGGGTATGAATTTTCGGTCTTTGTCTCGGTCAAACTGGCCCGACAAGTTGACGATGCACTGGCCAGCTTTGAAGCCGCCGTGCGCAGCTTTCCCGAGGTGGTTGATTGCTGGCTTATGACCGGAAATCGCGACTACCTTTTGCGCATTGCCACCCGCAGTCCGGCGGATTTCGAGCGTTTCTTGACAGGTTCGTTTACCAAAGTGTCCGGCGTGGCCTCGATCGAAAGTTCGGTGCCGTTGCGACGCGTAAAGGCCGGATTGTCCCGCACGCTGGACCTCTGAAGCCCTGCCAAAACTCATGCGGAAACCGCGGATTTCGGCGGGGCCAAACGGGCTCCGGGAAAGTCGACTATGGCCGAACACAGGGCTGGCAACGCACAAAGGCGCGCATAGTACGCCGCCACATATGGCAACCGATTAAGCTGCCATAATTGCCCCTGCCCGACATCCTCAGTACGGATCAACTCCGCGCCCCAAAAGAGATCGGCCATGGTAATTGTCGCGCCAAACAACCAAGGACCATTGCTGTCGGCAAGCCGATCTTCGAGCCCATCCAAGGCGTCGACAACAGCCTGACGCGCGCGGGTAAGGGCGACTTCATCGAACAGCATATCCGCTGCGAATTGCTCCTTTGCGCGCTTGGCCTCATAGGCCGCGCGCAATACAGGATCGTCGCCATGTTCCGCCAGAAGCGTATCGCAGCGGGCAACCTTGCTGGCTGCAAACGCATTTCCGGGCGCCGATGCAGGCACCACCCGAACGGCAAGATTTTGGTAGTTTGGCAGATCGTCCACCACTGCGAGCTCGGCCATAATGGCAGCGCGCAAGGCAGCGGGAACCAAGGCCCCTCCCCCCTCCGAGGCGTCCAGCATTTGACAAATGCGCAAGGAATCCACGAAAACAGTTCCGTCCTGCGCATCAACCAATGTAGGCACCACACACCCGTCACAGCCGCTTGCCTCGACCGAAGTCGTCCCTAAATGCTGGGCCGCCAATGGCACCCCAAGGCGCGCACAGCCCTGCATGCGCACACGAACATAGGCAGGATCATACGTCTCGCCCGCGAAGATATCGAGCAGATGGGAACTATGGGAAACTTGATGATACGCCAAAACAGCGCGCACTTTTTGTGAGCATATTGAATTCGGCGCGTGGAAAAAATGGTAACGCGGGGTGGCTTCAGGGCCGACAGGAACGCCCGGAAATCGCGTCGTTAATTGGGAAAGAATTTGTTGGGTGGAATCGTATGTCAAAGTCCTACCTTCCTTTATTTCGCCTCCCGCCAATCCTGCGGTATAGGCAAAACAATAGCAGGGTCGGCCTCAATAACAATAGATTAATTATAAAATAATGTATTATTTAATTGACCCACGTCGATCCGCAAACTAGCATACTTTGAGGATCGGATTGCGTCACGACAGCGGGCACGCCCCCTGCTTGCGAGAAACGTTTGCTCCGGTCATAATCGAAAGTTGGTGATCAAGGGACGCTTCATCGCATTTAGCAAACTTGAGCATCTCTTTGACAAAGGATTACCATGACAGATTATACTATCGCCCTGCTAGTGGGCAGTACGCGCACTGGTTCTATCAACCAGAAACTGGCCCGCGCTATCAAGTTATCGGCCCCCGCCAATTTGCATTTCATCCCTGTGAGCATGGAGGAAATGCCATGGTACAACGGCGATCTGGAAGGCAAAAGACCAGCAGAGGTGAATGCTTTTACCAAGGCCATCCGTGAGTGCGACGGGGTTTGCATCGTTACGCCAGAATACAACCGCTCAATCCCCGGTGTTTTGAAAAACGCCGTTGATTGGGGGTCAAAACCACCCGCAGAAAACATCTGGCGCGACAAAGTGATCGCAATGACGGGCGCGTCTCCCGGTGGGATCGGCACCGCCGTCGGACAACAACACCTACGCCAAATCCTCGCCATTCAGGGCGCGATTGTCATGCCGGGGGAGGTCTACATCACCTTCAAATCGCCCACCATGATCGGAGATGATGGCCAGATGGACGACGAAACGCTCTCCGGGTTTATCGCCGATTTCGGGGCGCGGATGGAAAAACTAGTGGGTAAAATGACTGCGAGCTAAAAGGCCCCTTTTAATAGATCGCGCGCCAACCGACCCCTCGGATGGCGCGCTTTTTTTAGTGGACCAGCAGCGCGTCAAGTGCGGCGCGATCAAGATAGGTTCCTGACTCCACGACACCTTCGATCTGGTTCAGGTTCGCCACATCGGCCAGTGGGTCCGCGCTGAGCAAGACGAGATCCGCCGCCATTCCCGCCGCGATTTGGCCCATATCACGGTCTAGAAACTGTCCAGCATTCAACGTGGTCATTTGCAGGATTTGCAGCGGTGTCAATCCCGCCTTGGCCAACTCGGCGAATTCCTGATGCAGGCTAAAACCCGGCACCAGCCATTGACCGCCGTAATCCGAGCCCGCCAACATTGGCACACCCTCTTGCGCCATCTGAAGCGTCAGTTTCATCTGGGCATCATACATACGGTCCAACTCAACCTTCGCCCCTTCAGGCAGGCTGGCAGCAAAATCCGCAGCGATATTTTGCCACAACGCGCGCTGCTCGTCGGTGACAAAAACAAGGTTTGGATCTTCGCTATAGTGGGGGTCGTCGCCATGGTTCATCGTGCGCAATCGGATCAGGGTCGGCACTTGCCAGACGTTGTGCTCCTTCAACATACGGGCGAGCGTCGCGGCCTTGTCGGTGTCATAGCTATCGGCCATCGCGAACATGCTCGCGAATTGTTGTGGAGAAGTCGAGGGGATCGGATTGGCGATCAGCCGTTCATAAAACGCCGGTGTGGGGGGGGCGGATGGTGGTGGGGGCGGAGGCGCATTGGCGATCAGGGTACGCAATTCGTCTTCTTGACTCGAGGCGCTCAACAAAAGCGACTCGCGCGGGCCGAGATGCTCCATTGTGTCCATGCCATGCGCGGCTGCAGTCTCGGCTGAAACACTAGGTGGAAAATGCCCCGCGATGGGAATATCTAGCGCCTCTGCGGCATCCAATGCGGCCACAAAAACCTGTGGATTTTCGACAAGGATTTTGATGAAATCCGCGCCAGCCGCTTTCTGAGCCGCGATCTCTTCTACCGCCTGTTCGGGCGTGCGCACGTTGCCCCCCGTAAGGATCGCGCCCGACAACGCCAGCAAATCAGGCCCTTCAGCCACGCCGCGCTTGTCGCCGAAACCTGCCAGAAGTTCAGCGGCACTGCTCATTTGCCGATAACCCGTAACGCCGTTGGCCAGCATCACGCGCAGGTTGGTCGCACTGTCGCCAGAGGTCAGGGCATGGCTGTGCATGTCGTTATATCCGGGCACTGCAAACAATCCGCTGCCGTCGATAATGACATCGGAGGCTGCTCCTGTGGTTTTGTCGGAGGGGCTTACGGCTGCGATCAGGTTGCCTTCGATGACGATGGACATATTGGGCGTCTCGTCACCAGTTTGGGTATCTACAACCGTGACATTTTGGATAATTACGGCGGCACAGGCAAGGCCGGGTAGGACCGATAAAGCGCCAGCGCCTGCAGTTCTGCGGCAAATCTGGGAAAAAATTCGCGCCCATTTTGGTGTCATTGAAGGTTTCATTATTGTCTCCTGTGGTAAAGTTCTATTGCAAAATAGCCGTTTGCCAAATCACGAAAAATCAAGGCCCAGAAGGCGTCCGGCGTTGCCGCTGAATATCTTGCGGCGATCTACATCCGAGAGATCAAGCGCGTCGATTGCGTCAATGGTGGCCTTGATGGGGGCAAAGGGGGTGTCGGTGGCAAAAACCACTTGATCCGCCCCAAAAAACTTGAGCCCAGCATGGAGCCCCGAGGTGCCGCCCATCAAGGCCGTGTCACCATAGAACTCGCGGAAGTACTCCAAATGCGGACGCTTTAGCGCGGGCAGGACTTGGCTGTAATCCTCATCAGGCGTGCGACTGCCCAGCATTTTCATCCCATAGCCGATCCGCCCGTCGAAATAGGGGATCATCCCGCCCAGATGGTGAGTGATGATGCGCAGATCAGGATGGCGATCAAACAGGCCAGAAAACACCAACCGCGCCATCGCGATGGAGGTTTCATAGGGCCAGCCAAAGCACCACCACATCTCGAAACGTGATTTCTTTTCGGCGGCATAATCACTCATCGCGGCGCTGCGGGTCGGATGCAGCCAGATCGGCACCCCCAATTCCGCAGCAACATCAAAGATCGGCAAAAACTCAGGATCGTCCAGCGGGCGACCGCACATATTAGTGTGAATCTGGATGCCTTTGGCGCCCAATTCGGTAACCGCGCGCTGTGCCTCGGCGACCGCCCCGTCGATATCATTGAGCGCCACACTGGCGACGAAGGCGGGAAAGCGGTCGTTATGGCGCGCCACCAAATCGGCCAAGCCGTCATTCGCCAGCCGTGCGAGGCGCTGTGCAAGGGCGGGTTCGGCGACCTCCTCAAGCGTGGGTGCAGGTAGGCTGATCACTTGCCGGTAGGCTCCGACCTCATCCATTTGGCGGAACCGCACATCCAAATCGATAACCGACGGCACCCCTTTCATACGCTCGCCAAGACTGCCCAGACCCGCCGTTTCACGGATCAAAGCGTCGAAATAAGGTTGTGGAAAAATGTGGGTGTAAATGTCGATAATCATGAGAGGCTCTCTTGTACTATAAGCGTATTTTTGCGCCGGATAAGGTCAAACGCCAGCAGGCCAACACCCGAGATGACGCCCACGAGGTTGGCAATATGACTCCAGTCCAGCATCCCGACAGGCAGGAGCAGACAAAGCCCCGCCAGCCCGTAAACAATGCGTTGTGGGCCCGAAATCAGGCGCAAGCTGAAGCCTGTGAAACCCGCCGCGATCAGCCAGACAGCCGCAAGTGCTGTGGCCACATCCAGCACGGTTTCAACCAAGCCGCCCTGCATCAGGAGGCTGGGAGAATAGACAAAAAGGAACGGAATGACGAAGGCCGCCCAGCCAAACCGCATGGAGGTAAACCCCGTGCGCATTGGGTTGGCTCCACTGATGGAGGCCGCAGCAAAGGCCCCAATCGCCACAGGCGGCGTGATCATCGACAACATGCCATAATAGAAAATGAACAGATGCGCCGCGAGCGGATCAATTCCCACCTGCATGAGTGCAGGCGCAACCAGCGTGGCCAGCAAGATATAGACGCCCACCGTGGGCATCCCCATGCCCAAAACGATGCTGACCGCTCCGGTCAGGAACAGCAATGCGAGTACGCTGCCCCCTGCCATTGCCACCAAACTCAGCGCCAATGTGAAGCTCAACCCCGAGATATTCAAAACGCCGATCACGATCCCCGCGAGCGGGGCGATCATCAGGATATCCAATAGGCCGATGCCCGTTTTGGTCAGGATATCCCACAGTTTGCGCAGGTCGATCCGCTGGCCGTTATAGCCAAACAAAACACCGCTCACGATGACGGCGACCGTGGCATAAAGCGCGGCCAGATCCAGCGGCACATTGAGCCAGAAGATGCAGGTGATCAGGATTGCGAACGGAATGGGAATGTACCACCCCGCCTTGAGCACAGCACGGGCACGGGGAATATCGGACTCCGCAACGCGGGTAATGCCGTGGCGCGCGGCCTCCAGATCAACTTGGATAAAGAGGGCTGCGAAATAAATAACCGAGGGGATCAGCGCCGCCAAGGCAATCGCGCCATAGGGCATTTGGAGGAATTCTGCGATCAAAAAGGCGGCGACGCCCATCACGGGTGGCATCAACTGTCCGCCCGTCGAGGCCACGGATTCCACCGCCCCCGCCACATGCGCGCGATAGCCTGCGCGCTTCATCATCGGGATTGTGACCACGCCCGTAGAAACGATATTGGCCACGGTACTGCCCGAGATTGTGCCAAATAACGCCGAGGCGATGATGGCAATTTTTGCCTGACCGCCACGGTAGCGCCCCATGAGTGCCAAGGAAATATCGGTGAAAAACCCAGCGCCACCAGACATGAACAAGGCCTGCCCGAAAAACACAAAGGCCACCACAACCGTCACCACAACCATGGTCGGTGTGCCGAGGATCGCGCTGTTGTTCCACGCGAGATACCAGCCGAGGCTTTGCACGGACACATTGCGCCCCGTCAGCGGGCTGGGCAGCAAATGCGCCATCAAGCCCAGTGCCAGAAACCCGACAGCAACCAGCACAATGGGCAAGCCTGCCGTCCGGCGCGCCCCTTCGAGCAAGAGCGGGATCACCAGCGCCGCTGTGAGCAGCCCTGGGGGCGTTTTGACCGAAGCAATCGAAAGCTGCGGGAACTGAATGGCAAGAAAAATACAGACGACGAACCCGATGGCGGCAAGGATCACATCGTACCAAGGCGTGTGGCTGCGTCGCCGCCCTTCGCCTGCAGGCACCGCCAGATAAACCAGCGCAATTGCGACCGCCAACATGACTCCGCCAAAGGTTTCGGGATACACCAAAAGCCCCGCCCGACGCGACAGGTCCAACGCCCAAGCCACAGTGCCCAACGGCAACAAAGCCGCCAGCAGACCAACAAGCCAACGATTGGAAAGGCCGGCTCCCGATTGTATTTCGTTCTGCTCAGACATCGCATCTACTTTCTGCAAAGTTGGTCTGGGTGGCCACGAGCGGTTGCGGCCACCCTGTTTGGCTTAGCCTTTTGGTGGCCAGAGATCCGTTGTTTCGTAATAGCTCACGGCACCTGGATGATAGTCGACACCAGGGACTTTTGGCGCCATGTTGGCCGGTTCAAAGCGGTTCATCGCCTTGAAGCTTTCCGCCAGCGCAGACTTGTTGTCATGCACAACTTGGGTCAGAGCAGCGACGGTTTCATCCGGCACGGACTCCGCACAGAACAGCACCAAATCATAGGCGATGACGTTGGTTTCCTCGACGATCTGGGGCGCCGCACCAGGTTGCAGAGCAACAAACGTGGCACCAGGCAGGTTTTCCGCAAGGATCGCCTTGTTCGCATCCGACGCGTCGATTTGCAGCGCTTTCAGGCCACCAACCGAACTGTCAACCTCCAGAACTTTGGCCGAACCGACCGAGAACAAGAAAGTGTCGTTGCGACCCGAAGCAAAGTCATTTGCCGCCTGAACGATGCTTTGCGCGGGGATGCTTTCAACATCATCGCGGCTCAATCCTGCCAGTTTCAGGTAGGTGTCATAGACAGCCCCAATCGCAAGTTGCGCGTTGAGTCCGCCGGGATACCGCTGGCCCTTTAGGTCTGCGATGTCATGTGCTTCGGCGTCTGTGCGGACATAAAGCGTCACTTGCGAAGGCAAAACCGCCGCCACCATGCGCAAATTTTCATGCTTGCCTTCGCTTTCATAGAAGGCGGTGCCGTTCGTGTAGTAAGACACATCAAACGCGACGTTGATTCCGCAATCGGCCTCGCCCCCTGCAACGGCGGGCATTGGTGATCCACCCGCAGGAACCACAACCGCGTTGATATCTGTGGTGTCCGTAATGGTCTTGGCAATGGCCGAGCCGATGGAATGGGTTAGCCCTCCGGGATTGGTAGTCGAGATGGTCAATACCTGCGCCTGCGCACCGATGGCGGCACAGGTGAAGGCTGTCGTAAGTAGTAGCGTTTTCATTTGGGTCTCCTCCCTAATGGTCCTTACCGGCGTGCCTTATGCAGCGTCCGGGTTGCAAGTTTCGGTCCCTCGCCCAAAGGACGAAAGGCACCGCCGATTATTTCGGTGGTATTCTTAAGGAAAGCCTCGTTAGGCCGTTTGCGTGCCTGCAGCAAAATCAAGCTGCGCTTTCTGGAACGCGGCACCCGCGTTGTGGAAATCAATGCAATGCCCGACGTTCTCAATGAGGGCAGCATCGACGCGCGGACTGGCTGTGAACAGGTCCGCGAATGCCGCGACGCGTTCCTTTGATGTCAACCAAAGCTTCTCATGGGCGGCTTGTCGGTAATGCACAGGCACGTCGATACGCGCCGCAATACCCGCGACACGATTTTGCCAGTCGCCCGTGATGTCGATCAATTCCGCACGGGGCACGGCCGTATTGGCCATATGGCTGGCTTGGGGCATGTCCGCCGCATAGCTGCCCTCGGGGCCAAACATTACCGCGTCCTTCATTGGCGTTGGCAATTCGACAAAATATTGCTGCGGTAGGTTGGCGTAATTATCCGCATCCTCGGGCGGCGTTTCGGCCCCCACTCCAGACACTGCAATCCCTGACAACGACCAGCCCGCGCGGATCGACGCCAGCGTCAGAGCAATCGCCCCGCCAATGGAATGCCCGATCACAAAAATCGGCCGCCCCGCCAAACCAAGCTTTGCGATCAACGCTGGCAAAGCCGCATTCAGCGCTTGGGCATTGGCGTCAATCATATCAGGCGTATCCGGCAAGGCTGTTGACTCGCGATACCCTGGCCTGTCGAGCGCCACGATATCGAACCCCTGTGCTACGGCACGGTCGATCAACGAGTATCCCGGAATATCGAAATAGTCGCAATTATACGTGCCGCCATGGATCGCGAGGATCACTGGCAAACTGGTATCGCTGCCGCGTGCCACTTTGCCACTCAAAACCTGCGCGTCGATTTGTTCTTTGAAACTGGTGGTGTTTGCCTTCTGGTTCATTGTGTACTCCTCCCTAATTTTGTTATCCGCGATCTTTGATCACGCGGTTTTCCAGATGGCCAAGCCCCTCAACCTCCACCCGCATCACGTCCCCCACGCGCAGGAATTGCGGCGGATTCATCGCCACGCCAACGCCACTAGGGGTGCCTGTTGCCAGAATGTCGCCCGGTTTGAGGGTCATGACTTGCGACAGATAGGAAATCTGCTGCCAGATGCTGTAGATCAGGTCACGGGTATTGCCGTCTTGGCGCACCTCGCCGTTAATGAACGTGCGCAGGCGCAAGTCATGCGGGTCACCGATTTCATCCGGCAAGGTCAACCATGGGCCAATGGGTCCGTGCGTATCAAAGGATTTTCCGAGCGTCATGGTGCCTGTGCGCAATTGCCAATCACGAGCCGACACGTCGTTGGACACCATGTAGCCGCCAACAACCGAAGCGGCGTCCTCCTCAGAAACATAGCGACAGGTTTTGCCGATCACCACGGCAAGCTCCACCTCGTAATCAAGCTTTTCCGACACTTTCGGCGACACCACATCATCAAACGGCCCGTTGATACAGCTCACCTGTTTATTGAACCATAACTGGTACGGCGGCACCTCAACACCAAGCTTTTTTGCCTCCTCACCGTGATCGGCATAGTTCATGCCAATGGCGAGGAATTTCTCGGGTTGCGGCACAGGGGCTTGCAGCGTCACGTCGGTAAGCGGGATGAGTTCGCCTGAGTCACGGGTCACTTTGTCATAGGCCGCGCGCGCGGGCGCGCCAGCTTTCAAAAACGCGATGATGCTATCAGGCAGGTCAGGGGCGGCGACGGAAAGGTCAATCAAGGCATCGCCAAAAACTTTGCCGAGCCGTGGCCGCGAATTCTTCGTAAATACTGCAATTGGCATATCGTTTCCTAATTCGTTGAAAGTGGTGAGCGTGCCATTTGGCACAGTATTTTTGAGGTTAGCAGGCGCGTCAGTTCATCACCGACCCACCGTCGACGACAATGGTTTGACCCGTCATGAAATCGCTGTCCTGTGACAGCAGAAAAATCACCGCGCCGTTCAAGTCATCTGGCATCTGGTCGCGCGGCAGGCAGCGCGACGCCACTGTCATTTGGTTGATCGCTTCGGTTTCGGCGGCATCCATGATGCCCTCACTCAACGTGAAACCCGGGGTCAGGCAATTAACGCGAATACCCGCGGCCCCAGCTTCGCGCGCGACCACGCGGGTCAGCGCGACCACGGCCCCTTTGGAGGCGGTGTAATGCAGCAATCCTGGCGTGCCTTTGAAAAGCGTTCCTGAGGCGATGTTGACGATCTTGCCATAGCCCGCCGCCCGCATCCCCGGCATCACTGCACGGATACATTCAAACGTGCCGCGCACGTTGACCTGAAGCACGCGGTCAAACTCCTCGGAGGTGATTTGTTCAAACGGTTTGGGCCGCAGCGACGCAAACATCGCCGCGTTATTGACCAAACAAGTGACCTCACCAAACTGCGCAGTCACATCGGCGACGAAATCCGCCACTGCCGCTGCATCGGTAATGTCGCAAATGGCGCCCATCGCTTCATGCCCCGCCGCACGGATTTCGGCAACACAAGCGTCGGGTGCGGCCACATCACATAGCGCCACACGCGCGCCTTGTGCGGCGATGGCCTTGGCATAGACCGCGCCAATTCCCTGTGCAGCACCAGTAATAATTATCGTGCGATTAGACAGTCGCGACATGTTTCGTCCTTTCAGAACAGGAACAGTTCCATGCCCCAAAGCGAAATCGCAGGGACGAAAGTGATGAGCAAAAGTGCCGCAAGGAAGACCGCAAAGAAGGGCAGCACACCACGATAGATATCAAGGGTCTGCATTTTTAACGCGGATTGAGCGACAAAGATATTGATGCCAAAGGGCGGCGTGAACAGGCCAATAGCGAGGTTCAGCGTCATGACGATCCCAAAGTGAACCTTGTCGATCCCCAGCGAGTCAACGATCGGAATGAGCAGCGGTGTCAGCAATAGGATCGCCGACAGAGGGTCCATGAAGCAACCCACAACCAGCAACAGAATGTTGACCGCTATTAGGAACTGCCAAGGCGAAATCTCCATCTCGGCAATCCAAGTCACCAGCGTTTGCGGCACCTGATTGACCGTAAGTATCCACGAGAAAAGCCCCGCAGCGGCGATGATGACCAACACTTGTGCGGTGAAGAAAACAGTCGAGGTCGCCGCATCCAAGATCTCGGACCAACTGAGTTCACGATAGATGAACCGCGTAACGATCAGCGCATAAGCACAGGCCACAGCGGCGGCTTCGGTCGGGGAAAAGACCCCGCCATAGATGCCGCCCAAAACGATCACTGGTGCGCCCAGCGCCCAAGACGCGCGGCCCATCGTATAGAGAATTCGCTTAAGCGAGGGCGCCTCAGTGGTACCAAAACCACCCGCACGGGCGCGCAACATGATAAAGATCGACAGCATCGCCGCGAGGATTAACCCCGGCACAACGCCAGCCGCATAGAGACGCGGGATCGACGCTTCAGCGGCAGCGCCATAGATAATCATCGGGATGGACGGCGGAATGATAATACCAATGGCACTGACCGAGGTGATCATCCCTGCCGAAAACCTTTGGGGGTAATTGTCGGCGGTCATCGCAGGATGCATG
This sequence comes from Falsihalocynthiibacter sp. CO-5D18, assembly GCF_041205445.1. NCBI lineage: Bacteria > Pseudomonadati > Pseudomonadota > Alphaproteobacteria > Rhodobacterales > Roseobacteraceae > Falsihalocynthiibacter > Falsihalocynthiibacter sp. CO-5D18. The sequence continues at coordinate 264,232 of NZ_JBGFCF010000001.1, read as the reverse complement.
ACCTTGCCGACGGCGACGACCGAAGCCGCACTCGAACCAGAGATCGCGCCAAAAACAGTGGCGGTCCCAACCGTGGTAACGCCCAACGATCCGGGCAGATTGCCCACAAGAGAGCGCACAAAATCTACCAGCCGTTTGGACACGGTGCCGCGCGACATCAATTCGCCCGCAAAGATGAAATAGGGAACAGCCAACAAGCCCGGAGAATTCAGGGATCCCATCAAATTTTGCTGAATGGCCGTCAGCGGCATTTGCATGTAGCCCGTGAGCGCCAGCACCGATCCCGCCAACAAGACGATGAAGATGGGAAAGCCAAAAAGCAACAAGACGACGGGCACGAGGCCCAGAGCGAAAATCATCCGACGGTCCTTTTCGTTGGTGTCACAGGCGCGAAAACCACGTCCTTACCCGCGATCAGACGCAAACAGCGGAGCGCCGCGATCAACGCGATCAACACAAGACTTACGGGGATCACGATATGGATAAGCCAGACCGGAAAACCCGAGGCGTCGCTGCGCATGCCGATGGCGTGGGTCCGCGTGATATAGGGCACGGATTGAAACGCCACCCAACCACACAAAACCGCAATAACCGCCTGCTGGAATATCTGAAGGATCCTCTGTGCGGATTGCGGCATTAAGTTGCTCAGGATATCCATGCGGATTTCGGAATTGCGCCAGCCACAGACGACCGCGCCAAGCCAACCAAGGGTGATCATCGCAAACACGGCAATTTCGTCGGCCCAGAGCAACGCGCTGTTGAACACATATCGGCTGATCACATTGTAAACGCTCAGACAAACCATCGCAATGAGCATGATCCCCAGCAGTTTCAGCAGGCCGTTAGCGACCTTGTCGAGAAAATGCATAGTCTTCCCCTTGAGAAATACGACCGGGGGCAATTCTGCTCCCCGGTACCTTTATGCGGATTACTGCGAAGCAGCGGCTGCTTCTTTCAGGACCTCAAAATCCGCCTGCATTTGCGGGTTCTGTGCGACAAGACCTTCCACGATTGGATTGGAAATCGAAAGAAAGAGTTCTTGCTCCGCGTCGTTCATCCGAATGACTTGCCCTCCTGCAGCTTCCCAAGCGGCTTCTTGCGCTGGAGCACTTGCCAAGTGATCAAAAATGACAGATTCCGCTTTCATCGCCTCATCCATCACGATTTTGGCCAAATCCGGTCCAATTTTATCTAGGAAGCCCGTGTTAACAACCGCGCCAACTGTGGTGTAGTTGCCTGGCAAATAGGTGACGTTCTTGGCGACATCGGCCATTTTAAAGGCGTTGACCACACCCATGGAATTGGTGGCCGCGTCGATGGTGCCCGTTTGCAAACCGGGAACAACTTCCCCCAATGGCATGGCGACTGGTGCCGCGCCCATTGCGATGAGCGGATCGACCAAGAGCGGAGCGGCCCCGCCCGTGCGGACCTTCACGCCTTCAAAATCTGCAACAGTTTCGAGAGGCTCTTTTGAGACAACAACCCCCTGCCCGTCAATCACGATCACCAGTGGTTTCACACCGGCGGCCGCGCCGAATTCAGACAGCATCTGGCGCGTTTCTGGCTGTTGGTAGGCGCGCATTGCATTTTCGGGAGAGTTGAACAATCCGCCTGCATCTAGCACCTGAAAGCGCGGGTCGAGCGCGTTGAAAAAGCCGATGATCGAAAAGGAAACTTCAATCGTGCCCATCGAAACACCCTCAACCGCAGCTGGAAGCTGGCCGAGCTGGTTGGCGGGGAACAATTGCACGTCTATCTGTCCGTTCGAACTTGCTTCGACACCTTTTTCAAAGGCGACCATCCACGCGTAAACCGGATCTCTCTCGGTTGGCGGAATTGGCGCGGATACTTTTAGGACATGGTCCTGTGCGCTTGCGATCTGTGGTACAATCGCAGCAGTAGCCCCTGCGATCAATGCAACGGCAGTTACAGTTTTAATGCTCATTCTATCCTCCCTTATACTGTACGCCTGCGCCCCGTTTGGGCAACAAATCGACGCACAGTTCTCCCTCTTTTAAGCAGTACCATGGGGTCTGTCCCCACCGAAGATATGATCGGGCGTCAAGTGATGCCAAAACGGTATCAAGTAATCAAAACAACGAAATGGCGTGGCTGCGCATTGAACATTATCCCGTCTATTCAGCATGTTCCATGTGAATACGGCGACGTTTACTGTCGCAGAAAACGCGCCAAACTTTGGCATATGGGCCCGTGATAGCACGGATTTCATGCCAATGGCGCATTATGACAAGTATTGAGCTGCCAGCGCGTTCCGTCGTGGTTCCAGACCTGTGTCGTCATGGCCGTTACATCAAGCACCTGCTCTGTATCGCGCACGTCGATTATCTGGGTGAGCCGCCCCGTCATCACGGCTGTATTGCCAAAGAACCGAATTCGAAGCGGGCCGCGTTCGATATTGCGAAACCTATACTTATCGCGAAATCCGCTCAGATATCCTTCTTTTGTATCCACCTGCCCTGTGAGGTGAATATGAACAAGATCATCCGTCAATAAATTCGCGAGACCGTTATAATCACCCGCCATAAGCGCGGCACACCGCAGCATTTCTATGGCTTCTAGTTCCGCTGTACGTCCTGCTGGCATGATCCCCCCTTTGGTTCTGTATCGTTTTAGAAACCATTGGCGACCTTGGCGCGATCCACATTTCTTTTCGACGATAGGTTTCTGGTATCATCAACGAAAATACGCGAAATCAAGGGGAGCGATAATTTTCTGGTATCAGCAAAGGTGGTTTTCCATCTGCCCCATGTGGAGAGGCCGTGACAGAGTTTCACTGACCGATCGAGTTTGCGTCCTAACGGATTGCACTCGTTTATACTGGGAGGAGAAACCATTGAAGAAACCAAAACCAATCGCGCAGAAACCAATACTGCACCACGTAACATTCAAAACAACACGCATGCAGGAAATGATGGACTGGTACGAAGCCGTGGTAGGCTGCGCACCCAATTTCGTTTTTGAAGGTGCCGCCTGGACGACGAATGACACGGCAAATCACCGGATTGCCTTTCTCGCCACCCCTGGGATCAAAGCCGATCCCGATAAGATCGTCCATGACGGTATCCATCACACGGCCTTTGAATTTGGCACGCTCCAAGGGTTGCTCGACAACTATGAACGTCTGGCCGAGGTCGGCATTCTCCCGCACATCAGCCTAGATCATGGGCTGACCATGTCGTTCTATTATGTCGATCCCGACGGCAATAGCGTTGAGTTGCAAAGCGACAACTTTGGCAACTGGATTCACTCCGCGCATTGGATGCAGACATCGCCCGAATTTGCACGCGAGCCTATCGGTGTCGAAGTTGATCCGCCAAAACTGATCAAGGCTCTGAAGGACGGGGTTGCCCAATCCGATCTGCTGAAGATGTCTCGTGCTGGTGATTTCCTACCTGACACACCCGGCGACATCCGCTTGCCCATCTGATCCCCAAACGCCGCGGCAGAGGCAACTCTGCCGCACGAAAATTGACGCCAAGGGCCCTTTGCGCCTTGGCCATCGGAGGCACTTTCACAGATGTCAGACCTACCTAGCGCCACAAAAGTGGCAATCATCGGCAGCGGGCCTGCGGGCCTCGCCCTTGCCATTGAGCTTGGCTATCGCGGCGTGCCTTGCGTCATTCTTGAACGCAGCGTCCGCGCAGGCTATGCGCCACGTGCCAAAACGACCCACTCACGGACTCGCGAACACATGCGCCGCTGGGGGATCGCCGATAAGCTGGCTGCCGCCTCGCCCTTTGGCGTTGAGTACCCTTCGCACGTTAATTTCGTGACCCGACTGGGCGGACATCTGTTGCACCGTTTTGAACACGCGCTCGATTGCAAGGCTGAGCGTAACGAGGAATTTTCCGAGCACGGCCAATGGATTCCGCAATACAAGCTTGAGAAAGTGCTGATTGATCACGCCTTGTCATTGCCGGGTGTTGAAATCTGCTATGGCCAGACATTCACAGGCTACACAGCCCTTGATGGCGGCGTATCGGTACAGCTTTATGACAGTGCCACCTCTCGCGACTGGGAGTTGTCGGCGGAATATCTTGTGGGAGCAGACGGGGCCGGAAGCGCCGTTCGCGACGCCATTGGCGCCAAGATGGAAGGCACCTACGGCCTCTCGCGCAATCTAAACGTCATTTTCCGTGCGCCCGAATTGGCCGCGAAACACCCACACGGCGACGGCATCATGTACTGGCAAATCAACCCCGATTTTCCAAGCCTGATCGGGCCGATGGACACGGGTGATCTCTGGTATTTCATGCCGACCGGCATTGATGCGGCCAACGCCCCAAGCCTGGAGGCCGCTGCGGATATGATCCGCGCTGCGACGGGAATTGATACCGAAATTGAGGTACTCAGCTCTGATGAGTGGGTCGCGAGCAAGTTGCTGGCCGACCGGTTTCGCACGGATCGCACCTTCTTAATCGGCGATGCGGGCCATTTGCACCCACCGTTTGGCGGGTTCGGGATGCTGCTGGGGGTTGGGGATGCCGTTGATATCGGCTGGAAACTCGCCGCGGTGCTTCAGGGGTGGGGCGGCACGGCCCTACTCGACAGCTTTGAGGTTGAGCGCCGCCAGACCGCGCAATTTGTGCTGGATGCCGCCGAGGCCAACCACACGATCCTCGCAAACCAGCTGATCCTACCGCACATCGAAGAAGACACACCAGAAGGTGTCGCCGCACGCCAAGAAGCGGCGGAAATGGTGCGCAAGCACAAGCACGGCGAATTCTATGCCCGTGGAGTGGTGTTGGGCTATTGTTACTGCAATTCACCCGCGATTATAGATGACGGCACGCAAAAAGACTGGAAGCGGTCGATTGACTATACGCCCTCGGCCACGCCGGGTTGCATCGCGCCGCATTGTTGGCTCGCGGACGACTCGTCGCTTTATGATCATTTTGGTCAGGGGTTCACGCTGTTGATTACCGATAAAGTTGACGCGCAAGAGATCGCAAAGGCGCGCAAAACGGCCGAAGACGTGGGCATGCCACTGACCGTATTTGCTCCAAAAGACGGGCGACTGGCCAAGCTCTATGGCGCGCCTTTGGTCTTAATTCGTCCCGATCAACATGTTGCATGGCGCGGAGAAGTGGTGCCAACGGTCGACGTTTTCGAACAACTCATCGGACGTCGCAGTTCGCTCAAAGCATAGGAAAAGGGATTACAATACAGCTGCGCCATCGGATTTGCGGCTGTGTTGTAGACCCGCGCGGCGGAACATGTCGAACATACATTCCGCCAGCGGTGTGAGCGAAAGATCGACACGCCGCACAAGGCAGATCGGTGCCGCTTCCAGAACATCGGTGATTGGCAGCACGTCAAACAAAGCGCGATCAACGGGCGCATTCAACACCTGCATTGGAACTGAGGTCAGCAAATCGCTATTGGCCACCGCCAGCAGAGTCGCCGTAGAAGATGTGGTATGCATAATGATCCGTGGCATCGGCAACCCAAGCTGAACAAATGGTCGCTCAAAGTCGCCCTCGCTTTTACGGTCGTGCAAGGCCTGTTTGACCCATTCTGCCTCCCCAAGCTGACGAATCGATGTCGCCTGCGCAAGCGGGTGGCCTTTGCGCGCGATAACAACGCGCATATTCTGGAACAACACTTCCGACGTCACGCGGCTCCCCCGTCCGGTATCCATAAAGGGACCAACGAAAAAGTCGATTTCACCGTTGAGCAATTGACCCTCTATTGGCGCATAAAAGCTCTCAACGAACTTCATGACAGCGCGGGGGTGGGTGCGGCGAAAACTCATCACCGCTTGCGGCATCATGGCGAAAGTAGAAACCGCCGACATCGCCACGCGGACTTCTCCGACCATTTCGCCCTGCATTTGACTGATTTCTTCCGTCGCGCGCCGCAGTTCTTCTTCAACGGTGCGGGCCCGTTTGAGCATGGCCAGCCCCATCGTTGTGGGCAACATGCCAAACTGGTGCCGTTCAAACAAGGGAACGCCCAACTCCCGCTCCAATTCGCGGATGCTGCGCGTTATCGCGGGCTGAGTCACGCCTAGATGACGCGCCGCCGCGCGCAAACTGCCGGTGTCAGCGGTCGCAATTAGGTCCCTGATCTGGGTTAACTTCACGGGCCGATCTCCTAAAATGCGCCTGACGGTAAACCGCTTCTACCTCTCTTGCCCTCCGAATAATAGGTTGTGCCGCCTGAAAACGATAACGTTTCTTCTTGGGTGGGTTTTACTCTGGCTAGGACTCATAATTCGTGATGAAATCTTTGGGAATTTCTGGCCCCCACAGGTAAATCGAGTCCTCTGGCGGATGGTCGCCCGCCTCCCAATCGTGATCGACAGGAATATAGTCGATGTCGGCGGAATATTCCGAATAGCTGCCCCATGGATCTTTGACATAATGGAAGTAATTCGACCCAAGCACGTGCCGTCCAAGGCCCCAACCTTTGTCAAATCCCTTGTCTGCCATTTGCGCCGCACCCAAGCCGATTTCATTGATGCCGCCCACGTCCCAACTGCAATGATGCAAACCGGGAGCGTCAGATTTTGCAAAGGCGACCAGATGGTGATCCGAGCCGTGAATCCCATGCATAAAACAAATACCATCGCCAGACTGGTCGCTCAAACGCAACCCCAATGTACGGCTGTAAAAGCGGATGCAGGCCGGAACATCGGGAGTAAAAATAAGCAGATGCGCCAGCCGATGTGGCTGGACCTTGGGCGCATTGCAGCGCTGCATTGAGCCCATCACACCCGCCGCCGACGAAGGAACACTAAAGTCCGCCTTTTGTGTTGGGCTTGTTTTTTCAGCAATCTTGACCTCAATCAAAACACCGAAGGGATCGCGAAACCAAATGCCATTGCTGTCAAAACCGAGCGGCGCATCCATGATCGGCACTCCGTCCGCCTCAATTCGTCGTTTCATCGGCTCGAAGTCTTCTTCAAATATCGCAAAACTAAGATGGTTGAGCTTCTTGCGACCAGCCTCCCCAAGGGACGCCCAGCGTTGGGTCGACCCGAAGGTATAAAGCCCCAACCCCTCCCCCTCTTCGCGCACATCTAGGCCGAAGCTGGTGTAAAAATCCTGTGCCACCCGAAGATCAGGCACTACCATGTGAAAGGTGTCCATCGAATGAATACCCAATTCGCCGGGGCGCTTGGTGATGCCGACTTTGCCAGTGATTGCAGTCATGGTTTTCTCCCTTAACTCAGGCGGATTTGGTGAGTGGCTGTAAAATTTCGTCGTGCACAGGGTTGGATAACTTACCGAGGCCCGTAATCTCGACTTCGCAGACATCGCCGTCAACCATCCAAAGCGGCGGCTTGCGCGCAAGACCAACCCCTGAAGGTGTTCCCGTGACGATAACATCACCGGGCTTCAAGGTCATGAACTGCGAACAAATCGAAATGGTTTGCGCAACAGAGAACACCATATCATCAATCTCGGCCTGCTGCACCACTTGGCCATTGAGGCGGGTTGTCAGTGCTAACCCGAGACAGCCCTTGGGTAACGCGTCCGCCGTGACAAAATAGGGTCCGAAGGCGCCTGTGTTGTCGAAATTCTTGCCTGCGGTCCATTGCGGCGACTTGACTTGATAGTCGCGGATTGAGGCATCGTTGAAGATTGAGTATCCCGCGACATAATTCAGCGCATCGGCCTCGGACACTTTGGACGCTTCTGCCCCGATGATCGCGACCAATTCACCTTCATAATCGAGTTGGTTCGACACTTGTGGACGGATGATTGAGGCACCGTGCCCAATAAGAGACGAGTTGAAACGGCCAAACAGGGTTGGAAAAGTTGGCTGTTCAAAGCCGCTTTCCGCCGAGTGATCGCGATAGTTCAGCCCAACACACACAATTTTCTCGGGGTCTGCCACAGGGGGAAGATACGTGACCGCCGCCATGTCGATAACGGGACCATTCCCAAGCGCCTTTGCCGCGGCTTTGAGTGCCGGCGCTCCGGCGCGGATCAATGTCAACAGATCGCTGGGAAACCCTTCGTCCTGTGCCATAAGGCCACGAAACGCGCCCTCAACCTCTATGGCGAGCCCGCGCTGCCCAGCAAATTCGAATGCGGCAAATTTCATGTCAGTTCCTCTGATAAGATAGGGAAACCATAATTTGCAATAATGTATCAGTCAATTAAAAATATATTATTTATCGTATCTCGCAGTTGTGACTGTTGAATGGGCAACAGTATACTATTGCGATATAGTAGATGTTCATGAAATAGGTATCGGCAAAAGGGGATCAACCTATGGCGGCCAAGACTCAGAACCTAACAGCGCAGGCCTATGAAAAGGTCCGTTCGGATATTCTGGCCTGTCGCCTGCGACCTGGCGAAAAAATAAAAATATCTGACCTCGTGAGTGCCCTTGGCTTCAGCCTTGGTGCTGTGCGCGAGGCATTATCCCGTCTTACTTCTGAAGGGCTTGTGGTGGCTGAACCCAACAAGGGGTATCGCGTTGCCTCGATCACGCAATCGGAGTTGGAAGACCTTACCAAAACGCGCATTCTTATCGAATGCTGTTGCCTCGAAAATGCTATCGAGAATGGCGATTTGAAATGGGAAACCGGCATTGTTTCAACGCAGTTTGAACTGTCCCGGATCAGCCTCCAAGATCCGAACGATCCCGACCGTGTCAACGAAGACTGGGCCGCGGCGCATAGTCGGTTCCATGCAGCTCTGGTATCGGCCTGTGACAGCCCGTGGTTGCTGCGCATTCGCGAGACGCTTTTTGCGCAATCCGAACGATATCGCAGCGTGTCCGTTCCCCTAGACAGTCGCAAGCGCGATGCGACCGCCGAGCACAAGGCGATTGCCGATGCCGCGATCGGTCGCGACAAAACCGCCGCGAGTATTGCGATGCGAGAGCATCTCGAACTTACCACGCGCATCCTGATTGACGCCGTCGTTAGCGACGGCGCTTTGGAAACAAAACCCATGCACAAACAGTCCTAACCCACGTTTTCTAGCGGGTATCAACCTCACCTTCTTCGCGAAGATTTGCCTTGATACTTCCGCCTTGATCGCTCGGATCGAATTAACCTTCGCAAGCCTTTTTCGTGTTGTGCCCCTGCAAATTCAGCCATACCCTGCACCGAATTTTACCCCTCCTTTTTCTAAAGGCACCCGTTGAAAACATGATGAAAGACACAATTTCAAAGCTATTAAGAGAGCCATTACTGCATTTCATTTTTGTTGGTGGACTCGTTTTTGCAACCTTTGCAGCGCTCAACGAGCGGCCAGTCAAACAGCAGGAAAACTTGCTTGTCGTGGATAACGCGGATCTGGTGCGCATCGCGGAACAATTTCGCGCCACTTGGATGCGGCTCCCCACACAAGACGAGATGGCCGGAATGGTCGACGGCTTTGTACAAGAAGAAGTCTTGGTGCGCGAGGCATTGGCCTTGGGGCTTGATCATGACGATGCTGTAATCCGCCAGCGCCTTCGGCAAAAGATGGATTTCATAACGGGCGTCAATACAGTGGGTGCGACCCCTGACGAGGCCGTGCTCAAAGCCTATTATGACGCAAATACTGCAAATTACACCCTAGATCCCATTGTTACTTTTGAACAAATCTACCTCGGCCCGAACGCCACTGACGCCCAGATTTCGGCGACACAAGACGCGGTTCGCAATGGCCAACCGACCGAAGAATTAGGCGTTCCAACCTTGCTCCCCTCAACGCTCAAAGGCTCCACGCGCGCCAATGTGGATCGCAGCTTTGGCATCGGGTTCTATGACGCAATCAACGTGACACTGTTGGAGCAGTGGCAGGGGCCAATCGTGTCGTCCTTCGGTGTTCATCTTGTGCGCGTCGAAAACTTCAAACCCGCTGAAACCGTGCCCCTTGAATCCATTAAAGAGCGGGTTACACAGGACTGGCAAACCCAAAACGCAGAAGCCGAAAAAGCGCAAAACATCCACAACCTGCGCGCAAGGTATGACGTGCAAGTTGGTGATTATAGCGCGTTGTTGACGCAATGATCCGGCTTATTCTTGTTGGCCTCATGCTGGCCTTCTTTGGAGCGCCCGTTCCGTCGACTCACGCACATGCGCTTGAACCCGGGTATCTGGAACTCGAACCTTTAGAGGCCGAAAACTGGCGCGTCACTTGGCGCAAACCCGCCGTATCTGGGCAACCTATGCCTATCGAAGCAGTGTTGCCGGAAAACTGTGCGTACCAACGCCCGCCCAGCACCCAATTCGATGGCTACGCGTATATCTCGCGCTGGACGACGGAATGCGTGGGCGGATTGACGGGCAACGAGATCACGATTGAAGGGTTGGAAAACACCAATACCGACGTGCTCGTGCGCTATACCCTCGATAGCGGAACTGGGCAAACGATGCGCCTGACGGCACGTACACCGTCCTTTGTGATCCCCGCTACACCAAGTACCTTTGGCGTTTTCTCAAGCTATGTGGCGCTGGGGGTTGAGCATATCCTTGGCGGGATTGATCACCTCGTGTTTGTGCTTGCCCTGTTGTTGCTCATCCGAAATTGGCGTCCCTTGGTGGCAGCGATAACGGCCTTTACTGTCGCCCATAGTATATCCCTCGTGGCGGCAACGCTTGGCTGGGTCACGCTCCCTGCGCCTCCCGTAGAAGCGGTCATCGCGTTGTCGATTATGTTCCTCGCCTCGGAATTGGTGCAACAATCCAAGGACCACCAAACGCTAACTGTGCGCTACCCTTGGGCCGTGGCGTTTGCTTTTGGTTTGCTGCACGGCCTCGGTTTTGCTGGCGCTTTGGTCGAAATCGGCCTGCCCGAGGGCGACATCCCACTGGCGCTATTTTCTTTCAACATAGGTGTGGAAATCGGCCAACTCATGTTCATTACAGTTGTGCTTTCGCTCGGATACTTGTTGCTCCGCTTGGCCCCAAAAATCGCCAGAAAAGCATTGCAACCACAGGGCGTCGCCCTAATCACCATTGGCTATGGAATTGGCGGCGTGGCGGCTTTTTGGTTTGTGCAAAGGCTAGCGCTGTTTTGAACACGCCATCATGTACGGCCCCCTGAAGGTTTAACGCTGGCGCGTTTGGTCGACCGCCGCTGTGTTGCAGGTGTTGAACAAAACACGGACGGAACCTGAATATTCCCAACCACTTGGCCGATAAAACGAGCTGGAGCAACCAGATATGGTTACGCGCATTGAGCGCAGTTTGCATCGCTTCCTGTCGGGGTATAGATCAAAAAGGCGGCGCTACTATGGAGGTTGCCAGAATGCCGGCTGACCACGAGGGTGATCGTGGTATCGCCCAAACCCGACGACGTGTCTCAAATGAGAATGCCCGAAAAGGATTCGCGTAACCTCAGAAAATAGTTTCCTAGCCCGCCTTCGACCGCAAACAAGGGTGTCGCATCGCCCATGGGCCCGATGAATTGGCGTAGAGGATTCATCTGAGAGCCTTTCTTTTGGATCGTCGCAGCAACCTCTGGCATCAACGGTGAAACATTGCACACAGCCTCGGAATTTCAAGGACGCGCGCGGCGTAAAACGATGGGGATTCATGGGGAAAATCAGTGTCCGCCTCCCCCCGAGAGCATGGGCGCGCCAAAATATTAGGTATATTTTCAAATCAATACGTCGATAATACGCGGCGTGTGCCACCAAGCGCATCCACCCACCCTTTGATACTCGGATGTGTCCCAGATTGGCACCATCAGGGTCTTTCTCGGCATAGGCGGTATGTGCAGGAGCTAACATCCTGAACAGTGCTTTTGAACGATTCATCAACCACGGCACGCGCATAGCTTTCGGGTGTCTCAAGTTCGGCAGCACCCGCCGTTGTGGCGCCCATTCGTGCCGCACTAAGGACCATATCATTTATTTTTCTCCCTTTATCTGTTGATGACTTTTTCAAGGAGGCGGCCGGAGTTTCAAATCCAGCCGTCCGAAAATCTGGATCGATGCGCCTTCCCACACTCAGAGTTGGCCCCACAGACCAAACGTTTCGATAGATCATTTAGCCCTTTAGGGTGCACCAAATCGGCGAGGTAATGGCCCGATCTTGTGTTTTGAAGGGGACCGTCACGGAGAGATCTGGGTCGTACTTCACGCGATCATCCGCCGTCCAGTACGGGGTCAGAATTTCGACAACGCGAGCGTAATAGAACGCCTTGAGAGCAGGAGCAAAATCTGAGTCTGCCCATACTATCCCCAACTCAGCCGCGCCAGCTGAATTGGTTTTGCTTGGGGTCGCATAATGCATAGACCAGAAACTCGGGCGAACGTCCTTCTTCGGTCGCGACAACAAGGTCGCTCCCCATCGCCCCCCCTTTGCTATCGCCAACGACCGCGAAGTCTCGACGCAGGGCGTCATCGTCTTCGAAATCCCAGCCAACATATCGGCGATTTTCGCTTGGCTCGCGTCAAGGTTGCAATATTTCCATGTTTCAAATTCGGCAGATTCATCGTCAGGAGAGAGAAAAGAATGTGCTTCGCCCTCGCCCTTCATAGGGATGGCTTCGTAAAGGCATTCCCATTTCTGGCGTTGCGCGGCATAGCCTGCGTCCAGCGGAGCGCCATCGGCAAAACCGACCTGAAGTGCGAACAACATGCCACTCGACAGGTTCCCGTTGTGTGGAATCGCTGCCACATCACCGCCCGTTTTGTCCAAATAGTTTTACAACCACCCCCAAAGTTTGCGCGGATCAACCGCCCCCATTGGGTGCGTCGTGGTACAGGGTTCGACTTGGCCAGCGCGCTCAGGTCCGTCGCGGAAAATAACGATGCGGTGGAGGGTGAACATGCTTAATCACGCGCTGGTTTTGCTGCGATTAATCGGGCACGAGCCCCTTTTCGGCATGGGCTCAGAGGGGGGGGAATTCAATTCCGATCGCCCAGTTGGAACTTGGTGAAATGGTGGGTTCGCGCAATGCCGGTGAAACTGCATTGCGCGAACCCACCCTAAACGGGGCAATCCACCGTGATTACGGCACTATCATTGTCCTCGATCGCAAAAAGCGAATGGACTGAGACCACAGATCTAGGCGGAGGCGTGCCCAGCCTAGAAATGGCACCTTCCTAACGACCCGTGATACCTGGAAACGCGAGGAGCAGGCCGAGCGCGATAATTTGCAACCCGATGAACGGAAGAAGCGATTGAAAGATTTCCCCCAGCGAGATGTCTTTGGGCGCAACGCTTTTGAGATAAAACGCGGCGGGACCAAATGGTGGCGATAGAAAACTCACCTGCATATTCATGGCAAACACAACTCCAAACCAAACAGGGTCATAGCCGAGCGACACGACAATCGGCACAAAGATTGGCATCGTTAAAAGGGCGATTCCGACCCAATCAAGGAACATCCCAAGCACAAAGAGGATGGCCATCATAAACAGGATAATCACTATCGGCTCGTCAGAAATTCCGGTGATCAATGTCGAAACAAAGTTGATACCGCCCATCAAATTGAACACGCCAACCAAGGCCGTGGCCCCGATCCCGATCCAAACGATCATCCCAACGGTTGCAAGGGTTTGCCGCGCCGCGCCGAGCAACAAACTCGATGAAAATTCGCCACGGATTATGGTGGACAAAGTCACGCCAAACACACCCACAGCGGAGGCTTCGGTCACGCTGGCAATGCCGCCATAGATCGACCCAAGCACAAAAAACACAACCAACCCCGGCAGGAACAAACCTTTGAGAAGACGCAGTTTTTCTGCTCTTGGGATTTCGCCCTGTTCTGGAATTGGAGCCAGTGACGGGTTTAGGTAGGCGCGAATGAGGATGTAAACGACATAGAGACCTGCCAACATCAATCCGGGGAGGAAGGAAGCCGTGAAGAGATCGCCAATCGACACGTTTGCGGTAAGCCCGTAGACGATCAAAACGATGGACGGTGGGATCATCGTGCCCAACGCGCCCCCTGCGCAACACACGCCGATGGCGAGTTTGCGATCATATCCAAGGCGCAACATTTGCGGCAAAGCGATAAGGCCGAGAAGCACAACTTCGCCACCGATAATACCTGACATCGCTGCGAGAATGACCGCAACAAGTAAGGTTTGAATAGCGATGCCGCCGCGCAATCGTCCGCCAACCAGCCGCATAGCATCAAACAAATCGCGCGCGATGCCCGACCGATCAAGGATGGCGGCCATCAAAACAAACATCGGCACAGACACGAACACAAACGAATTCACAAAGCTGAAAATTCGGCTGGTAATCAATGGAACGGCCATAGGTCCGAACCAACCCAGAGCGAATATCAAAGCGACCAAAAGGGTAACGAACGCCAGCGGCATGCCGGTAATGAGCAAAAGCAACAGCGCGGCGAACATGGCGAATGTCGCCCATTCAATACCCATAGCCTTGAAGTCTGTGAGGAGGGAAAGCCATTCCATGTTAGCTATCTTTCTTTTTGTAGTAGGAAACGGCCAACACTAGAAATTGAATAGCCATGAGGCACAGGATAATAAGTAGAAAGACTTTCAACAGACCCGGCGTTGGGGGGTTCCACGCGGAGCCGGACGTCTCCAAGCGAAAATCGCCAGCAGGGGTCCAAATTGCGCGTTTCACGCCTTGCCACGCGGCCCATGCGAATATCACCGACGCCAGAAAACTTGTGAGGGAAATCGCGATGTCAAAATGGCGCCGAACGGGTTTGGACAGGTAATCATAGATCAAAACAACACGGATATGGCTGTTGCGCGACACCACATAGAGGCCACCGAAGACAAACGCGCTGGCGTTCAGAAAAATTACGGTTTCATGGGCCCAAATGGTGGGGGCATTCAGCACATAGCGCAGAAAAATTTCGAGGATCAGAATGGCGGCTGAGATCAGAATTCCGATGGCAAAGATGATGCCCACAGAATTAATGACTTTGCCCAATGCACCTGAGTCCGGATCAGCGCCTTCCTCTAAATGCAGGTTTTTGATTTGATCTTGGTCCATTGGGTTCACATCCCTTGAAAAAACGGCCCCGCCGAAATGACGGGGCCGCTTGTGGTTTAGATTACTCGGAAATCATGCCTTGCGCTGCAAGATACGCAGTAAGCACATCAAAAACGCGTTGTGCATTGTCCGAACGTGTCGCTACTTTGCTCCACTCACCCTGTGCAATCGTGCGGAATTTGGCGCGCTCTGCTGCGGACCAGTTGTGCACTGTGATTTCTGGGTTTGCGTTCGCTTCGGCAACAGCAATCGTATCGCGTGCGGCCAGTTGGCTCACCATATTGTTGGCGAAATCACGCACCGACATTTCTAGGATGGCGTGGATATCCGCAGGCATACTGTCCCATGTCGCTTTGTTCATCGACACTTCGACGAGTGGCATGGAGTGGAAACCGGGGTAAACGGGATGCTTGGCAACATCATGCATACCCTGCTCTTGATTGGTCGAGAACACGGTATAGTCAGCCGCGTCGATCACGCCTTTATCAAGCGAGGTAAACACTTCCGAACCGGGCAAATTGACCGGAGCCGCGCCTGCTGCTGCAAACACTTGCTGAACGAGGCCTTCTGGCGCCCGCATTTTCAAGCCTTTGAGATCGTCAACACCATCCAAGGGTACTTTTGAGATAAACGCTTCAAGGCCAGGGGTTGTGGCCCCGATAAAGTGCAAACCATAAGGCTCGACCAATTCGGCCATCAGTTCATTGCCGCCACCGTATTGCATAAACGCAAACATTTCATACGGTGAAGACCATGCGCCAACGGGGTTCGCAATTAAGCCAAACGCCGCATCTTTGCCCGTGAAGTAGGACGTATCGGTGATGTGACCGTCGATGATCCCTGCGGCAACCGCATCTTGGGTTTCTGTGTGTTGGACGATTGAGTTTACTGGCAACATTTCAACAGTAACCCGTCCACCTGTGAGGACGCCAACGCTGGCGGCCCATTCGCTTTGCAAACCAAAGTTAGGGTTGCCAGCGGGATCGGACGATTGAAAGCGCAATGCAAAGTCTTGTGCGAAAGCGCCTGAGGCGGTCATTGCAAGTGTCGCGGCAATCGCGAGTGATTTTACGTTTAGTGACATTGAGTTACTCCCTGATTTCAATGATTTATCGGATCGTTTCGTTAGAGGTGGCAAAATACGCGCGCACGGCATTTTCCACATCGGTCTGCACTTGATCTTTGCTGCCCGTAATATCGACAAAAAGAGCGTGTTCCTCTGGTGTCGGAGGTTCAAGCGTTTCGATTTGACTGTCAAGCAGCGTCGTGGGCATGAAGTGATCGCTTCGTTGCTTTAAGCGGTCAGCGATCAAATCTCGGTCACCGTGCAGATAGACAAACTTGACGCAGCCAATGCGACTTTGAAGCAGGTCGCGATACGACCGCTTGAGCGCCGAACAAGCGACGACAACGTTGCCCTTTGCGCGGGCAGATTCCGTCGCATCCCCTATGCTCTCAAGCCAAGGGATGCGCATGGCATCGGACAGTGGAATTCCCGCGGACATCGCTGTGATATTTTCACGTGGGTGATAGGTGTCGGCCTCGATATACGTCGCAGGCAAGCTCACTGAAAGCGCTTGGCCGATTGACGTTTTGCCAACACCACAAACACCCATAATTACAAACGCTGCATTCAAGTCTATCTCCCCCCATGACCAAGACATGTTTAAATGATTGCGCAATCATTTGTCAAAAGAAATATCTTTTCTAGCTGGAAAAGCTTATACGTCATTACAAACAAGGAGAATTGAGGATGAAGAAACCAACCTTGATCGATGTTGCACGTATTGCAGACGTTAGCGCAATCACTGTTTCAAGGACTTTGCGCGATCCAGAACGGGTTTCCGAATCGACACGCATCAAAGTGCAAGCGGCGGTAGAGGAGCTTGGATACGTGCCAGACAGCGCGGCTTCTACGCTGGCCTCAAAACGTTCCACTGTGATTGGAATGCTCGTCCCGTCGTTTTCAAATAATGTGTTCTCACAAGTCTTGGCGGGTGCTTACGACGCCATTGAAGGCACTAAATATTCGATCCAAATTGGCAACACACGTTACAGCGCCCTCAAAGAGGAAGAGATGGTGCGCAGATTTCTTACGATGAAACCTGCGGGTATGATCGTCGCTGGGGTCGACCAAACAGAAATGACCCGCAAGCTCCTCAAGGCCACCGACTGTCCCGTGGTGCAAGTGATGGATATTGCCGACGATCCAATCGACAGTATCGTTGGGTTTTCCAACTTCCAAGCCGCAGCAGAAGCCACCGATTATATGATTCAAGAAGGGTTTCGCCGGATCGCCTTTGTCGGCACGCGCATGGACCCTCGAACACAAATGCGTATGGCGGGATATCGGTCTATGATGGAGAAATCAGGCCTGCATGACCCTGCCCTCCAAATAACGACGCAGATCAAATCGAGCGTGGAAATCGGGCGGCACCTCTTGGGTGACATTCTATCAACGGTTCCCGATTGCGACGCCGTTTTCTGTAACAACGATGATGTCGCGGTCGGAATCGCGTTTGAGTGCGAAAGACGCAATATCCGCATCCCTCAAGATATGGGAATCTGCGGATTTAATGATTTAGGAACGACATCTCAAATGAATCCAGCGGTAACTTCTGTACACACACCGCGCGTTGAAATTGGCAAAGTTGCGGCGCAAATCGTTATCGACGCCAACGCAAAAATCGAGACCAAAAGTGAAAAAATCTATGACCTTGGCTTTGAACTGAAAAAAAGGGCATCCACAAATCTACGGGGGGCCGCGTTCCGATCCAGCTGAGAGATTTAAAGTCAACGATAGGGAACGAGATCAACCGGAAACCAAAATGGCTTCCGGTTTCAATCTAGGTCAATCAGCCACTGCGGCGGGCGCTTTCCGGATCGTCAGATTGCTCTGATGGCACGAGGGCACGCACCAGTTTGCGCATGTCCAGTAAGCCAACTGGCTTGCCGTCCTTCATCACACGATAGCTAAGTGCTGTGTCGCCCTCCGACAGGGCAATCACAGATTCCAGCGTGTCATCATGATCGATGTCACCTGCCCGCTCCCCCGGTGCATCTGGTGTCTTAAGCATGACAGATCGCACCCGCAAAACCCGCGCGCGATTGATATCACTCACGAAATCTTCGATGTACGGGTCTGCAGGGTTGAGCAAAATGTTTTGCGGCTCCCCCTGTTGGACAACAAAACCGTCCTTGAGGATGACCAGATGGTCCGCAAGCTTCAACGCCTCGTCCAGATCATGCGTGATGAAAACAATTGTTTTCTGCAACTCGGCCTGCAACTCGTTCAACAGGTTTTGCATGTCGGTCCGGATCAAGGGATCAAGAGCCGAAAACGCTTCGTCCATCAACATAATGTCGGAGTTACTGGTCAACGCGCGCGCGATTCCCACCCGTTGCTGCATCCCGCCTGACAGTTGGTGGGGATACTGCTCGCCCTGCCCTTGCAGCCCGACGCGATCAAGCCACTTGCGGGCCTCATCCGCATATTTGCGTTCGCTCTGCCCTTCGATGGACGGCGCAAGGCCCGCGTTTTGCAACACGGTCCGATGCGGCAGTAGCGCAAATTTTTGGAAGACCATCGACATTTTATGCTGCCGCAAGTGCCGCATCTGCTTCTCGTTGTATTCCAGAATGTTATCGCCATCGACCCAGACTTCGCCAGACGTGGGTTCAATCAAACGGTTGAGGTGGCGAATAAGCGTCGACTTCCCTGAGCCCGACAAGCCCATGATGACCGTCGTTTTTCCGGCGGGCACATCGATGTTGATGTCGTTCAGGCCAAGAACATGGTTGTGCTCTTCCAACAGTTCAGATTTGCCCATCCCGTCAATGATGTGTTGCAGGGCTGGCTCTGGGTCGTCTCCGAAAATCTTATAGAGATTACGGATCGAGATCTTGATTTCTGGTTCGTTCATATCCGTCACCTCTTATCTAGATTGACTTACATTGATGCGAGCAAGCGCCGCCTTGGTCACGCGATCAAGAATGATTGCAAGAAGCACAATCCCCAGACCAGAGAGCAGACCTACGCCAAGTTCAAGCGAGCGAATGCCGCGCAGAACCAGCACACCCAGACCGGGGGCTGAAACCAGCGATGCAATGACGACCATTGCGAGGCTCATCATGATGGTTTGGTTGACGCCTGCCATGATATTTGGCAGCGCCAGCGGGATTTCCACGTTGAACAGTTTTTGCCGTTTGGTCATGCCAAAGGCATCTGCGGCTTCGGTCACGTCGGGATCAACAAGACGGATGCCCAGATCCGTGAGGCGGATCACCGGTACGATCGCATAGAGAATAATGGCGATACCGTAGAGTTTTGGTTCCGTCACCGAGAAGAGGAAAATCAACGGGATCAGATAAACGAACGGCGGCAGGGTCTGGAGCATGTCCAAAATCGGGATCATTGTGCGCTGTACGCGGTCGCTCCGCGACATGGCTATCCCTATGGGCACGCCAAGTAACACACAGGTTATCGCACAGACAAAGATGATCGCCAGCGTCTGCATTGTGTAGCTATAATAATCAACAAAACCGAGGAACCCGAAGCAAATCGCAACCAGCCCAACCAGTTTCCACTGCCGACTAACGGCATAAGCAATGAGCATCAACAGCGGGATCATGACGAACCATGGCACCACCTGCATTACCCAGAGCGCTTCGTTAAGCGCCCAGCTCAGGGGTTGAGTCAGCGGGTCGACGACGACTTTCAGACTGTCTTTGATCGACAGGAAGCCTTCTTCTAGTCCGCTAGTCAGCTCACGTGATTGTGGAAAGGCGGGACAGGCTTCATGCAGGGCATCCATGGAGGGAAAAGGCGTTTCCCAAGCCGAGGCGACTACATCTTCGTCTGATGTCTCCGCCAGAAGTTGCGCCATCGACGTCATTCCTCCGCCGTCATCTCCGCTGCTACCACACCAGTTGCGTAAGCCAAGTCCGTCGAAAACAAAATCGTAAGTCGCCATACATCCCTCATTCAGGCCATCGTTTCGGCCCTATTCTATTGTTCGTCTAAACGACGACAGGGCCAGATCATGTGAACTGGCCCTGTTAAATGGATCGCCTAAAATACCGTCATGCCCTTGAACGAGCAATCAGACAGGCAGTTCGCTTATTTCAAAAGAGCAGACAGTTTTTCTGTCGCCGCTTCATTGATCCAGCTTCCCCAAACCTCAGGATTGCCCTTGAGGAAGTAAACAGCCGCTTCTTCGTTAGAGGCGTTGTTCTCTTCTTTCCAAGCGAGAAGTTGGCTCATTGTGTCCGTCTTGAAGGTCACTTTGCTCATCAGGTCCGCAATATCAGGGTGCGTACCCATGAAGTCTTTGGTCACAATCGTCAGCACGGGTGCAGATGGGAAGGACGATGCCTTAGGATCAGCCGCATCAGCGTTTTGGTTCGCCGCGTGTACCGCTTCGTCGTATTCACCAAGATCAACGCTGGTCATTGCAAACTTACCCATTGGCGTCGTTGGACCCCAATAGTAGCCAAACCAAGGTTCTTCGCTCTGATAAGCCGCAGCCATCGAAGTCGCCAGCGTTTCGCCGGAACCGTGATTAAAGACTTCGATACCGCTATCTTCAAGGTTGAATGCGCGGATCAGGTTGTCATTGACGATGCGACAGCCCCAACCATCAGGACAGTTGTTAAACATGCCACCAACCAGTTCTGGATTGTCCATCACGCCTTGGATTGTTGCAAGCTCTGGGTGCGCTTCAACAAGATACGTTGGAAGCCACCAACCTTCGACACCACCGGGGTCAAGGACGCTGGTCAACTCTTCGATTTTGCCGTCAGCTTTTAGCTTTTTGTAAGCATCACCTGCGGAGTTAACCCACAACTCGGTTACGATATCTGGTTCGTTGTTTTCGGAAAGGGACGTCATCGCCGGCGTCGTGTCCGACGGCACCGCCGTTACATCACACCCATAGCCCTGTTCCATCAGGAATTTCGAGACAGCCGTAACAATAGCAGCTGAATCCCAGTTCATCTGAGTGATCGTAACTTCGCCGCACTGGTCTTGTGCCAAAGCCGCCGTTGGGGCTGCGAGTGCCGCGAATGCCGCGCCGATAATAATACGTTTCATATGGGTAATTCCTTCTTATTTCTTGTTTTACCGAGTGTCAGCCACGTGTTGGCGCACTCGCAGAAAGCCCAGCAACCTCGCAAACGCCATCCCAGCAGTCAGGCTGCATTCCTTTTTTTGTCAAAAAAAGTGGAAGGTCTATTTGCGACATCTCTAGTCGCTTTCAGGCTACAAACTATCGCAATACTGACGGAATGCAACCAAGTATATATTTCCAAGCCTTCTAAGGCCGCGTAATTGAGCAAGGTCGATTCAAGTAAAAATCAACGCACAATCAACACCACAAGCCCTTTGAACGAGGAAAGTGTTCAATCAAAACAATCCCTTTGCGCCGCATATACCCGCAACGAAAGGCGGCTTTTCTAGCCCAGTTCAGCTCAACTCTTCAAAACATCCGCGTTAAAACCACCATTGCGCCAACGCGTCAGCGCAGACGTGAAGTTCGGTCCGGGCAGGCCATCAATGGTGCTTGTGTAATATCCCGCTTCTAACAGGCGCGACTGAACCGCAGAAATTGTATCACGGGACCAGTCATCCGACGCGGTCGTCAATTGTTGCAGCAAAGCGCCCCGATCTTCGGCCAAGCCGCGCAGTAGCAAATCCGCCGCTGCTTCAGGGTCGCGATCAATGCCTCGGCCTTCATCCAGCAAGATCGCAGCGGCACGATAGCCTTCGACTTCGCCATCGCGCGCGGCGCGGCGGAAGTAGTCCAGCGCATCCGCCGGCGTATCGATCTGGTCGCTCTGGGCCAAAACACCAAGGTTGAACACGGCCTTGGCCGAGCCCCCCTCCGCCGCTCGCCGCAGCAAAGCCACACCGCGATCTGGGTCGGCAGGGAGCAACACGCCCTCAAACAGAGTTATAGCGAGGTTGATCATCGCATCAGCGCTTCCCCCCTCTGCGGCCCGTTCATATAATGCCAGCGCTTGGGTCTGGTCCTGTGGCAAGCCGTTGCCTGACTCCGTTAATTGCGCAAGGCTGACCATCGCGCGTAAATCGCCGCGCTCTGCCGCACTTTGATACAACTGCACCGCCCGATCCATCTCTCCCGAGGCTGCCGTCGCCCGCGCCAAAAGGGCGGTGTAATGGGGCAACTCTGGCGAGCGAACCGCAGCCGCAGAACAGGCTTGAATCGCCGAGAAAGCATTGCGCTGCAACTGCTCGAAACTGACGCCTGACTGATTTGCCGTCGCATCACGAGGATGGGTTGCCAAGCGCTCGCAAATCCCACCCGGTGTGGTGTCATCGGCCTCGGGGATCAGCGCCAAAAGACGTGCGACCTGTTCGGCGTCGGCGCCGGTCGGGTACTGCTCCAGAT
This sequence comes from Falsihalocynthiibacter sp. CO-5D18, assembly GCF_041205445.1. NCBI lineage: Bacteria > Pseudomonadati > Pseudomonadota > Alphaproteobacteria > Rhodobacterales > Roseobacteraceae > Falsihalocynthiibacter > Falsihalocynthiibacter sp. CO-5D18. The sequence continues at coordinate 241,918 of NZ_JBGFCF010000001.1, read as the reverse complement.
AATATTCCAACAGGGGGCGCATCCGACTGCGCCGCGCCAACGACCATAACCGCGCGGCCTCGGCCACGTCATCGCGGTCCGCCAGCGTGCGGGTTTGCGCGCCGCTCTGAATAAACGCATTCACATCATCCACATGCGCGCCCTGCGGATAGCGCTCGGCATATAACTGCATCAAGTTGGCATCGCTCTCGCTCGCCGCAACCTGCCACAACAACGTTTCCTCGGAGGCGGTTACGGGGCTGTTATCAAAGCGAAACTGCCGTGTCAGGGACGAGTTATCCCAAGGAATTTGTCGCCCGCCCGTCGCCGCCAAAACATCGCGGCGCACCGCGATCATCAGTTCGGAAATCGACTGGCCCGGAGTATAGAGATGGTTCAGCATCGCCTCGGAAAAGAAACTGTTCCGCCCCGTCCCGTCATAGGCCACATTGTCGGGCTGGGTTGCATAACCAATCATGAAATCCGCCGACGAGCCAACCCGTGCCAAACCGCTTCCGGCCTCAGGGACCGCTGCTCCGCCCGCAAAAGGGTTGTCGCGACAGGCATCCAGAAACACAAGTTTCAAACCCTTTGATTGCTCCATTGCGTTCATAACATCGGACAAAGGGATCGTTGCTGTTGCCACATCACTGGCCTGTGCAATCACCGCATCAACCGGCACCAGATAGTTCTCGCCGTTGACCTGAAACCCGTGCCCCGCATAGTAAAACAGCACAGCATCCGCCGTCAGCGCCGCCTGCGAAAACCGTGAAATCGCGTCGGACATCGCCTCAAAGCTCTGGTTGCTGCCCAAGATCACGTCAAAGCCAAGGCCCTCCAAGGCAACGGAAATATCCAAAGCATCATTGATCGGATTGTCCAGTGCCCCGACGTTTTCATAGGCAGAGTTGCCCACAACAAAGGCCACACGCCCCTCAGACCAAACGGCGGAAACCGTCAGCCCCCACAATAGGACAGACGCAATAATATTTCTCAGCATAACTTCCCCTTAAAGTCCAACAGCGCGCGAAAGTTGAATTCCAACATTGTCCACAGCAGCGGAGGCCGTCACAATCGTTTCTCGCTGAATGCTCGCCAACTCGGGGTCTTCAACCCGCACCAAAGAGATCACTTTGCGAATTTCGCTTGCAGCAGTGGCGAGGGCCGCAGTGGATTCACTCAACGCATCACGGCGAATGGCCCGACGCTCGGCGTCTGTTGTGGCATTGGCCAAACGGCTGGTGGCGCGGGTGCGTGCACGGTCGATATCCGCCCGTGCGGTTTGCACAATCTGCGCAACGTTTTCCATTCCCGGTGGCAAATCCGTGGCAATCGCATCCAGCTCATCCGCAAAATCATTCAGCGCATCGGACACACAGGCCAGATACTGATTAACGTCACCACTTTCGTCACAAGCACTCGTCGCTGAAACCAGCCCATCCGCGCTTGCTTGCGTCACTGACAATGCGGTCGCCGCCGACTGCGTGGTGACCGTTTGGATCGTCAATACACTTTGGGGGCCTTCACCGCCCACAATGATGTCCGTCGGATTTGGCAGCAAAAACTCAGGCACCACTGGTGGTGGAGCGACCGGCTCCGGTTTCGGATCTGGATCCGGTGGCGGCGGTGGTGGTGGTGGCGGTGGCGGCGGCGGCGGCGGTGGCGGCGGCGGTGGCGGCGGCGGTGGCGGCGGCGGTGCGGCTGTAATCGTTGCATCCCCTTCACGCGCAATGACTTGATAGATCACGTCCAGAGCACTGGTCAGCGCCGTTGTGGCCAACGTAAACACTTGCGGCCCAACCGAGGTTCCGCCGAACACCAGTGTGGTAAATAGCGTATCCAAATTTACACTATCGCCGTCCGGCCCAAAAACATAGGACCCAACTCCGCCATATACGGTGCCCGTCGTCGTAGCACTTGCCGTTTGCCCAAAGACAACCGTTACGGGATCAGGTTCAGCATAGATCACTGGCACAAGATTATACAAAACAGGATAGAAACCCGCCGCCCCCGGTGCCCAGTCGGTTATAGAAAACCCAGCACTCAGGCCCCCGAGGGTGGAGACGAAAAACTCTGTGTCTTGCAATTGCGCCGTCGTATATCCGGTCGCACCATCAGCAGACGCCGCAAATCCAGCCAGGTCACTATCAAAAAACACATCAACGAAGCCCAATAAATCATTGAAGTCACCCGAGAAACCAGAGTTCAACATGGGCGAGTCGGCAAGGGAGAGATCGCGTGCAGCGAAGCTTTCCGAGACGCTGCCGTATTGTTGACCTGCGAACAAGCCAACGTCGTAAAGATAGGACTGATAGCCAGCCGATGTGCCCGAAACGATGAGATCTCCGGTCGTATAGGACATGTCGATTGAGCCACCCAGATTGCTTCCCGTGTGGCCACCAATCACTTTGTCACCACCGCTGAAATCAACATAGATTTCGTTATTGGCGGCGGTCCGCATGATTATGCCTTGGTTCGCCCCTGCAAAACCACCGATGCTCGTGTCATTAAAACCGTAACTGCGGAGGGCGGTTGCAGTGTCGGATTGCGTGATCGTCCCGTCGTTCGCCCCAACAAATCCGCCAATCTCGCCCGTACCGTCATAGTCAACGGTCATACTGCCGCCAAGAGAACGCGTTTGGCCGATGGTGGCGTTGAAATCGGCGCGCCCAATGGCACCGCCTGCATTCAGGCTGGTTGTGCCGATGGATGTGACTGAAATATCGCCATACGAGAGGCCTCGTGTTAATGTGGATGTGCCCGACAAGTAGCCGACTTGGCCCCCAACATATAGCGAGTCAAGATTGGTATGGTCGGTCTGAATGTTAAAGGTTAAATCACCCCGAGAGGTGTTGTTGGTGAGGGTCGCATTCGGAGAGCCGAGGGCCGCATCGCCTAATGGCTCTGCATCGACAGCCCCTTCCCCAAGATCGTCATCCACATACCCCACAAGGCCACCAAAATACGCGTTGGCAAACAACGTCCCCGTTGCCGAGATATCGACATCGACGTTTGTATTGATCAAATCCCCACCAAACTGCGCGCCCACAGCGCCACCGACGGCGAGATTGTCGAGGCTCATAGGCAGAGTAATGCTACCAACCGCCGTCGAATTCTGGATCACGCCAGCACTTTCCCCAGCCAATCCGCCGAAACTACGGGGGCTTCCATTTCCAAAAAACGTGTCCTCCACGAGGATAGAAACATCGGCGCTGCTGTCCTCAATGATACCATTGTTATAGGCCGCCAAACCACCGGCGGCGCTGCCAACGGTTTGAATTGCCCCGTCAACATGCACGTTGCTGATTAGGCCGTCATTGTAGAGCGCCAAAATTGCCGCATTGGAACCAACCACTTCAACGCCGGTCAGGAACAAGTTCGAAATGGAACCCGTGGTTCCAATACCATACGCGAAGGCTGCGGAACTCGGGCCAGATTCATCAAACGAAGGCAAGATAAAAAGGTTACTGACCGTATGGCCGTTCCCATTCAAGGATCCGTCCACTGTGTTGATTGGGGAAAATCCTGAGCCATAGGTCGTGCGCCAAAACTCCGTACTGCTGGCGTCAATATCCCCTTGAAGAGCAAAATGCGCCGCTGAAGTATTGCCTGATGTTATCCCCTGCAAGCCATAGATATCGGCGATCATATAGGGATCGCTCTCAATACCCGTTCCACCCGTGGCGCGCACGAAGGTGGCAGCATAGCTATCCAGATAGAAGGAGGTTACGTCGATCGGGGTCAATGCCGCTCCGACCTCAATCCAATTCCCTCCGTCCACGTAAAGCGATTCCACGTCGATGCTGCTGGTGGCGGAATTGGAGATGACATCGCCTATCGCGTAGATTTGCAACCCGCCATTTTGCCCGTTAATCGCGCCGTTTAGCACGATATCAACGTCAGCCGTCAAATATAGGGAGGTACTCGTGGTCCAAGAAATATCGCCGTTGATGGTGATCGTCCCCGCACCCGGAGGGCCACTGCGCGAATTCGTCTCAATAGTGAGATTGCCAAACGCTAGGCTGCCTTCGACACCGACTGTGCCACCATAATCCCCGCCAGTACCTGAATTTATGGTCACATCGCCTGGATCTAAAAGCAGCATTCCCCATATGCCGTTTAGCGCACGGCGATCAGCGAACCCGCTATAGGCTAGCGTCTGACGACTGGAAACTTCGATAAAGCCGCCGTCCCCACCGATATCGCCGCCCCGCACAGACAAATCCCCAGCAAAACCCGTATTGACGTCGGACCAAAGCGCAATCCGCCCACCGTCGCCGTTCATAAGCCCGTCGGCAATAATCCGTGTCTCTGCATCCGCCGACAGCGTATCGGCGCGTGGCAAGGCACCCTCGCCCGCGAAATCGCCACCAATCCGCACCAAACCACCGCCGCCATTGCCGCTGGCATCCATCTGCGCGCCGTCTAGCACGATGTCTTGTCCGGTGATCGTAATCTCGCCGCCTGTGGTAGCTGCGTTGGCGTTGCTGGCACTGCGTGTGTTGACCGTGCCGGAAACGTTCACTCCGCCGCCACTGCCGCCGCCCAGCACAATGCTGCCATTGTGCACGGAAACTGACCGCGCTTCGGCCACGCCTGAAAGGTTGATCGCATTGCGCACCGCGTTACGCGCCGTCGCCGCCCGCATCTCGATTGAGCCGCCGTTGGCCTGCACCGCACCAGCGTTGTCAATCAACACGTCTGCGTCTTCGCCCGTCGGGAGAGCCACCTGCAAAAACTGGTCACCCGAAAAATCCAGCGTAATCCGCTCGCCCGAGCCAAAGGCAACCCGCCCCATCGGCACGGTCACAATCCCGTCGTTGCGGACGTGCCCTCCAAGCAGCGCGGCATAGCCTCCCCGCCCAATGGTGACGCGCCCTTGGTTGGTGACTGCGGCCGAATTGCCGTCGCCACTAAACCGCAATCTGCCGTTGTTGAAATCTTCGTTCGTCATATCCAACGTCGAGGCCACAAAACCCTGCGCATTTACCGCGCCATTTGGGCCAATAAAAATACCATTGGGATTGATCAGATAGACCGAGCCATTGGCCGTCAGATTGCCGTGAATGTCACTTGTGGTACTGCCCGTCACACGGTTCAAAGTCACACTATTCGCGTTGGGCTGAATGAAATTAACATCCGCGCCCGTGCCAATCGAGAAGCTCTGCCAATTTACGATGGCCGAGTTGGTCCCTTGGCGCACGGTCATGCCTGTGCCTGCGGTACTGATGTTTGCATTACCGCTGACCACCGTGCCGTTCTGGGGCAAGGCTTGCGCGAATACGACACTGGGCAAGCAAATACATACCGCCACGCTGGTGCGCAAAACCCCGCGCAAACGAGCGGCGAATTTAGAAGCGGGAATTGGCAGTAATGCTGAATCTGTAATCATCTGGTTTCCCATCGTCTCGGCTCCCTCTCCCAAACTCTATCCGCAAACTGTCGGATCGGAAGTTGGATTCATTTACTGTAAATAGATCGGTGCCAACACCATAAACAAACGCATTGACGCGGCTTTGTTCATAGAAGGTCGGCCTCTCGGTAAAGGCTTGTCCGAAACCGGCAAAAAGATAGGGGCTCGCCAAAAGCGGCGTCTCTCCTAGGCTGACTTGGCGAAGGGTCGAGACTTCTGCATGCAGAACCCAACCACTGTCGCCCCGAAGCTCGCCGGAATCAAACGCCGACAATTCGGTCGGACCTACCAAACTAAACTGTTCTGATGTTGGTAGCGGATCGCCAAACGACGTTTGGAACCGCCCATAGACAGCCACCATCACAGATTCAGACAAGTTGCTCAAATACGAAAATGCGCCGTTCAACTTGGTAAAGATCGCATTGGCACCCGCGCGTGACGGCGCATATCCCGCATCGCCCTCGACCCGTGCTCCAAAGGCGTCTATGCCCTGCGACACGGTCAGACCCAGAAAACTCGTCGCGCCACTATCGTGAATTTTCGAGACGGTACCGCCGAGGCGCAAAATTGAGAGCCGATCTTCGTATATCTGCGGCCCACTTCTCAATGATTGCTGATCCGTCTGCATATCCAACGCAAACAGCCCCGACACATTCAAATCAAGCGACCGTATAAAGGGATAAGCGAGGCGCACCGCATTGCGCTCAAAGGTGGATTGCGTTGGGAAAAAGGCGACGTCCGGGTTTGTTTCGCTCTGGGTCGCCTCAACGTTTATCGTTAATCCGGAATATCCCAGCGGCACCACAGCCCCGATGGCAAAAATACGATTGCGCGGATCAGACGTTTCCATCGCCCCCGGTGCGCCCGACAAACGGGCATAAAAAGTCTCGCCGAACTTAAACGGGCTATTGATCTCAAAGCCCATATTCAGGCTATTGCCCCCTAAATCTTCGCCATAGGGGTTCCCAAATCCGATAAAACCAGTGAACGGCCTAAACTCAGGATCCAACGCAATGATCGCGCCGCCCTCTAGCTCCCCTGCGGCCAGTGCCGACTGCAAAGCCACCCCGGGCATATCGCCCGCCAACAGCAGCTGACTTTCAAGTTCCGCACGCGTAAGGCCGGGCTGATCCACCAATGGGGCCGTCAACAACTCAAGGCGCGCACGGATATTGGGTGCAACATTTGTTGAATCAATCGCTTCGATAAAGCCGTTAACAACCGTGACCTTCAGCCTGCCCCCGTTGTTCAAGGTTTGCTGTGGTAACACGACGCGCGCCAAAACATATCCGGCGTTGGCATAGGCCGCCTCAAGATCGGCGGTCGCCTCGAACAGTTCAGATACGGGAATGCGGCCACGCGTCAACCGCGCTTCGAACGCCGCGTTTTCCTTTGCCATCTGGCGCAAACCATCCTGCAAATCCACCCCAGACAGGGTGATCTCAATCTTTTCTGATCCCGCAGGAGCCTCGGTTCCCGACTGCCCTGAAAAAACAATTGCGCCCGTTAACCGCTGCAGCGGGGGCTGAAATGTGTCGGGTGTGATCTCACTGGCCGTCTGCGCCAACGCCTGCGCCCCTACCAGGCACGTCATGAAAAGGCACACAAGGAATTTGCTTTTGCGAACCCAGGTCACGCAAGTCTGAAATACCACAGCGCACCACCCTTGGAAAATTGAATTTTAATTATTAACATTGTTATACAAACAATTAGTACTTTGCATCCCTAAATCTCGCGTCGGATAGCAACCTCAGCACCAGAACGAACGTTAAGGTTCCATATCTTCCTCAAGGGTCTCGAAGTTCGGTCCAGCGTTGGCATTTTTACGCGCCATTCCACGGGCACATATAGGACAAGCATATGGACCGATCACATTTTTGTATTTGAGCAATTGTTAAATGGGTGAATTATACCAGCTTCGATTTTGAAAGGTTGACCATGAGAATTGTAAGAACCGACAGCGAATTACAAACACCCTATTTGGATCAAGCCTTGATTGCGGCGGGCCACGAATTGGTGCTTCTTCCTGATGCGACGACCCCTCAGAATCTCATTGCAGCCCTAAAAGACGCCGACCTTCTCCTCATGTGCTATACGCCGATCACGCGCCACATTTTGGAAAATGCGCCCATGCTTAAAGGCATCGTGAAATACGGCGTCGGAATTGACGCAATAGATATTCCTGCCGCGATTGAGCACGGCGTGACGGTGGTAAACATTCCCGAATACGCAGAAGAAACGGTGGCCGAAGGCGCTTTTGCTATGTTGATCGCCCTCGCCAAGCGGCTCCCCCATTTGAACCAGCACATGAACAGCGAAGGCTGGGCGTGGCCGGAACCGACGTGGATGGGCTCAGATATTGCCGGCAAAACCGTGGGAATTATCGGACTCGGGAAAATCGGGCGCAGCATGGCGCGCATGGCAGGGCAAGGCTTTAACGCCCGTGTCATCGCCTATAGCCCCCATACTTCGGCGCAGGACATGCAAGAAATCGGTGTAGAAAAGATCGACGAATTACAGGCAATGTTGGCGCAGAGCGATTTTGTCACCATTCACAGCGTCCTGAATGATGATACGCTCCACTTGGTCGGTGAGGCCGAATTGCGGGCTATGAAAAGCACTGCGTTTCTGGTGAATGTCTCGCGTGGCGCAATTGTTGATGAACAAGCGTTGGTGCGGGCCATCGAGGAGAAATGGATCGCGGGGGCTGGCCTTGATGTTTATTCCCAAGAGCCGCTCGCGCGCGAGCGGCACCCGATGAGCGCCCTTTTCAATCGCCCGAATGTCATCCTCTCGCCGCATCTCACGTTCTATACGGAGGGGGCGATGGAGCGGTTAGAAGCGGAAACCCTAGAGCGGTGTTTTGAGGTGCTTGAAGGGCGCGATGTGTTGGTGAAATCTACAGACCCCCGATTGCGCGCCCAATCCCAAGGCGTTGTTTTCGAAAATTAATCCTGCGTTGGCTTGCGCCGCGCCGTTTGTAAGTAGCCCTCATAGTCCATCAGTTCTGCTTCGATCCTTTGGGCGTCCCACCCCCGATTGGGAGCCAGTTTTTCGGCGATCCCACGGGCGGAGTCGCGCCCCTGATCGGCGTCCCACGCAAGGCCCATCCTGCGCGACAGAACGTCAGTCAAGCTTTGCGCACATTCGGCGTCAACCCTCCCCAGACCCGCGCCAAATTGCATATCTTGCGGCGCGACGGACGGCTGAATGTTGGCCCTAATCTTCTGAACAACTCGCCGCGCGACACGCCGATGGGTCATGATCGCGCCTCCCGTCAAGGCAAACATACCCTCCATTCCGTGGGACGCCATGTCGTGGATTTTAATCTCGCGACTGCCCAAAGCTTCCTGTGGATCATATGTTAGCGGATTGACCCCCGCCCAACTATACAAGACATCCGAACGCCCCAAATTCAGGTCGGGCATCACGCGGTTAGTTTCGGCAAGTATCCAGTCGATTTCCTGATCCGAGGCCGAAATATCGCTGGCATCGCCCGTGAACGGCGTACGCGTCAGGCCCACGTAATGAATGCCGCGCCACGGCAGGCAATAGAGCGGTTCGCCAAGGCTGTTGTAGGTAAAAACGCCATGATCGACAAAAGCCTCTGGCAGTTGAATCGCGATGTGGATGCCCTTGATCCCCTGACAGATTTTCCCCACTGGATCGCCCGTAAACTGATGCACCGCATCAACCCAAGCGCCCGAAAAATTAAGCACTGTTTGCGCGGTCACCTTGGCCTGTTCCCCGTCGGACTTTCGCAAATTCAACTGCCACTGGTTACCCTCGCGGTGCAACGCCGTCACTTGGGTATAGTTGCGAATGTCGGCCCCCATCCGACGCGCATCCAATAAGGCATCCAGCGCAATTCGTTCGGGCCAGTCGAAAATATACTCCCGAAACACCACAAGCCCGCGCAGTTTTTCAGGCGTACGCAACCATGGATAAATCGGGATTTTCTGCATTTCGGAAGGGCGATACCGGCGATACTCAAGCGGCACACCCCGCGGACTTGCCAACCTCAGAGCCGCAAAGGCGAGATCAAGAAGCCACGCGGGATAGGGATCATCCTTGTAAATTGGCAAGCAAAATTTCATCGCTTTAACCTGCTCAGGAAGGGTGGCGACCAACTCGTCCCGCGCCAACATATCTTCGCGCACTGTCGCGAGCGCGCGCATCAACCGCAGGGGATGACGCAACAGATCGCGCAACCGATCACCATTCGCCAAATGACGCAGCCCACAATGCAACAAGCGACTGGACCGACTGGTGGCCCCATTGGCAAAGTCGTCTTTTTCCACGACCAAAACGCGGTACCCCGCCGCACTCAAATGCTGTGCCGCACTCGCGCCATTGATGCCGCCACCGATAATCGCGACGTCGAAATGGGCCTCGTCCGTCAAGCCGCCTCCTTGATCGCCGTCACCACAATATCCAATGCGCGATCAAGATCGGCCTTTGCGATGGTGAGGGGCGGCGAAAGGGTAAGGACACAACCTTGACTGATTTTAAAGCTCAACCCGGCTTCAAGGCAGGCATAATAAATTCGTTCGGCGCGCGCATTGCCTTGGGTTTTCGCGGCGCGGTCCTCAACGATCTCTACGCCAAACATCAAGCCACGCCCCCGTATATCGCCAACGATTTGCACATCCCCAAGGCGGTCTTGCAACTGCGCCATCGCGTAATCGCCAAGTTCGGCCGCACGCGCAACAAGTCCCTCTTCCTCGATGATTTGAATGGTCGTGAGGGCGGCGCGCGCAGTCACGGGGTTTTTCTCGTGGGTATAATGGCCGATGGCAAAATCGCCGCAAACATCCAATTCACGTCGTGCAACACAGGCCGCAATCGGAAGAATTCCCCCGCCCAAAGCTTTGCCCATCGTGACAATATCGGGGATGACATCGTCGTGCTCAAAGGCAAACATTTTGCCCGTTTTGCCCAAGCCCGTTGGGATTTCATCGAAAATCAGCAAGGCGCCATGACGATGACAGGCCTCGCGGACGACCTTCCAAAATCCAGGCGGCGGCACATAAGGCACGGCCCGCATTGGCTCGGCGATTACGGCGGCGACGTCGCCTTCCCGTTCCAAAACATATTCGACCATCTGCGCGCAGGCCAAGCCGCAAACATCCGGCCCCGCGTGATTATACGGGCAGCGATAACAGGCAAATGGCGCGACGTGTTCGGTGCCCGACAAAAGCGGTCCGGCGATGTGGCTGCGGAAGGTTGCTTCGCCGCCGACACTCGCCGCGCCCAACCCCGCGCCGTGAAATGCATCCCAAAACGACACGGTTTTGAACCGCCCCGTTGCCGCACGCGCGATCTTTAACGCGACTTCATTTGCGTCCGACCCGCCCGTGGTAAACAGTGTTTTACACAAATCCCCCGGTGCGATTTCGGCAATTTTTTCGGCCAATTCGACGGCGGGATCATTGGTAAAACGACGCGGTGCAAAGGGCAGATCATCCAGCTGCTTTTTGATTGCCGCCACCAATTTCGGGTGGCCATATCCGATGTGATGCACCGAATTTCCGTGGAAATCCATATAGCGCCGCCCGTCCATGTCCTCGATCCAAATCCCTTCGGCCTTGGCGATTGTGCTCACACAGGGGCTCGACAGACTTTGATGCAGAAAAGCATTTGAATCCCTCTCAAGCAATGGCGCGGACCGCGGACCGATCGATTTTTTCAACCAAGCTTGGCGGGCGTCTGATGTGTTTGACTCGCCTTCAGTGTGGACAATCTTTTTGGACATGGGACCTCAATTGGGAAAAACGAGACAGATGATTTGACGTTATTCAGGCCACGGCAGGGAGTAGGTTTTGACGTTAGTAAAGAATTTCATCGCCTCGATCACGCCCTCCTTAACCGCATTACCGCTGTCTTTGATGCCGCCAAAGGGGGACATTTCGATACGATAACCGGGTTGCTCCCAAATGTTACAGGTGCCGACATCAAGACCGTTGATATAGGCAATCGCGCGGTTTAAATCATTGGTACAGACACCGGAACTCAGGCCGAAATTCGTGGAGTTTGAAATCCGCATGACCTCGGTGTCATCGTCGGGAACACGGACGATGGGCACGATGGGGCCAAAGGTTTCCTCCATCACCAACTCGCTGTCATGGCGCACGTGGTCAATCACAATGGGCGGAAGAAGTGCGCCTTGACGGCCGGGATGGTAAAGTATCTTCGCACCTTCCTTCTCCGCCATGAACACACGTTTTTCAAAGAGTTCTGCCGCCTCTGCATGGATCACGCAGCCCAGTTCCGTTTCGGGATCTTGGGGATCGCCAAACTTCACCGCTTTGGCCTTGGCCAGAACCATCGGCACGAATTTATCCGCCACAGACTCTTGAACCAGAATGCGTTTGATCGCGGTACAGCGTTGGCCAGAGTTGCCAATCGCTCCCGCGACGGCAATCGACGCGGCTTTTTCGAGGTCTTCATCAGACAGGTCATTGCAAACGATAAACGGGTCATTGCCACCCAATTCCAACGCCAGACGTTTATAGCCCGCTTTGGCTGCAATCAGTTTACCCACGGGCACGCCGCCCGTAAATGTGACGATATCGATGTTCTCGTTCACCATCATTTCTTCGCCGATATCCTTGGGCCACCCCGTAACAATCTGGAGCATTTCGTGCGGTAATCCGGCCTCATAGAGGATATCCGCCAGCGCAATCGCGGTGAGGGGCGTCAGCTCAGTGGGCTTAAGGACCATGCAATTGTTGGTAGCAATCGAGGGCGCTATTTTATGGCTGACCATGTTGAGCGGGTGGTTGAACGGGGTGATCGCCGAAATCGCCCGCACGGGTTCGCGCTTGGTAAAAATCTTGCGCGGTTTGCCGTTATGCGTCAAGTCACAGGAGAAAATCTCGCCGTCATCCACCAGCGCCTGTTGCGCGGCAAATAGATACACATCCTGCGCGCGTTTGGTTTCATAAATCGCATGTTGGTGGCAAATCCCCAACTCAAGCGTCAACCATTTCGCAAGATAATCGCGCCGCTCTCCAATCAGCTCCCCCGTCCGCCGCAAAATCTGGCTGCGCTCATAGCGGCTCAATTTAGGGGTGTAGTTTGCCGCAATCTCGAACGCACGTTTTGCATGTTCGGCCGTGCCCGCAGGAACAGAGCCAACCACCTCGTTTGTGAAAGGATAGTGAACGGGGATCACATCGTCGGTAAAGACAATTTCGCCCCCGATGCGCATGCCTTCGTTGCGGATTTCAGATTTGAGAACGGCCATTTTTTAAAGGGCCGCCGCTGTAGTGGCGTAAAAGAACGCATCAAAATTGCGCAAAACGGGACGTTCAGGCAGCGGCAAGACACGGTTGCAAATGAAGGGAACCTCTTGTTCGGTTAACCCACCGTGGCTGCGCAGCGGTTCCTTGAGCGCGGCCAAATCATGGCGATGCTCCGAGGTTCCGATGCAAATATTCTCGCCCGAAACCAAAATAATGTCGCCAATACGATCACTTGGCAGTTCAAACCGCGCAACCGCGTCAGCGTTGGTCAGAACATCGGTGATACCCTTCGTCGCGCGCAGCTTGGCCATGATATCGGCCTGATCGGCACCCTCTGGCAAATACGCTGTAGCGAAGGACCCCAAGGCGCCGTGGTGCACAACATAGGGGTCGGTGATTGGCAGGATCAAACGCGCCGCCGCTTCGCCAAGCCACTCATCGAGTAGGTCCTGAACATAGACCACCGCAGGCGATCCATCGGCGAGGTGTTTTGGCTTCATTCCATGATCGGCCGTAACCACAATCGCCGCGCCCATGGCATCAAGTTCGGTCAGGTATTTGTCGAACATTTCGTAGAATGCTTTGGCTTCGGGCTGATGCGGGGCGTATTTATGTTGCACAAAATCGGTCGTGGTCAGGTACATCACATCGGGCTTCCACTCACGCAGAAGCTTGACCCCTGCTGCGAAAACAAACTCAGACAATTCGGCGGAATAGACATTAGGTTGCTCCATACCGAGCCATTTGCTCGCGGCTTCCTGACCATGCTCGGCCTGTGTGGAGGTATCGGATTTCTCGGCTGAAAAGCACTTGGCGCGGTCGTCCTCAAACGTCAGGCCCGCCCCTAAAAGCGCGCGCAATTTATCCTTTGCGGTGACAATCGCAACCCGCGCACCGGCATCATAAAACGTCTTGAAAATGGTGGGCGCGCGCAGGAAACGCACGTCGTTCATCATGACTTCTTCGCCGGTTTCCGGCTCGTACAAATAGTTGCCGCAAATGCCATGCACAACAGGCGGGCGTCCCGTTGCGATGGACAGATTATTGGGGTTGGTGAACGACGGGATCACGGAATGCGCCAACCTGTCAGTGCCTGTTTCGCGCATCCGTTTGAGGGTTGGCATCAAACCGTCGGCGATAGCGACCTCCAGATATTCCGGCTCGCAACCGTCCAGACAAATGGCGATGGCGCAGGTTTTGGGAACGGGGTACGCGCGCCCATTGACGACGATGGGAGATTGAATGGTCATGTGGTATTTCCTTTTGTAATCAAGCGGCTAAGACAGCGCGTTCTTCTAGGGCGCGCGCGGGTGGTGCTGCATTTGCAACGCCCATTTCAGCAAGCGCTTCTTTGGCAGCGGCAACAACTTGCCGCATAACATGTTCGTCCATTTGGCCGATACAACCGACGCGAAAACTGTCGACGACGGTCAATTTTCCAGGGTAGATGATAAACCCTTTGTCCTTCATCAGTTCGTAAAAGCGATCAAAGGCAAAGTTATCATCCGAAGGACAAAAGAATGTGACAATGATGGGGGAAAGCCAGCGATCTTTGAGCAGGGTTTCAAACCCAAGGTCGCGCATGCCAGCAACCATCACATCGCGGTTTCTCGCATAGCGCCCGCCGCGCCCTGCGACACCGCCTTCGGCCTCATGGGCGCGCAATGCCACAAGGAATGCAGCCACCACATGGGTGGGCGGCGTAAAGCGCCATTGCTCGGTTTTATTCATATGCGCCCATTGGGCATGGACGTCCAAACTCAAGGAATGGCTATTGCCCTTGGCAGCCTCAAGCTCGGTTTTGCGCGCGATGATAAAGCCAAACCCGGGCACGCCCTCGATGCATTTATTGGCCGAAGACACCAGCGCTTCGTAGCGGATATCCGCAACTTTCAATTCAATCGCGCCAAAGGCCGACATGGAGTCAATCAACAGCTTACGACCCGCTGCATAGGTGACTTCGGAAACCTCCTCAACTGGGTTCAAAATTCCCGAACTGGTTTCGCAATGGATGGCGACAACGTGGGTGATGGCCGGATCGTCGGCCAAGATTTTCGCGACCTCTGCGCCGCGTGGCGGCAGGTAATCGCCCTTGTCCAGAACCACATGTGCGCGCCCAAGATATTCCAGCGTCTGCGCCGTGCGTTTGCCGTAGGCGCCATTGGCAAGCACCAAAACCTTGCCGTTGCGAGGGATAAACGACCCCAACATGGCCTCAACGGAAAACGTGCCGCTGCCTTGCATTGGGACACAATCGAAGGCTTCTTTGCCTGCACCCAAAAGATCAAGCAAACGCGCCCGCAACTCGCGCGTCATACCGCGGAAATCATCGTCCCAGCTTCCCCAGTCGCGCAACATCGACTGTTTGACGGCGTAGGATGTGGTCAACGGACCGGGGGTAAGAAGGTAAGGCTCGCCCAAATGTGGGCGGGGTATTTTGAATTCTGGAGCGGCCATTTTATCTCTCCGAAGTGACTTTCAAAACGACCATTGCAGAATTCCAACCTATATGTGAAATTGCTAATTACAATCAAATCATAGGCTCAGCTTATGAAATAAATGAAAGCCAAAAATATGCGCCACAGCCAGCTAAAAGCCTTTCATTACGTTGCCTTAACGGGCGGGTTTTCACGAGCCGCAGAAGCGCTTTACCTCACCCAACCCGCGATTTCCGAGCAAGTCCGCAAACTGGAACAAGACTATGACGTGCTGTTATTCCATCGCGAGCGTAAAATGGTGTCTCTGACCTCAGAGGGGGACCGCCTTTTTCGCTATACCAAACAATATTTCGAGATCGAACAGCAGATTGAAGAATACATGTCGGCAACCAGCGCCACGGTGGATGGAGAGCTGCGTATTATCGCGGATTCTGCGCACCATATTACGTTTTTTCTGGGCAAATTTCGCAATCGCTATCCCAATATCACCGTCACTTTACGGACTGGAAACACGGAAGATATCCTTGAGGAATTGCGTGGCTATAATGCGGATATTGGCATTGCGGGCAGCATGGCACCCGGCAGGGATATGGAAATCATGAATCTTGGATCAAGCCAGATTATGGCCTTCGCCGCACATGATTTCCTACCCCCGTCCAAAACCGCGCTTACCCTGAAGGAGTTGACTAAGTACCCGCTCATTTTCCGCGAGACTGGCTCCAAAACCCGTCAACAACTTGAGGAAGTTGCTAAGAAACAGGGGCTAAGCCTGACACCGGCGATTGTTGCGGAGGGGCGGGAAGCGGTGCGTGAAGTTGTGGCTTCTGGCGCAGGGATTGGGTTTGTGTCGGAGGCGGAGTTTGGCAACGATGATCGCTTCACAAAAATCCACCTTCAAGGCGTCGACATCCAGATGAGCGAAGTGATGTTGCATATGGCCCAACGCCGCGATGTTAAAGTCATCAGAACCTTTGTGGATTTTGCCCGCGTGGCCCAAGAAGAAAAGGAGACCCGCGCCACACATTGATGTGGCGCGGAAGCGTTTTTACTTACCGCGCGCGCCAAGCCTGTGTGCGCCGCATGATGCCTTTTGACGCGATCAGGTGAATAATCCGCGCCGCCGCGTTGGTATAGAAAATCATCATTCCCATCGCCGCTGCAGGTGCAATATCCCCAGCATCATCCATATTTAAAACCGCGATCGATGCCAGCGTTGTGGTCGGAGAATACAGGAACACAACCGCCGAAACTGTGGTCATCGCATTGACGAAAAGGTAAATCGAAATGTCGAGCACCGACGGCAAACAAACCGGAACCGTCACGCGGGTAAACAACTTGAGCGTGGGTTGTTTGAGGGAAGACGACACAGATTCAAACTCGCGGTCCATCTGCTTAAGCGCCGTCACCGCCGTGAGATGTGACACAGTGTAAAAGTGCGTCACCGAACAGATCACAAGGATCGCCATCGTGCCGTAAATCGCGTTAAACGGGTTAGCGGGATTGTTGAAAAAGAAGATATACGCGAGGCCAAGTACCATTCCGGGGATAGCCATTGGTAACATGGCGAACATCTGGAACATAGCGCGGCCGACGAAAAACCTATTTGTTTTTTCAACAAGGTAGGCGCCAAAGAATACAATTATCGTACCAACAATAGCCGTAAGAAAACCCAGCTTGATCGAGTTGAAATACGACGCCCATCCGCCACCGTCCATGTTGCCGAACTGATAGTTTTTCAAACTCAGGCTCAGGTCATAGGGCCAAAATTTGACAAGGGCCGCAAACTGGCAAACAAGCAGCATTCCGACAATAAAGATGGCCACAAACAACGCGTAGATAAAGAAAAGCCTGTCATTTTTCGCGTTGGGCGACGGTTGAAACGGAACTGAGCGCGAGGACAATTGCGCCACCTGTTTTCCCTGCACAAGGCGATCAATCGCGAAGGCCAAAATCGCAGGGATCACAAGGACAACGGACACCACCGCCCCCATCTCGAAGTTTTGCTGGCCAATCACTTGTTTATAGATATCGACCGCAAGCACATTAAATTGCCCACCGATGACTTTGGGCAGGCCAAAGTCGGTAATCACGAGATTGAACACCACAAAAGCCGCAGAGATCAGGCCATACCGCGCACCCGGAATTGTGACCGTCCAGAAGGTGCGCCACGGGGTGGAACGCAGGCAGGTTGCGGCCTCGTAAAGACGCGCGTCCGAAATCGCGAGTGCTGTTGAAATAATGATAAAGGCGTGTGGAAAGGTGAAAAACACCGAACCAATGACAATCCCAATCGGGCCATAAATCGAAGCACCAAATAGCAGTTCTTTGATCATCCCTTGGTTGCCAAACAAGTACACGAGCGCGATGCCGGGCAAGAGCGACGGCACAAGAATGGGCATCATCGCAACCAGACGAAACGCCCCTTTGAAACGCATACACGTACGGTTAAGGGCATAGGCGAACCAGAACGCCAGCGTGACCGTAATGATCGTAGAAATCGTCGCAATCATCACCGAGTTTTTGATCGAATTGAACAAAGCGGGGGTCGAGAAATAGTTCACAAAGTTATCAAGACCTGTCGATTGGACGGGCCGCAATTGTACCCGCCGAAACGTGTTGCTGTCCAACTCGACCCAATCGGTTGTGTCATTCAAGGTGGAGCCGACCAAGAAACGCCCGCCTTCAACCGTATTACGAACCTGATACAGCACGGGACTGCGGAAACTAAAATCAGGGAAAAAGCTGGTAACACTTAGTCGGCTGTCGCTCCCCGCACTGAGGTCATCTGGCGCATAGGCCTTGGTTTCAGTGTTCAGCACTGCTGCGTTGAGGATGGTTCCGTCGAATGTGCCTACCTCATCACTGACCTGAAACTCGTATTGCGAAAGATCAA
This sequence comes from Falsihalocynthiibacter sp. CO-5D18, assembly GCF_041205445.1. Lineage (NCBI taxonomy): Bacteria > Pseudomonadati > Pseudomonadota > Alphaproteobacteria > Rhodobacterales > Roseobacteraceae > Falsihalocynthiibacter > Falsihalocynthiibacter sp. CO-5D18. The sequence continues at coordinate 223,948 of NZ_JBGFCF010000001.1, read as the reverse complement.
AATGATAGGTCAAAATTGATTTCGACAACATCGCCCAAAGGGGCAAAATCAACGTTACGATCAGATAAAGCGCGATGACCAGCATACCGCCGCGCATAACTATGTCGTCGCGGCTGAGCTTGGGTTTAATCACGGGACCTGCAGGCAGCCCAGTTGGGGCCGCTTGGAAAAAACTCATGCTGCGACCTCCGGACGGCTAAAGGCCATCAGCCGGTCATTTGGCAATTCGATGACCATGTTTTTGCCCTCGCCCAAGTCCAAGCGCCGTACGGCGTTGATCGAGAAGTCGGCAATTAACTCAGAGCCTTCGAAACGTTCATTTTGCAACCGACAACGCCAGAATGATCCGAGGAACTCCATCTCTTGCAAGCGAACCTCGATGCAATTGCGGTCGGCATCTGTGGCTTCGTATCCCGCTTCATGTGGAATCACGTCTTCAGGACGGATCGCGGCCACGACGGCATCGCCATCTTGGAATTTATGCTCCAAACAGGCGAAGGTTTTCTCGCCGATACTTAAGCGTCCCCCTTCGGTGACGATCGATTTAATCTGGTTCATCTCGCCAATAAAATCCGCGACAAACAGGTTCGCAGGGGTGCGGTAAATTTCTGTGGGTGAGCCGACCTGCTCAATAATACCATGATTCATAACGACAATCCGGTCAGCCATACTGAGGGCTTCTTCTTGATCGTGGGTCACCATCACGGTCGTCACCCCAAGCTTGCGTTGCAGTTCTTTGATCTCGTGGCGCAAATACACGCGCACTTTTGCATCCAAGGCCGAGAGAGGTTCATCCAGAAGTAACAGGCCGGGATTGGTGGCGATGGCACGCGCCAGTGCGATGCGTTGTTGCTGTCCACCCGAGAGCTGAGCTGGGTATTTTTTACCTTGCTCGGAGAGGCCGACAAGTTCAAGCAACTCCCGCACGCGGGCTGTAATCTCCGACTTACTGCGACCCGTATTCTCAAGGCCAAAAGCAATGTTCTTTTCAATCGTCAGGTTGGGAAACAGGGCATAAGACTGAAAAACAATCCCAAAATCACGCTCCGCGGGCGGCAGGTTCGAAACATCCTTGCCGTCCTGTGTCACTTTGCCTTTGGTTTGCAAATCCAACCCCGCAATCGCCCGCAACAAGGTCGTTTTCCCACACCCCGATGGGCCGAGAAAACAGACAAACTCGCCTTCGTTAATTTCCAGAGAGATATCTTTGAGGGCAAGAAAAGTGCCAAACGCTTTCCATAGATTCTCGATATTTAGATAGACTGCGTCCGATGAGTTTGCTTGCATCTCAAAAAATGTCCTTACATTTTAGCTTTGGAGTCACGCCAAAGCTTTCTGGTCTGTGCCAGTAGTTTTGTTAAAAAACGATGGTACGCGTAAATAGTGCGCGAGGAGCAAAATCGCCCCCCGCGCAAATAATTACTTAGCGTCAGATTTACCGTCGTAACGGCTCTGCCATTCTTTGAGGATTGCGGCGCGGTTGTTGGCTGCAAATTCAAAGTCATTATCGATCATTGCTTCAAGCAAACCTTCAGGGAAATATTCCACAGGTTTCGCAACTCCCGGATAGGCCACAACGGCATAACCCGTGTTGTACATTTCATTGGCTTCTTTGGTGACTGTAAAATCAACCAATGTTTGCGCCGCTTCAAGATTGGCGGTGCCCGCAACAATCGCGGTCGCTTCCATATCCCAACCTACACCTTCAGATGGAACGATGATGTCCAACGGAGCGCCTTCGGCTTTGGATTTCGCGCCACGAAAAGCAAAGGAAATGCCGATTGGAATTTCGCCTGATGCGGCAAGTTTACAAGGTGCGGAACCCGAGTGCGTATAACGCGCGATATTCTCGTGCAGCGCGTCCATATACTCCCAGCCACCCTCTTCGCCAAAGATCTGCAGCCAGCTTGATACGTCAAGGAACCCAGTACCCGAGGAGTTTGGATTTGGCATAATGATATGACCTGCATACATCGGATCGGTCAAATCTTCCCACGAAGTGGGCGGCGTCAAGCCAAGCTTTTCGCTTTCAATCGTGTTGTAACACACCGCCGCAACCCAAGCATCCATGCCGACCCACGCGGGGGGTGTTCCCGTATCCACGAATTTGGGATCAAGATCCGCAACGCCAGCAGGCGCATAGGCTTCGAGCATCCCTTCGGATTTCAGCAAAAGGAGCGACGTTGCCGCTAGCCCCCAAATGACGTCCGCTTGTGGGTTATCGCGTTCCGCCAAAAGCTTCGCCGTGATGATCCCAGTTGAGTCGCGCACCCAGTTGATTTTGATATCAGGGTGACTTGCATTGAAGGTTTCCGCGTAGCGCGCCAAATCTTCGGCTTCAACAGCCGTATAGACGGTCAACTCGGTTTCGGCCGCTGCGGTCGTCGCCATCAGCGCGCCGACGACAAGGGACGTAATTTTAGTTGTCATGTGTTTCATATATTTCTCCATGTTGGACATTTGGGCTTTTGCATCTCTTCGTTGGATGGCTTTTGTAACACCCGCATGTATACGAGATCACTTTGGCAGGTTTTTGCAGCAAAAAAAATCGATAATACCTACCGACCTATTAGTTTTACCTATGCTTTGGAAATCTAGCGCCCTACTGTTAATTTTACCATCCAACACGCGGTATGGGCCGCGTTTTTTCATCCAAAGTTTATTGCTCAATGGACGCCGCGAGCTCCAAGCTGAATTTCTTTTATTTACAAAGCCCTGACGCGAAATTTGATGAAACAATCCGCAATCAAAACCCGTCTAAAATGCAGCCTTGCCCCGGCACTCCCTGTATGGCGTTGCAAGTCTAAGACGAAACGCACCTTTTCCCCGCGAGCTGCCACCTCACAGATTCAAAAATGAAATCTCCAACTGGTGTGCCTAATATTTCACCACTAATCCAAATATTCTAGCATCGGCAAAACGTTACCGCGCGTTTTTTTGGGAGACAGACTTCAATCCTCAGATTTTGGTCTTTCATTCTTTGGATCATAGGGCGTTCGCAGATAGGCTTTGGCCACATATTTCACCCCAGCCAGATCAATTTGAAACCTATGATTCTTAAGGAAATCAGCGGTGATTTTCTCCTCGGCCTCGATCAAACACAACGCAACCGATGCACCAAATGTATGCCCATAGGCAGCCGAGCGCACTTCGCCGATTTCTGCTCCATCACACGACACGGCCTCCCCACCCCAAAGCTGCGCCGCGCCATCCTCCAAAACAAGTTGGACAATGCGGGTGTTAAGATGCGCGAGGTCCGCTTTGGCCGCCAAAAGCGCCGCCTTTCCGATAAAATCGTCGGGCTTCGCAAAATCAACAGCAAAGCCAAGCCCCGCCTGAAGCGGTGTAATATCGGGCGTCAATTCATGCCCCCATGCGCGATATCCCTTCTCAATCCGAAGGCCGTCCAGCGCATAATACCCCGCGTCTCGCAGACCGAATTCAGCGCCAGCCCGCATCAAATCCTCATAAACGCCGACCGTAAATTCGACCGGAACAATCAACTCCCAACCTAGTTCGCCAACATAGGTCATCCGATTGGCAATCACCGTCGCATAGCCAAGGTCGATCTCTTGCGACGAGCCAAACGGGAAGGCCGCATTTGAGAAATCTGCTTTTGAAAGCTGGCGCAAGACTGCGCGGGATTTTGGGCCCATCACAGCCAGAACCGACCACGCCGAGGTCACATCCGTAAGAAAAACATGCGCATCCGTGGTAAAGTTTTTCCGAAGCCAATCGGCGTCGTGCACGGGTTGTGCCGAGCCTGTAATCAACAAAAACTCCTGTTCATTCCGCCGCAAAACCGTGAGGTCGCTTTCAAAGCCACCCCGTTCATTCAGCAGACCCGTATAAACCGTGGTCCCCACCGCAACATCAACATTCGCCGCGCAAATTCGATTGAGTTGCGCACAGGCGTCCCGTCCCTGCACCAGCAATTTCGCAAACGAGCTTTGATCAAAGATCGACACCCCATCGCGCGTCGATTTATGTTCCGCCGCCACGTTTTCATGCCAATTTTGACGGCCAAAGCTATATTCGACTTCCCGCTTTTGACCTTCATTCGCAAACCAATTGGCACGCTCCCAGCCCATTTTCGAACCAAAAACCGCTCCTTTGCCCGCAAGCCGATCAAACAACGCCGACCGTCGAAACGGGCGCGCGGTTTCCAACTCGCGATTGGGCCACGGCATGGCATAGTGCAGCCCCAAAGTTTCCTTGACGCGATCATGTAACCACGTTGGGTTATTGTTAAAATTTGCAAAGCGACGGATGTCGACGGCAAGTAAATCCGACGTAGCAGCGCCCTCAACGATCCATTCTGCCAGCGCGCGCCCTGCCCCGCCTGCGCTGGCGATCCCCATCGAATTAAAGCCTGCGCCGACAAAGAAGTTTTTCAATTCGGGCGCCTCACCCAACAGGTAATTATTGTCCGGCGTAAAACTCTCGGGGCCATTATAAAATTTGCGCACGCCGGTGTGCTCCATTTGTGGCACACGGATCAGCGCGTTTTCCAGAAGAATTTCGAATTGCTCCCAGTCATCAGGCAACAGTTGAAAGTAAAACTTGTCGGGGATGCCGTCCATCGCCCATGGTTTCGCCTGCGGCTCAAAGCCGCCCATAACCAGCCCGCCAGTTTCCTCTTTGAAGTAAATATACCCGTCTGGATCGCGCAGAACTGGCAGATCGGGGTTCACACCCTCAATGCGTTCGGTAACGATATACATGTGTTCCGCCGAGTGAAGCGGCACATTCACACCACACATTTTCCCTAACGACCGCGCCCATTGGCCCGCACAATTCACCACGACCTGCGCCTCAATCGTTCCCTGATCGGTCACAACACCCGTCACCGCACCGTCTTTGGTTAAGACATCGGTAACCTGCACGCCTTCTATGATTTTAGCGCCCCGCATCCGCGCGCCTTTGGCGAGGGATTGGGTCAAATCGGTCGGGTTCGCCTTGCCATCGCTTGGCATCCATAACCCTCCGAGAACATCGTCAACCTGCATAACGGGCCATTTATCTTGAGCTTCCTTCGGCGAAATAACTTCAACCTCAACACCCTGTGCGCGGGCCGCAGCGGCGGTGCGCAGCAACATCGTCATGCGGTCATCGGTGCGGGCAACGGTCACCGATCCGCACTGCTTCCAACCCGTCGCCAAGCCCGTTTCCGCTTCAAGCTGGGCATAAAGTTCGGTTGAATATTTGATAAGATTCGTCATCGCAGGTTGGCTGCGCAATTGCCCCACCAACCCTGCCGCGTGCCACGTCGTGCCGCAACTCAACTGGCCTTGCTCAAGCAAAACAATGTCGGTGTGGCCCATTTTGGCCAAATGATAGGCCACCGAACATCCGACGATCCCGCCGCCTACGATCACATATTGCGCTCTTTCTGGAAGATTGATTTTGGCCATTTTGCGACTCCATGCACAGGTATCAGATTTTGAGTCTGACTAAATGTCATTTTGCAAAATTTGGCAAATGTTTTCTTTTGTTTGCATTAAGCCGTTTCGAAAACAATCCCCTGATCGCTCATAGCAGCGGTAATTTCTACTGGCGGCTCTGTATCGACAACGACAACTGTGCGCGCAGGCAAAGGCCGCATAACCACATGCCCAACGACATCAAACTTGCTGCTGTCGGCCAATATAAACGGTTGTTCGGCCTGCTGAAGCATCAAATGCCGCAGGTCAGCGGCGTCACGCGAAAAATCTGTAAACAAAGCACGCGCGACCAAACCGCCCGTGCTGATCAACGCAAATTCGGCGCGATACCGTGCCAGTTGCTCCATCGCATCAAGCCCAAACGTCGCGTTTTCTGCGACATCAAGACGCCCGCCTAAAACCGTAATTTCCCGTGAAACAGGCCCCAGAAGTTCGGCAATTCTAAGGTCGTTCGTATGCACAATCAAATCAGTGCGGAACTCCCGCAACAGACGTGCAACCGCGAAAGTCGTTGACCCATTATCAACAATTATCGATGCCCCATCGGGGATTTTCCCAAGAATATGTTTGGCGATTTTCGCCTTTCCGAGGGGGTTCGTCGCCACCCGCGTTGAAACTTCCGGCTCTCGCGTCAGGATTTGCGTCGCCCCACCGCGCACTTTGCTCAGTTTATTCTCGCCAGCCAGTTGTTCGATATCCTTGCGCACGGTTTCGCGCGTCACGCCCAGCTTTTCAGTGAGCATTCGAATTGAGACCGCTGGTTGCGTTTTAACTTCGCGCAAAATGATCGCGTGGCGTTCGGAGGGGAGCATTGACGACGGCCTTTTCGATTTCACATGCCAAGTTTTGCCAAATCTTGACAGGAACGTCCATGGGGAATCCACATCCAATACATCCGTGTCAGCTATCTTCCTCGTGTAAGTCCATTTCCTGAATGAGCCGCGTTTCAAGCAATTGGCCGTTTCGATACAGAACTGGATAGGCAATGGCCGCGATATGACTGTTCACATCCCGCAGCGCGCGCAATGTTTCCAAGTGGACGTCACTAGAACGAAAACTGTCACCACGCCCACTTTGAAGACGAGTTAAATGGTTTTTGCGGCTTTTGCGCTCCGAGCGTTTGATCTCGGATTTCTCCATCACCAAAAGTCTGGCACTCTCAAGATCATCAGACACCAAAACGTTACTAGCAAGCCTCAGATTGGCAACGACCGCTTCGTGCATCCGCAAAAGTTCCGCCCACCCTTCGGAGGAGAGCTCGGCGTGAATCTCGTATTTTTCTTCAACAATCGTCGTCATTGTTTTGGCGATCACATCGCCTGCGGTTTCTAGGCGAATGGCGTAATCCATTAGTCCGCGCACAATTTTCTTGTCTTCCTTGGTGTAGTTTTCCTGCGGCATATGCGCGACAAATGAGCGAATTTCCGAGAGCGATTTATTGACTTGATAATCTTGGGTGCGAACCGCCCGAATCTTATCTCGATCGCCCGTTTCATAAAGATCTGGAACACTTTTGAACATACGTTCGACCAGCCCAACCATGTGCAACAATTCGCGTCTTAAGCTTGCAATCGCGAGTGTTGGCGTCTCGGCTGTCGAGGGATCAAGCGCCGAACCAACTTCCTGTTCACCGAGGTTGTTGTCCGCAGGAGCCGCACTTGGCATCAGCATTTGAAGCACGGGTTCCAAGACGCGGCAGAACGGAAGCACAACAATCAACAGGGAAAGGTTAAACCCGATATGCGCGTAAATCAGCGATTGGCTTGGGCTGGTAAACATCAGCATAGTCGGATCGGCGGCCAAATTCAGCCCGAGTAAAACCAGAATAGCCCAACTGCCTCGCACCAAGAGATTTGCGGCTGGAATGCTGCGCGCAACGGTCGGCATGCCGCGCGTCAACCAAATCGGAATGAAGGCGCTACCGAGGTTCGCACCCAACATGAGCGAAAGCGCGGCGTCAAATGGAATAGCGCCGATTTGCACAAGCGTAACGCACATCAAAATCGCCGCGACACTTGAATGCATCACAAACGCGAGGGCCGCCCCGACGATAAATGCCGTGACAAAATCGCGTGAAAGATAGTCCGCGATAGCAGGCAAAAACGCGCTATCCCGAATGGGAGTCACGGCTTCGCGCAAAAACTGAAGCGAGATCAAAATAAACGCGACGCCCATGAGGATACGCCCCAATTGGCGGCCGTTTTTGTGGTCGGTTTTAACAAACAACCACCCCCCAAAAGCCAGGAGCATTGGGATAAGCCAGTCCATCTTGAAGGATAGAATCTGAATGATCAACGCAGACCCCAAATCGCCGCCGAGCACGATGGCAAGGCCCGTTGGGAACGCCAAAAATCCACTGGCTGCAAACCCAGCCGTCAACAGCGCGACAGCCGCCGAGCTTTGCAAAACAATCGCCAGTGCCACGCCCGTCGCGCTTGAGCCCATCAGGCTTTTGTTTTGGGTCAAGACCCGTTGAAACGACGCGCCAAAGCTGCGCTCAATACCGGTTTGCACCATGCGAACGGCAAACAAAAGCAGCATTGTTGCGCCAGAGAGGCTTATGAGGAAACTAATAATTGCCATTTAAGAAATACTCACGATCGCCAAAAGTTGGGCATGTAACTCGGGAGTTGCCGCGCAAATTACGGGCTGGCACGCGGATTTGTCGGTCAACGTGCGCCCCTTCCAATCGGTCATAATCCCGCCTGCCGCCTCGACAACAGCCAGTACCGCTAAATAGTCGTAGGGCTGAAGATCATAATCCACAACCGCATCCACATGCCCCATTGCCACCAACGCATGCGGGTAGCAATCATAGGCAAATCGGCGCGTTTGTCCGCTCGCCACAAGCTTTGCGAAAACCTTAGGATGGGCCTGATAAATTTTATCAGCTTCGTTGATATATAATACCGCATGATCCAGCGACGTTTGGGTGGACGTCTGAATTTTCTGCCCATTCAAAGTCGCCGCACCGTTGCGTTTACCAATGAGGGTTTCGCCCAAAGCGGGCATACCAATCACACCAATTTCAGGCACCCCGCGATGCATACGCGCCGCCAGAAATCCAAATAGCGGGTTCCCAGAAAGGAACGAACGCGTTCCGTCAATCGGGTCTACAACCCACATCCATTCGCGATCTTCGCCATCGGTTCCGTGCTCTTCGCCCCAAATTCCATCGTCGGGAAAATGCTCACCTAGATACGCACGGACCTTGGATTCGACGCCTCGGTCGGCCTGCGTTACAGGGCTTTCATCCGCTTTAAACTCAACCTGCAAAGGGTTGCGAAAATAACCCCGCGCGGCTTCTGCAGCGATATCAGCCACGCCCTGTGCATGCTTCATTTCGAAATCTTGCGCGTCATTCATGATCATTTTCCTTTTTGGACACACGCAAGGCGACGTCCCATTTTTCAAGGCTCGTGGCCAAAGGTTTTTCAGGTGCCTGATCGACAACCAATGTGTGAATCTCACTCGGATGAAAGCTGCGGTGCGGGGCAGTCTTGTCGAATTTATGATGCGTCATTGCCGCGACCGTTATATCCGCACAGTCAATCACGACCGACGCCAAATCTGCCTCAGCGGGATCCAAATACAGAAAGCCTATTGTGGAACTTAGGGCATCCGCACTAAAAAATGCGCGGTCAAAACTATAGCGCCGCGCCTGCGTTTCGGTGACATGGCCAAAGGCGCCAAGCTCGTTCGATTGCATCTCTCCACCCAGTAAAAATACGCGATTGTCGTTATGCCCCACCAGCGTTTGCGACACCCGAATGGAGTTTGTAACGACTGTCAGATTATGATGCACCCGCAACTCCTCAGCTACAAACGCTGTTGTGCTTCCGACATCCAAAAACAGCGTCATACCGTCGGCGGCGAGTTGTGCTGCCCGTTGCGCAATCAGGCGTTTCTCGTCGGAATTCTGGGCAATGCGTTTGAAAAAGCTGGGGTCGCTCTGGGTTCCCACCAAATAGGCGCCCCCGTGAACACGGGCGATGGTACCGGATTTTGAAAGACCTTTGATCGTGCGACGCACGGTTTCCTCTGAGACATCCAACACGGTCGCCAGTTCCGAATTGCGGGCAAAACCACCAATTCTTCGTATGGCATTTAGCAACTCAAGTTCGCGATGGGAATGGGAATGTTGTTTCTTCAATTTAGCGGCCTTGTTGTTTTGACAAAGCAATACACCCAAAACCCACAACAATCCATGAAAATTGTGGAGTTATGACCGCTTTTCGAAAACCCGCCCACATATATCGTCAAAAATGAGCCCTCTGCATCTCACTTCAGCGCAGAAACAAGGTCGTCCCATTGGGGTTTCGTCACGGCCTCCTTACTCGCGAGCATCCAATAGCTTTCATGGTGGGCAAGCACATCGTCCGACACACGCACAAGATTTCCCGCCTTAAGATCGGCCTCGCACAATGCCAAGGAGGCAAGCAGAACACCGCCCCCTGCCCGCGCAATCGTCTGCGCTGGCGCATAGGTATCAAGACGCAGAACGGGCAGCGGCGTGGTGGGGATTCCAAACTGATCCGCCCAGTCATTCCAACTTGGTCGCGGCCCCGAAACCGTGATCCGTGGCCAACTTGTCCACGGGTCCTCCCGCCGTGTGAATTCGGGCGCGACAACAGGCGTAATTTTCTCGGAATAGAGCCGGTGCGTATAGAAATGCGGCCAGTCACCTGAGCCATATCGAATGCGGATAACCTCATCCTGCGGCACGCTATGCGCCCCTAGAACCATGGTTTGCAACGATATTTGTGCTGCCGTCTTTTCGGTGAGCCGTTGAAGGCGCGGCGCAAGCCACAACTCAATAACGGACAGGCTCGCCGAAATCGTCACCCTCCCACGCCGCGCACCAAACAACGCTTCGGAACTGTCCTGTAAGCTGCTCAGCGCCGAACGCACGTGCGGCAACCACGCCTCACCTTCTACAGTCAGAGCAATTGCGCGAGGACGCCGCTCAAATAATTTAGCCCCAAGGAGCTTTTCCAAATGCCCGATACGCTGGCTAATGGCCGATTGGGTCAGACCGGTTTCAGCCGCCGCCGCGGTAAAACTTCCACAGCGCGCAGCAGCCTCAAAGGCACGTATCCATTCAAGCGGCGGCAACTTAAGTCTGCTGTTTTCCATTAATTATTCCGATGCTCAGAGTATATTTTTCTAATTTGAACTTATGCATGTTTTTTGAAATGCTGTCCTTGAAAATCTTTGCAACTGGAGCAAGTCATATGACCAAAGTGAGCGTCGACCCGTCCGGCACGTTTCTAAAATTGGAAACCGCAACCGGCACCTACCGCTTTCACGCAATATGGTTGCGCGACAATGCCACCGATCCCGAAACCCGCGCGGTTGGGAATGGGCAAAAGCTAATTACCTTCAGCGACTTGCCTTCCGAAACCCGCATCACAGACGCGCGGTTGAGCGGCAGTGGCCTTCAGGTCGATTTCGACCCCGAGCAGAAAACGCTCACTTACGATCTGGAATGTCTGGAAACAAATGCCTATGACCGCGCCCAAATTGGCAAACGTGGCTGGACCAACGCAGGCATCGAAGTTTGGAACAATGCCCTAAAATCCGATGTGCCCACTGGTGATTTTTCGGAACTGTCCAGCAACAAGGACGCGCTCCGCATTTGGTTGGGATTGGTCACAAAACTTGGTTTTGGGAAAATAACCAACGGGCCGATTGAACATGGTGCACTGTACAAAATCGTCGATTTGTTTGGCTATGTGCGTGAAACAAATTACGGCAAGCATTTCGAGGTGCGCACAGAAGTAAACCCAACCAATCTCGCCTTCACGGGGCTTGGCCTTCAGGCGCATACCGACAATCCCTACCGCGATCCAGTGCCCACGGTTCAGGTGCTCTATTGTCTCGAAAGTTCCGCCGCAGGGGGCGAGAACATGGTTGTTGACGGGTTTGCCGCCGCGCAACGATTGCGCGACGAAAACGAGGCGTATTTTGATGTGTTGGCCGATCATTGTGCCCGATTTGAATACGCGGGCGAGGAAGGCGTTTGCCTCACCTCCCGCCGCCCAATGATCGAACTTGCCCCCGATGGGGAATTGATTGGCGTGCGCTTCAACAACCGCTCACTCGCGGCCATTACCGATGTTCCGTTCGATAAAATGGCGCTCTATTACGCGGCCTATCGCCGGTTCGCCGAAATCATCGACGACCCCGCGATGGAGGTCACTTTCCGCCTTGCCCCCGGCGAGAGTTTTGTCGTCGATAACACACGCGTTTTACATGCCCGCAAAGGATATTCGGGCGAAGGAACCCGCTGGCTTCAGGGGTGCTATGCCGACAGAGATGGCCTGCACTCGACTTATCTCTCGTTGCTACGATCCACCGTTTTGGAGGCCGCAGAATGAAGCCCGATATCGTCACTTTGAATGCGGAAAATATCGTGGATTTCCTTGGCTCCATTTTTGACCGTCGCGGCGGAGAAGAGTATCTGGGTGAGCCTGTGACAATGGGCGAACACATGCTTCAAGGGGCCACAATCGCGCAACAAAACGGGCAATCCGAAGAAATCATTGTGGCCGCACTCTTGCATGACATCGGCCATTTCACGAGCGAATTTGGCACCTACAGCCCCGATGACACTGAAGACCGTCACCACGAAGACGCCGGTGCCGAGGTGCTTGAGCGGTTTTTCCCGACCGTTATCACCGATTGTTGCCGCTACCATGTGGCCGCAAAACGCTATCTCTGCGCGACAAAACCTGAATATTTCTCGCGTCTAAGTGCCGCTTCAGTACACACACTGCATTTGCAGGGCGGACCGATGAGCGTTGAGGAAGTCGCTGAGTTCGAAAGAAACCCAAATTTGAAAGATATTATCGCCGTTCGCTATCTTGACGACGCGGGTAAACGGGAAGATATGAAAACGCCCGACTTTTGGCATTTTGCGCCGATGGTTCAACGCCTTGTTGACCAAAAAACATAATTCCGTTTGGAGCAGCAGGCACTTAGGGCGCTCTCATTTCCACTAAGGCCTGCGCAATTCCTGCTTCCATAAATCGCATATCAGAGCCGACAGTCACGAGTTGAAACCCCATGGCAACCATTCGTTTTGCATAGGCTGGCGTGCCACAATGAATCCCCGCGGGCACACCAAACTTCGTGGCCTGAGCTAAAATGTGGCTCAAAAGGGCAAGCATTTCAGGCTCTTCGCGATCAAATCCTGGTGGAAACCCATGCACCAACGACAAGTCTGCGGGTCCGATGTAAACCGCTCCAAGCCCCTCCACCTGCAAGATGGCATCGAGGTCGTCGAGCGCAGATTTGGTTTCGATCATCGCAATCGGCAGTATATTTTGGTTGGCCTCGCGCGCATAGCTATCGCCATAGGCCAACCGCGCCCTGACGGGGCCAAAGCTACGCGCCCCGTCAGGTGCATATAAGCACGCCTCGACCAGCGCCCGCGCGTCATCGGCATTCTCAATCATCGGCGCGATAATTCCAACCGCCCCCGCATCAAGCGCTCGCATGATGTCTTCCGGTCGGTTCCACGGAACACGCACCAATGCGGGCGTGTCCGTTTGCCCTAGAACCGGAAAAATCGACAATAAATCTCGATAATCCGCCGTTCCGTGCTGCATATCGATGGTAATACAGTCCCAGCCAGCCCGCGCCATAATTTCGGCGGAAAGGATACCCGGAGCCGCGATCCAGCCGTTCACAGCGGCCTTCCCATCTGCCCATTTCTGTCTGAGAGGATTTACAAAGGGCATCGGTTCACCACGTAAAATGCGTCAATTTGGTGTTGAGGTAATCATAGATTGCTTGCTGCCCGCCCTCGCGTCCACTGCCTGAATGGTCAACGCCGCCAAAAGGTGCTTCGGCATGGGCCACAAGGAAATTATTGATGCCAACCATGCCCGCGTGCAGCCCTTTGGAAAGGGTTTCCGCCGTCTTGTGACTTCCGGTAAACGCATAGGCTGCCAGCCCGTAAGGCGTTAAATTTGCGCGTTCAATCACCTCGTCTAGATCGGTAAATGTGGCAATGGGTGCCACGGGGCCAAAGGGTTCGTCCCACATTATTCGGGCGTCATCAGGCACATCGGAAAACACCGTTGGTTCAATATAGTAGCCCTTATTTAAATGGGCTGGACGCCCCCCTCCCGTCCGCAACTTGGCTCCACTTTTGATCGTATCCGCAATCAATGCCTCGATACGGTCCCGCTGGGAAGCGAGCGAAATCGGCCCCATCGTACTTGCGGCATCCTGGCTATCGCCCACGACCAGCTCTTGTGCCGATGCCACCATCTTTTCGATGAACCTCTCGGCCTTGGAAGCATGCACGTAGAAACGATTTGGCGAAATACAAACTTGTCCGGCATTTCGGAACTTGAACGTGGCACAAAGCTCTGCTGCCACATCAATATCCGCGTCTTCGCAGACAATAACGGGCGCGTGGCCGCCCAATTCCATCGAGGTGCGCTTGACGGTTTTTGCCGCTTCCGCCATCAGCATCTGGCCCACGCGGGTCGATCCCGTTAGCGATATTTTACGCACATCGTTTGAGGCCATCAGCGCTGGCGAAATATTCTCGGCGCGCCCCTGTAGAAGCTGCACAACGCCTGCGGGCGCGCCACCTTCGACACAACATTCCGCAATTATAGTGGAGGTCATCGGCGTTTGCTCGGACGGTCGGCAAATAATCGGACAGCCCGCCGCCAAGGCGGGGGCAATTTTACGCGCGACCAAATTGATCGGGAAATTCCACGCCGTAAATGCCGCGACGATGCCAACCGGCTCGCTTTCGATCACCAATCGCCCGCCTTGGCGCGACGGGATGGTTTCACCAAACAGACGCTCTGCTTCGCCTGCGAACCATTCAAACTGTTCAATCGCGGCGTTTGCTTCGCCCTCAGCTTGCGACAGCGGACGCCCGATCTCCAACGAGAGCGCCTTAGACAAATCATCCTTTCGACGCGTCATCGCGGCGGCAATGCCCCGCAGCACTGACGCGCGTTGCCAACCATGAACCGCCGACCATGTTTTCAATGCCGCACGGGCGTGACTCAGGGCTTCCTCAACGTGACTCGCATCACAGGACGGTACTTGCCACAGAACCTCTTCGGTGCAGGGGTTGATGACATCAATCGGGGCAAGATCGGTTGTGGTCCGAAACGTGCCTCCGATCAGAATTTTAGGGATGAAATCACTCATTTTTATCGTCCTAACTTGCGTATTAATGGATTATAGAATCTCAGGCTCGGGCGGGTTTGCCCCAAAACTGGCTTCGAGATAGTCAAAGTCACAGCCCTCATTGGCCTGTGTGATATGGCGGGCAAACATCCAGCCATATCCGCGTTCAAACTTGGGTTTAGGGGGCTGCCACAAGGCGCGGCGATGCTCCAACTCGGCGTCGGAAACTTCCATGTGAATGCGGCGTGCATCTACATCCAGATCAATCATATCGCCCGTTTGAACCAATGCCAGCGGCCCGCCCAAATGCGCTTCTGGCGCGACGTGCAGGATACAGGCGCCATAACTCGTTCCACTCATCCGCGCGTCCGATATGCGGATCATGTCGCTCACCCCCGCCTTCAAAAGCTTTTGCGGAATCGGCAACATCCCCCATTCGGGCATCCCCGGCCCTCCTTGCGGTCCTGCGCCGCGCATAATGAGCACGGTTTTCTCGGTGACATCCAAACCGGGCGCGTCAATTTCGGCCTTCATTTGGGCATAGCTGTCAAAAACAAGGGCCGGACCACGGTGTTTTAGAAACTTTGATGCACAGGCCGAGGGTTTGATCACACAGCCATCGGGCGCAAGATTGCCATGTAGAACGGCAAGCGCCCCCTCCTTGTAAACGGGGTTGTCGAGCGGGCGGATGACGTCATCGTTCCAGACCTCGGCATTCGAGATTTCCGCGCCGATTGTGCGCCCTGTTACCGACTTGGCATCCAGATCAAGCATGCCCTGCATCCGTGCCATCAATGCGGGAAGTCCTCCCGCAAAGAAAAAATCCTGCATCAGGTATTTTTCACCAGAGGGGCGAATATTGGCCAAAACCGGAATGGTGCGACTGACGGCTTCAAAATCCGCCAGCGAAATATCAAACCCTGCCCGCCGCCCCTCGGCAATCAAATGGATGATCGCATTTGTCGAACACCCAAGCGCCATGGCAACCTTGATTGCATTCTCGAACGACGTGCGGCTCAACACATCCGACGGCTTGAGATCTTCGCGCACCATCTCGACGATCCGGCGTCCAGATTCCGCAGACATGCGAATATGGTTGGCATCAGGCGCGGGAATGGACGACGCCCCCGGCAGGGTCATGCCCAAGGCCTCGGTCGTCGCGGTCATCGTGCTGGCCGTGCCCATTGTCATGCAATGGCCATAGCTGCGGGCGATGCCGCCCTCGACGGCCTGCCATTCCTTGTCGTCAATTTCACCTGCGCGTTTTTTGTCCCAATACCGCCATGTATCGGAGCCAGACCCCAAGACCTCGCCCCTCAAATTGCCGCTTAACATTGGTCCCGCTGGCACAAAAATGGCGGGAAGGTTCATGCTGATCGCGCCCATCAACAGACCCGGAGTTGTCTTGTCACATCCCCCCATCAACACGGCCCCGTCCACAGGATGCGACCGCAAAAGTTCCTCAACCTCCATCGCCAGCATATTGCGATACAGCATCGTTGTGGGCTTCACGAAATTCTCGGAAAGGGACATGGCGGGTAGTTCAATCGGGAACCCGCCCGCCTGAAATATCCCGCGCTTTATATCCTCAACGCGGTGCTTGAAATGAGCGTGACAGGGATTGATATCCGACCATGTATTGAGGATAGCGATGACCGGTTTTCCCTGCCAATCCTCGACCCCATACCCCATTTGCATGATCCGCGACCGATGGCCAAAACCCCGAAGATCATCGGCATCAAACCAGCGTGCACTGCGTAAATTATGTTTCATTGGCTCGCCGTCACCCCTCCGTCCACGTAAATTGTCTGCCCCGTGATATAACTCCCCGCTGGTGCCGCGAGGGCGATGACTTGGCCCACCACTTCGACAGGACTGCCGATGCGGCCCAACGGGTTACGCTCAAGGATAAAGTCCCTGAATTCTGCGCGCTCAAGGTGCGGACGGATACGATCAGATTGGATAAATGTCGGGGCGATACCGTTGACCGTAATCCCGTAGGGCGCCAATTCCATCGCATGCTGTTTAACCAACATCACCAAGGCACCTTTGGTCGCGCAATAGGCCGAATACCCACGATTTCGCAGCGCCAATTGCGAGCGCACCGACGCAAGATGAATTTGCCGCCCGCCTTTTCCCGCAGCAATCTGATGACGCGCGACCGATTGCGACAAGAACATCGCAGACCGCAGGTTTGTCTCGTACATCTCGTCAAATATTTCCGCCGACACATCGGCAAATTTTTGCTCTTTGTTGATGCCGACACAGTTGACCAGAACATCAATGCCGCCCAGCGTTTCGGCCACTTCATCGGTTACCGCCGCGATTTGGGCGGTGTCGCGGGCGTTCATGCCAAACCCCTCGGCCAGTCCACCACTGTCGCGAATTCTCTGTGCCAGCGCACTCGCCTTGGTCGCGTTGGGGCCAGCAATCGCGACATGTGCGCCGTGGCGGGCAAACCCCCAACTGATCGCCTCCCCGATAGCGCCATAGCCACCCGGCAAAAACACCCGTAACCCCTGCACATTGAACAAGCCGTCCAGCGCAGGAATATCAATTTCCGGAGTTAGTGTTGGACTAGGTTCCATCATTCAATCTCCACGCCAGCGGCATCATAGACGCTTTCCATTAAACGCAAGGTCTGTAGGTTATCCAAGCGATCTGTCTCAAAGGGCGTGCCATCTCGCACTCCCTCAACAAAGGCACGTGTTGCTGTATCAAAACCTTCCTGATAGCGCCCCAGAAGATCTACCTCGACAGCATTTCCCTCATCGCCAACGATAAATACGCGGTTGTAATCCATCATAATTGTGCCTGTGCTACCGATCACCTCAAGGCGATCCCCATGCAGAGGCGCATAGCCGGGCGCACAGATGCACCCATCGGCGGTCACAATCAGACCGTCGTTGCCTTCCATCAAAATCGAGGCCGTGTCTTCTCCGGGCAATCCCGACGCCAGTCTGTTTAACCGCGCCGCCACAACCGTTAAGGGGCCAGCGATGGCACGACACACATCGAGGTGGTGTATCATCGTTTCAAAAACGAGGTTGCGTTTAAAGCCTTTTAAATAGGGCTGGCGTTCCACCAAAAATGGCTCCTGCCCCTCCCTTGGACAAAGGCCCGATCCACGGCACGACATGGCAATATGGCGTACGTCTCCAATGCGGCCCTCGTTGATCCACTGGCGCACAGTCACGTAATGCGGACGAAAGCGGTAGTTTTCGTGGATGCAAAAACGGATTTTCTCGCCGACATATGAGACAAGGGCTTCGGCCTCGGCGACGGTTTCGACCATTGGTTTTTGCAAGATCACATGTACGCCATGATCCGCCGCCAAGCGTGTGACGCTGTCATGCGCCGTCACCGATGCGGCTATATCAACGAGGGAGAAGCCGCCATCGGCAAACATCTGTTCGGCGTCATCATATACGTGTGAAATTCCAAACTCACGCGCACGGTTTAGGGCGGATTCCCGATCAATGTCGCAAATCGCCACAACGGGAACCCCCGCAGCCTGCCATGCACGCAAGTGATAAACGCTAATCATTCCGGCGCCGACGAGGGCGGCTTTATGTTCAACTTCCGCCATCAACTTTGCTTCCAATGGCCATAGCCGTAATACCAAATACTGCCATTTATGGAGGTCGTTTTGAGCGAATGTACGGCTCCGCGCGGAATACGGACGAGGTCCCCGGCGACGCATTGCGCAACCTCATCCCCAACGCCAATCGTGAGCGTTCCCTGTGCGACCAGCACATATTCGTCGGTATCATGAACAAAATCATTCCATTCCTGCGCAGCACCATCTTGGAAAATACCAAAGGTGAAACCCTCAGCCTGCCAGCGGGTTTTAACGTCGCCACTCTCAACGGGCAGCGCAAACGCGGCTTTTTCAAATGTCGCACTCATGCCGCACGCTCGTTCAACAACTGCCCCAGATAGGCGCGCGCAGGTTCGTATTTCAGCACCTCTTCGTAACTTGAATGTTGCGTCACAACCCCCTTCTGTACAAAGATAAATTCCTCGCAGATCTCTTGTAAGATCTCGAGGTGAAACCGCTCGTTTGGGTGCACACACAACAACACAAGCCGCCCCTCGGATCGCAGTTTTCGAAAGAAATCCAGCATGAAACCGATATAGCCGTCTTGGGTGTTGAACTGCGGCTCATCAAACAGATGAACCATGGGATAATCGGACTCTGCGCGTTTCATCAGGGCATTTGGTTTTAACGAGCGAAAACTGCGCACCTGATAGGATTGGTGGTAATGGATCGCGAGGCGGTCGCGCTCGTCCGCTCGGATTTGGTGGATGTTTTTCCCGTGAACATTCACGTGCCCACTCGTTGGGGCATTTGACCCTGTCACCAGTTCAAACAGCGTCGTTTTTCCAGAGCCATTTGGCCCCATCATGCCCACGATCGACGGTTTCTCAATTGTGAAATCCGCGCTCAGCTGGAAGCTAGGCGTGCGATTAAACCGTCCTTTATAATAGGTTTTTTGAAGACCTTTGACCTCAAGCATCGCAACCATTTCACATTCCAATCAATTTACGTCTAAGCGGGGCATTTTCCAGCAATTCATGCGCGGGACCCTCGTGAATAATGCGGCCTCGATCCATCACATAGGCCCGATCCGACACCTCAAGGGCGGCCAAGGCGTTTTGCTCGACGATCAACACCGCAATGCCCTCATTCTTAAGCCGCGTTACGGTTTTGAGAACGTCCTGAACGATCTTTGGGGCCAACCCCTGACTGGGTTCGTCAAACAACACGAGGCCCGGTGCGCCGAGCAAGGCCCGCGAGATCGCAACCATCTGCATCTCGCCGCCAGATAGATTTTCGCATTCGCGTCCCATGAGGTATTCGAGGGCGGAAAAGATATCAAACATCTCATCCATTTTCCATGACCTGAAGCGCGTTTTCTTAATACCTATCTGTAGGTTACGCGCCACACTTAATGAAGGAAAAACCCGCCGATCATCGGGCACCCAGCCAACGCCCATTTTGGCAATTTTATAGGTTTCAGTCCGCGTGATATCCTGTCCGTCGAACGATATTCGCCCAGTGCGCGGCTGGGTCAATCCAAGGATTGAACGCAAGGTTGTGGTTTTACCTGCCCCATTTGGCCCCAACAACGAAACAACCTCGCCTTCGCCTACCCGAAGCGACGCCCCAAAGAGCGCCTGAGATTCCCCATAGAACGTTTCAATATTTGCAATATCAAGCATTATGCCACCTCGCCCAACGCCGAACGCTGAACCCATTTGTTGGACTGCAAGTCGTCGGGTGTGCCTTCTGCAATCACCTGACCCCAGTGAATTACGGAGATTTTATCCGCGAGTTCAAAAAGAAACCGCATGTCATGTTCGATCATCACAAAGGTATATTTTTTACGCAACTTTCCGATCAATTCCGCCAGTTGCCGTGTGGCTTCGGCCCCCAATCCCGACGTCGGTTCGTCCAAAAAGACGATGCGCGGCTTGGCCGCCAAAGCGACGCCAATTTCTAGCGCGCGACGATTACCATAAGAGAGCGAAAGCGATGGTTGCCATTCCTGCCCCAAAAGCCCGACCTGATCGAGGACTTCCAAAGCTTGATCCAGCAACTCCCGATCATCGAAAACGGAGGTGGTAATCTGGGCATAGCGACGGCGAAAATCTGGCAGCGCAAGGATTATGTTTTCAATCACCGCGCTGTCGTCAAAGAGGTTCATCATCTGAAACGAGCGCGATACACCTTTGCGCGCAATGCGTTGCGGAGCCTTGCCAGTAATGTCCTCTCCGTCAAAAATAATGCTGCCCCGTGTGGGTTTGTGATGCCCGGTCAGACAATGGAAACATGTGGTTTTTCCCGCGCCATTGGGCCCCATGATGCCGCTAACTTGCCCCTCTTTAAACGACAGGGATATGTCTTCCAAGACGACGCGACTGCCAAATCTTTTGTGGATATTTTTTGCTTCAAACAGGGCCATCAGACTTGCTCCTTAACCGATTTAGCAGGCAAATCTGCGCTTGTTTTCAGGCGACCCAAGTTGGCCAAGGCACCGGCCAATCCTTCGGGCTTGAACATGACCATCACCACAAACATCAACCCGTACCAAAGCAACCATGTCTCGGTGACCGACCCCAACACATCGCGGGCGATGAAGTAGAGCATCACGCCCAGAATGGGACCCCAAAAGTTCACTAGACCGCCGCCCACCAAAACCATCATCACAATCAAACCTGACTGATGAAGGCTCATGACATCCGGATAGGCGCTTTCCTGTGCCATGGAGAACAATCCTCCCGCTAACCCAGCAATCATCGCGGACAGGGTGAAGGCCGCCCATTTGAACCACCAAACCTCATAACCAATAAAGGAGGCGCGGGTTTCATTCTGACGGATGGCCTGAAGGACCCGCCCAAAAGGCGAATTGGCCACCCGCCATGCCAGCACAACCATCACAATCGTTAAAACGGCAATCAAGTAATAGAGGCTTGCGTTGGAACTCAAATCAAAACGTACAATTCCCAAATTGAGCGGCGGTCGGGGGATGTTCAAAAGCCCGTCTTCGCCGCCCGTGAGGACGTGCATTTTGATGGCCCCGAACCAAAAAACCTGTCCAAAGGCAATGGTTAACAGGGCGAAATAAATGCCGCGTCGGTGGGAGACAAAAACTCCGACCAATGCGCCTGCGACGGCTGCGGCGACGACCGATGCCAAAAGCCCCCCCACGAGACTAACCCCGACATGATGTTGAAACAGACCAAAGGCATAAGCTCCAACACCAAGATACGCCCCGTGGCCGAAGGAATGCAGCCCAGTGTAGCCAAACAAAAGGTTGAACCCGAGCGCGAAAATGATCCAAATTGCAATCTCGATACCGATATATTGATACAGCCCAATCGGGCCAATCCACAGCGGCATACTCAGCATAAAGACGGCGAAAAAGGCGATCTGCGGGGTGACCCATTGGCTTGAGCGGCGGGAAATATCGGACAGTGTAACCATGATCAATTCTCCAACGCGCTTTTCTTGCCAAACAGGCCTCGGGCACGAAACCCGATCACCAGAATGAGCAAAATATACATAGACATCATGGACCAAGACGACGCGTAAGCCCCTGTAATTCCAACAGACAGACCCACCAGTATCGCAGCAATCACCGATCCCCAGAAGCTGCCAACCCCGCCTAAAACGATAATCAGAAAGGCCGGAATAACCACATCGACACCGACATGCGGACGAAGCCCCCAAATGGGCACCATGGTCACGCCTGCCAAACCAGCAAGCCCTGCGCCAAACCCAAAGACCAACAAGCGCAGCCGCGAAAGATCGTAGCCCAAGGCCCGCACCATCTCGCTGTCGTGCGCTCCGGCCTTAATGATCGCCCCATAGGGTGTTTTTTCCAGAAAAAGCCAAACACAGACTATGGCAAGGACGGCGAAAGCTGCTGCAAAAAGTTTGTATTTTGAAAAGATTAGTCCGCCCATCATAACGGCGCCGTTGATCGCTTCTGGGAGCGGTAGGAATTTCTCTCCAGTTCCCCAGCCCAGACGGATCAACTCTTCGATCACCAAAGCCGCGCCGAAGGTCAGCAGCAAGCCATATAGGGGCGCTTTGCCGTAGGTGCGCCTGAGGGCCAACTCAAGCACCATACCCGCGAGGGCCGCCAGCAAAGGCGCACAAATCAAGGCGGCGATGTATTTGGCCGAGAGAGGGAGGGTTTGCCACCAGTCCCCCAACGCGGTTTCACCCATCCATTCACCGCCGATGATCGACAGCGCAAAATAGGCTCCCAACGCGAACAGGGAGCCATGGGCAAGGTTGATGACTTCCATCACGCCAACGATCAGCGTGAAACCCAAGGCGATGAGCGCGAACAACAGACCGAGGGTTAGTCCGTTGAACAAATGTGGTGCGAGATTGAGCATAAAGCGTCCGTTTTGGGTTTGATTATAGGAACCGCGACCAGAGTGTCTGACCGCGGTTCTTGGTTTCATGTGTCAAATGTAGGCGTATCTTCGTAAGGTTCTAGGACGCATTTTGCTTCGGCCTCGGCGTCACGCACATCCTCCGGCGGCACGTTGCTGAGAATCTCGAACATGTCGTCCGGATTGTCCGACGCGGTATTGGCCGTCGCCAGATAGATCGTCTGTTGCACCTGATGGGTGGCATGATCGATCCAAGCATCGTGATGCTGCATACGCTCAAGTGCCGGCATTTTATGACCTTCAAGCTCTTTGATCACCGCGATATTATTGGTGGTGCCCGCACGTTCCATCGCATCAAGCATGTTCTTCATCGCCATGTAACCATTATAGAAAACATTGCCCGGAACACGCATCTGCGTATCGGAATAGGCCTCCTGATACCGCTTCACAAAGTCGGTCACCCCAGGCAAATCAAGGTTGTAATACCAAGTCGTCCCAAACACCCCAAAGAGGTTATCGAGCGGCAAACCATAGACATCCGGCCAGTCCTGCTGGTTGTTAATCCATGCGGGGCTTGCGCCCATACCAAGCTGGGCTACCTGCTGGCGCATCGCTTTTTGATCGTCGCCACCGATGGCCGCGGCAACAACATTGGGATTGGTCTGCTGGATATTCAAAAGGGCCGCCGAGAAGTCGCGCGTTCCCTGTGGCACCAAAATTTCCTCGATAACCGTACCACCATATTGCTCCAACAAGGTGCGTGTGGCGGCGGCAGTATTGTGGCCCCAAACATAGTCATTGGTCAAAAGAACCCATTGATCGCCAAACCGGTCGATTGAATTTTTGACGGCCGCTTTGGCAAAGTTGGTGCCATTCCCGTCCCATACGAATTTCACACGGTGGCAATTTTCACCTGATTCAGTAGGCGAAGAGGAGTTAGTATTGAAATAGATCACACCGTTCTTTTGCGCCACTTGGCTGATCGCGTTGGCGACGCCCGAACTGACGGCTCCGATCAAGAAGCCAACCTCTTCGCGATTAATCAACCGCTCCGCCACACGGCTTCCGGTCGCCGCCGTTGTCTCGGTATCAATGTGAATTGCCTCGATTTTGCGCCCCAATACGCCGCCTTTTGCATTATACTCGTCGATAGCCATGTTGATACCGCGACGATCGCTGGCACCCGAGTTCGCATATTGGCCGCTGGCATCTGAGGTTATACCAACTTTAAACGGCTTGTCCGTCGCGGCGGCGTAAACGCGATTATGTTTCCATGGGCCATAGAATGCACCCGTCGTTCCAAGCGCAGCCGTCGTCTTCAGCAACTGTCGCCGTGTTAAGTTAGAATTAGACATTTTGTTCCTCCCGATCTTCGTCGCGCTTTTGCGCTGTTTCACCGGCCACTCTCATCCCTGACCAGATAATAGAAAATATATTCAACAGAATGAACGAATATTTCTTTCTACGTCAAGAAAAAACTGAATATTCTTTCAATTATTGATTTTCACCTTGAAACTGAATATTTTTTCAGACACCCTTTGCCATGGAAAAGAAAAATACACAGGGCCTCGACGAGACATATGACGCGTTGCGAGCGCGAATCGGAGATCGATTTGATGGTCTGACTCCACATCTGCAACGCATCGCCCTCTCTGCGCTGGAGGAGCCAAATTTCTTTGCACTGAATACCGTTGTGACCATTGCAGAAAAGGTAAGCGTGCAGCCGTCGACCCTCATCCGGTTTGCAAAAGAGTTCGGCTATAATGGGTTTTCCCAGTTACAGCGTGTCTTTCGCGTCCGTCTAATTGAAGGGGCTCCTGATCAACGGGCCGAAGTCTATCATGAGAAGCACAGTTCTGATCTTCGTGCCGATATGGGTCTAATATTTAACAATTGTATCAGTGAGTTAATTGCTTCACTGGAAAACGTTCGTGCAAACACGCAGGTGGATGACCTTGCGAAAGCCGTCGCCATGATCAACGCAGCCTCGCACATACATATCGCTGGCCTTCGGCGCGCACGACCGATTGCAACATATCTTGCTTACGGAATATCCCGCTCGGAGCGGCAATGCAGTATGCTCGATTTTGGAGGGGGAATGGCCGCTCAACAAGTTGCAAACATGAAGCAAGACGACTTACTGATTTGTATCAGTTTTCCGCCCTACTCGCCGCCGGTTCTCGAAATTGCGCGCGATGCCTATTTGCGTCGCCGCCCAATTATCGCAATCACAGACTCCTTAGAAAGTCCTTTGGCCAAGAATTCAACGCTCGCATTTATCGTCGACAATGAATCCACAGGTCAATTCAAACCCATTGCCGGCGCCATTGGCTTGGTTCAGGCCCTCTGTATAGGCTTGATCGATTGATCCATCCAGCCCTGTCACTTTTTGGCACAGGCCCAACAGTGACTAGCGTTTTGTGTAACCCGCGAGGAAAAGGTCAACAGCACTGCTTGAGGACTTACGAAGGATTTCAGCGGGCGGTGGGTATTTCACCTTGCTGAAAAGGCATTGACGCCACACACCCCCCGTCGATAACTCGATCAACTGATAGGCTGCAAGCGTTGTATCCTCGATTTCAAGCGTGCCATTTGCGACTTCTGAGTCCAGAAATTGCGAAATAAGGAGGCGCATGCGCATCGCACCGCCGTCATAATATCGGATGCCAAGTTCGGGCATCCGTTCGACCATGCCAATTATGGCGCGCTGTGAGCGGATCACCTCGTCGGAACAAAGGATTTTTGCTAGAATAAACACGAAGTCCTTCAGTTTATCGCGCAGGGGGCGCTCCTCCTTCAAACACTCGCTTAAACCAGCAAAAACACGGTCCCGTTCGTGCTCGATCAGGGATTCAAACAAGTCATCCTTGCTGTCAAAATAGACATATAGCGTGCTCTTTGAAACATCGGCCGCGCGGCAAATGTCGTTGACACTGGCGGCATCAAATCCACGGTCCAGGAAAACCTGCGCCGCCCCTATGAGAATGGCTTCGCGTTTGGCGGGATCCCGTCCGGCGGCATGGCGGCGTGGCTTTATGGTTTTGTTTTCCATGACTCAACATAATCGAACCGAACGGTTTGATAAAGCCTTGTAATTGAGCGCGCAGGGGGTTAGGTGCTAAATCGAACCGAACGGTGCGATTTAGCTGTCTGCTCGGCATCTGCACCATCGGCAACAAGGATAAACCCTATGTCACGTCACGAACGAGACCTTGCACAGACTGACAAAATCGACGTCACACCCGATTTGGAAACTCAGAAAACCACGAAAACAAAGCCGCCTAAACGCCTTGTAAAGAGGGTGGTTCTGGCCTTGGTTGCCGTGGGAGCGCTTGCTGGGATGGTAGATTTTGGCCACACCTACTGGACGTCGGGCCGATTTATGATCGAAACCGATGATGCCTATGTCACAGCGGATACAACGTTGATTAGCAGTCGTGTGCAGGGCTATGTTTCTGAAGTTTCCGTAAAGCAAAATGACATTGTGAAAGCTGGCGATGTTCTGGTGCGCCTTGATGATGGAGATTACCTCCTTGCCTTGGAACTCGCCAAAGAACGCGTCTTGACGGCGGACCAAACCATTGGCCGTTTTGGCGCGCAAATCACCGCCGCTGAAGCAGGCGTTGCCCAAGCGGAGGCGATGAAATCCGTCGCGGAGGCGCAAGTGCGTGCAGCAAAATCCAAGTGGGATCGCTCCCAACAATTGGCCACGCGAAAAGTAGCATCCCAAGCCCAGCTAGATTCCTCAACCGAAGCCCTTGAAACAACCACCGCCTCGCTCGCCAATGCAAACGCTGCCATTCTAAATGCCAAAGCCCAAATCGGGGTGCTCCATGCCCAACAGGCCGAAGCCAACGGCGCGAAACATGAGCTTGAGTTGGCCGTAAAGCAAGCGCAACGAAATCTGGACTTAACAGTATTGCGCTCCCCCGCTGATGGGACACTGGCAAACCTCACATTGGAAGTTGGCGATCTGGTAAACCCCGGAGCGCTTTTGGCGGCCCTCGTACCGATGAACGATTTATATGTTGAGGCGAATTTCAAAGAAACACAGATTTACGAAATTGCTTTGGGCGCGACGGTTCACATCAGTTTTGATGCCATCCCTGACCAAGTGTTTGAAGGCCATGTTTCTTCGGTCTCTCCTGCGACGGGATCTGTTTTCTCCCTGCTGCCCGCAGACAACGCGACGGGTAACTTCACCAAAATCGTGCAACGCGTTCCGGTGCGGATTGATATCCCCGATGCCGTCATGCAGACGGGCCATTTGCGGGCTGGATTGTCGGCGATTGTCGAAGTGGATAATCGCACTGGCACGCATGCTTCTGCGATAGCACAAGCCGAGTAACTTGGATGTCTACAGATCTTCCCGAAGCACCGATTGAACTCACTCCTCGGCGCATTATCGCCTTTTTCATAATGGTTTTCGGGATGTTCATGGCCATTCTGGACATTCAAATTGTGTCGGCCTCCCTACCCGATATCCAAGCGGGTTTGGGCGCAAGTGCCGATGAAATCAGCTGGGTTCAGACCTCCTACCTGATTGCTGAAGTGATCATGATCCCGCTGTCGGGATTTTTGGCGCGGATGATGTCGACACGGGTCCTGTTTACCATCGCCGCCGCGGGCTTTACCGCCGCAAGTTTCATGTGCGCGACATCAACCACGATCACGGAAATGATCATCTGGCGCGCGCTGCAAGGCTTCTTGGGCGGGGGGATGATCCCGTCTGTTTTTGCGGCTGCCTTTACCATTTTCCCGCCCTCCAAGCGCAACATCGTATCGCCCATCATTGGCTTGATTGCGACGCTTGCGCCGACTGTGGGACCAACAATTGGTGGATATCTGAGCCATACAATGTCGTGGCACTGGCTGTTTTTGGTCAACGTTATTCCAGGCATTGCTGTCGCCATTGGGGCCTGGACGCTGATTGATTTTGACCGCCCGAATTGGAAGCTTTTTAGCAAGTTCGACTGGTGGGGGCTTGCGGCATTGGCTGCGTTTTTAGGGGCGATGGAATTCGTCCTCGAAGAAGGCGCGGCCAATGACTGGTTTGACGACCATTTAGTGGTGATTATGACCGTGGTGATGGTTGTTGGCGGTATCGTGACCTTCTGGCGCGCCTTTACCCGCGAGGAACCGCTCATCGACTTCTCGGCCTTCCGAGACCCGAATTTCGCAGTGGGTTCGATCTTTAGCTTCACCATGGGGATTGGCCTTTATGGGCTGACATATCTTTACCCGCTCTATCTGGCCTCAATCCGCGGCTACGACAGTTTGATGATCGGCCAAACCGTGTTTGTCTCCGGCCTTGCGATGTTTATCAGCGCCCCAATTGTGGGCATGCTTTCCTCGAAAATTGACCTGCGTTTCCTCCTTCTGGTGGGGTTCATGGGCTTTGCTGGCTCAACTTGGATGCTTACAGGCATGACCGCCGAATGGGATTTCCAAGAACTAATGTGGCCTCAAGTCCTACGCGGCGCGTCATTGATGCTGTGTATGGTGCCGATCAACAACCTCGCGCTTGGCACATTGCCCGCCAGTAAAATGAAAGGTGCTTCAGGCCTGTATAACCTCATGCGCAATCTTGGCGGCGCGGTTGGCCTTGCCGTGATCAACACCATCCTTTCGGAACGCAGCAGCTTGCATTATGCGCGCCTGTCTGAGGGGCTCAATTGGGCCAACAACGAGGTTTTGCGCCAACTCGATCTCATGGCCGCGAACTTAACGTCGCGGGGGCTTGATGGCGCGACAGGAGCTTTGGTTCAAATGGCCGGGCGTATTCAGGCACAAGCGACGGTGTTGTCCTTTATCGACGTCTTTTTCCTGCTCACCGGATTGTTCGCCAGCCTCGCCTTCGGCGCATTGCTGATGAAACCACCCGCAAAAGGCACATCAGTTGAAGCCCATTGAGCTTCACTTTTCGCTTTCGTGCGATGTATGGCTCTCTCCATTGCGATCTTGGGTTGTAAAATTAATTGGCAAACTACCCGAGCGAATGTGCAAATCTCTTTGAGGGAATGGCATTTCGATTCCATATTTTCGAAGCGCCGATTCAATTTCCCAATTGAAAGCAGCCACCACTGTACTAGGGCGTTTGACCGCCTGTGGCGTGAGCCAGACCACCAATTCGAAATCCAAACTACTTTCTCCGAATTTCATCAGCCAAACTTCCGGTGGTTTAACCCCCTTCCCTGACAGCAAATGAGGGGTCGCATTAGCGGCTTCTAGGGCGGCCTTTTTCACAAGGTCCTTGTCACTTCCATAGGCGACACCAAATGGAACGCGTATGCGCCGGATACTATCGCGCAAAGTCCAATTCACCACGGGGTTGTTGATGAATTGCGAGTTTGGCACCAAAATGTCGATGTTGTCATTGGTTGTGATAAGGGTCGCTCGGGTGTTGATTTCACGCACTTCGCCCCTCAACCCTGTCTCAAGCTCGACAAAATCGCCAACCTTGATGCTGCCTTCGACCAACATGATGATACCCGACACAAGGTTGCTAAAGATGGCCTGCAAGCCAAATCCGATGCCCACACCCAATGCCCCCGAGAACACCGCCAGCGCCGTCAAATCAATTCCAACAATGTTCATCGCAACCATCACCGCCGTAAAAAACAGGCCAATTTTGACGGTTTGGGCAATCAGTGCCTTGACTGAGGGCGTCAGATCCTTGGACATATTAAGGCGCGACTGAACGAACCTGCTGGAAACGGATGCAATCCAGACCAACAAAACAAGAATCGCCGCGCCCTTGATCACCGTGAAGATCGAAAGCCGCGCGTCGCCCATGTTAATGGCGAGGCTATCGAGGAAACCGATGAGGGGATTCAAGAGTTTCAAAACGTTGAGCGCAGCTATTACCCAAGCGGTCGTTGCAAAAGTGCGCGACCAAAATGGATCGCGGACCAAGGTTGAAAAAAGCCGGATCAAAATCCATGCCTGCAGGAGAGTCGCAGGAATACGAACGAGATCGCTGGGATGTCCGCTGGCCTGTAATGCGGCCTGCCCAATCAACAAAAGAATGGCCCAGACAATTGGAACGATAAGGCTTTTGATGACCAAAAAGACATGTTTCATGAATACTTTTTCGTCATCGGCCATCGGCCAAATTCGCGCTAACAGTTGTCTTGAAAAACGTGATGCTAGGAAAGCTGCGAGAAACGTGAAGCAAATGAGAGCGACCTGAAATATTCCTTCCAACGAGAATATCTGCGCGGCCACTCGCGTGGTTATATCTGTGAAATAGCTGATCACAGGGCCCATTTCCGAGGTGACATCGTTGATGATGCCTTCCACGGTTTCCGTTTTTGCCGTTGCTTCCGTTTGGGTTGCCGCTTCGGTTACGTGACTTGTCATGGCAAAATCCTCTTGATGAATGTAACCTTGGGGCGTGCCATCGGTCCTAGCCTGTACAGGCATTTAAACTGTATGATTTCAGAGTTCATAAGCACAAGGATCATTCCGCAAAATATCCCCACGCGGTTAAATTTTCGCCAAATCGTCTCCCTTTGGTTTCACCCCATGGCTGGCTCCTGCGTGACTAAAACAACGACCACGTTCCCCTTTTTACGGCCAGTATCCACATGTCGGTGCGCCTCGATCATTTGATCAAAGGAATAAGATCGATCAATCACGGGACAAAAGTGGCCCGCCACAACCAATGCGGTCAACGCCCGCAGCAACGACACATTTTCCGATGCCACCCCACCGACCAACCGCTTCCCATTAAGTCGTGCGCGTAGGGGGCCAAAGATCATGTCCGACAGGCTGCCGTTGACCACAACCAGCCGCCCGCCACGCTTGAGCGCGTGCCGCCCCCGCGACCATGGGGCAGTGCCTGCGGTATCGACGATCATGTCAAATTTACGCGCGGCGGTGGTAAAGTCGGTTTTGGTGTAATCAATCACATGATCCGCTCCAAGGCTTCGGACCAGCTCCGCGTTTACCCCGCTACAAACGGCGGTCACCTCCGCGCCTAAATGCTTGGCTAATTGCACGAAGGCCGTGCCCGTGGACCCAGAAGCGCCATTGATCAAGATGCTTTCGCCTGCCTTAAGCCGCGCCTTATTGACAAGGAAATCATAGGCCGTGGTGCCCCCAAAAGAGAGCGCTGCGGCTTCCTCAAAGTTCATATTTTCCGGTTTCAACACCACTTTCCCATCCTGTGGCATCACGCAATATTCGGCATGGGCACCAAAGGCTGCCCCCGGAAAAGCAATCACAGCATCCCCAATTTTGAATTCCGTCACCTTGACGCCAACTTCGGTGATCACACCTGACAATTCCGTGCCAAGGGTTGGCTGCCTTGGCCGAAAAACTCCGAACACCAAGCGGGCGATCAACCCCATGCCTGCGGGTACGGTGAGCGTTCTTGCCCGCCAATCGCCGCTACTGACCGTCGTTGCATAGGTTCGGATCAAAACTTCTGTGTCTTTGGGTGTTGGCGTTGGCAAGTTGATGAGGTTGAGAACGTCCGGAGGGCCGTACCGGGTATAGCTATAGGCACGCATGTCAGGTTCCTTTTTGAGTGAATTATTATAGAGCGTCGATTGCCTTTAGATAACCCACACCCTAACCAATGCGTATTGACCAATTATCTAATACTGATATGCATATATGTATGGATTGGCGGGCGGTAAAATTTGACTGGAACAAGGCGCGGGCGTTTCTCGTTACCGCCGAAGAAGGCTCGCTTTCTGCCGCCGCCCGTGCGCTTGGCATGTCGCAACCGACGTTGGGGCGGCAGGTTGACGGCTTGGAACAGGAACTGGGAATAGTCCTGTTCCAACGGGTTGGGCGCGGCCTGACCCTGACGCCCAGCGGGCTTGAACTCCTCGAGCATGTCCGCGAAATGGGCCAAGCGGCGGGGCGCGTGTCACTAGCAGCACTTGGACAATCACAGGCGATAGCAGGCACGATTTGCATTTCCGCCAGCGAGACCTACGCTACGGTTCTGCTGCCCCCGATCATCGCCAAGTTGCGACTGTTGGAACCGGGCATTCGGGTCGAGATCGTCGTTTCCAATCAAGCCAGCGATTTGCGGCGGCGCGAAGCAGACATCGCAATCCGCTCGTTTCGCCCTACCGAGCCTGACCTGATCGCCAAAAAAATCGGTGACGCCGAGGCCCGTCTGTACGCGACCCCCGCATACATCGAAAAGCTTGGCCATCCAACGAAACCCTATGACTTGCGCCATGCTGATTTTATCAATTTGGACCACTCTGGGATGATGATGAAAGGTCTGAATACACTGGGCCTGGGCCTGACCGAGGCTAATTTCCCGCTGATGACTGAAAGCTACTTGGTGATGTGGGAACTGGTGCGAGAAGGTGCAGCCATCGGTATTCTGGATGCGTTTATCGGCGATACCGACCCTACAGTACGACGGGTTCTGGCGGATTTAGAACCCCTGACGTTCCCCATGTGGCTCGTTGCACATCGGGAACTTGCAACAAGCCGACGTATTCGAATGGTCTATGACTTCTTGGCCGAAGAGTTGAAACGCAATTAGCTAACAACGGAAACCGAGCAATTGGCATGGCGTACGATACGTGCTGCGTTGGGGCCAAGCAGATTGTCCTTCAGATCGGCCTTATGGGCGCCCGCAACAATTAAACTGGCTTTGGTCTTGGCCGCGATACGCAAAATTTCGTCATAAACCCGTTCTGTCGCAATCAAGTTGAGCGCCGTCCAAGGCAACAATCTGAGATGCTCTCCTAATTACCTCTACATAGGAAATCTCCGCGTATTACCATCAAAAAGGCCGCAGCTCCCATGACCAGCATGATTTGTCCGTTGGCGGAACTGGCAACTTCAACCGCGCCCGCCTTCTCGGCTGAAAATCCGACCCGTTTCATCAAAGGAGTCGTTTAGGTATCGGTTGTCACAACATTGGCGATGCCAAAAACGCCCTCTGACGTGATCCACATATGGCTCATCGCCTATTGCAGGGATGCGCCTTTCCAACGGATGACATCGGGGAGGAAATGAGAGGACCCGAAAAACATATTGACCAGAAAGATCGTGGCAATAATCGCCATTGCAGGCCCAAGCGCGCGGCAGGCGCCCTCAAACAGGATCAAGAGTCCGACCAACCCAAGCCACTTGTCAACGTCGTCTGCCAAGCTGCCCGCATCGACGATCTTCTGACAGAAAATTAGGCCGTAAAGGACCGTGATTGCCCCAACAAGATCAAAGGCCTAGTCGACCAATGCAATATGAACGCGGGTGCGACGCCGGCAAGCAATATGCCGCCGGATTACGTGCGCCCGCATCAGACCAAGCAACATAGTTTTGAAGTTCCTCTTCCGTTAAGGCACGATTTTCCAATGTCTTTATGGCCATATTCGAGTCCCACTGAGGTCCTGCTATTGCTGATATTTTTATTACTGGCCGCATTCGGGTGGTCATGCAGGCGAGCAGACAGACCCACTGTCTCCATTTCCTTTGGGTCAAGGTTCGCAAAGGCTGAGTGCTGTTTTTTGACCTCTTCGATGTTGTCCATCACGGATTTCACAACTGTATGCACAGCTTCATCCGAAACGTCGGTCGACGTCACAAATGTTGCGCCAACACCAAATGTGGTTACGTCCGCGTCATTCCCGCTATACATGCCCCTAGAAATAACGGCCGTGTGACAGAACGAGTTTCGCTGATAAGCGCCTCAACAACAGGGCCATCAATCGTTACAAAGGCAAAGTCACGGGTTGTGGTTTTTTCTAGGATCGAACCCGACGGGTGACCAACCGTGTACGCCATCGCGTCGATTTTATTGTCACACAAAGCAGCCGATTGCTCTGCCGCCTTCAACTCGGCGGCCAAAGCAAAATCGTCTGTGGTCCAGCCCTTCGCATCCATCAGCACTTCCATCGTGCCGCGCTGACCGGAACCGGGGTTGCCGATATTAACGCGCTTGCCCTTTAGGTCGTCAAAAGGTCGCGGTGCCCGCATCGGCGCGTGCCACAACGGTGAGCGGAAAATACAGAGCGAATGGTGTTGATGTTGTAAACAAACCCGCCAGTGAATTCGACGGCGCATCGAAAACCGTGTTCTTTGCGGCCCTTATTGACCAAATGGCAAATCGCGTCGCCCGTTGGGTGATATACGCCCGTTACGCTACTGCTGCTAACAGGGCTTCCACCTCAAGCGCCGCAAATGACACTTTCAAAGCACTGGGCATCAGGCTTCTCCGTTTATTGATGTTTTCGTAGGTTTCATTCGCCCCAAACTTCATTGAGTCGACGAATTTTGTTTTCAACTTCGGTAATTCTCGCACGCACGGGCGCTCCGGCACGCCCCGCAAGAAGGCCGATCATAATCTCACACAGCACCAGTGTAGAGGCGTAGGATGAGAAGAAATTGCGGCTTTTTGTGGGGACAATAAAACTCGCTGAGGCAAACGCAAGAGCAGGACAAGTGTGCGTATCGGTGATCACAACCACAAAGGCACCATCCTCGCTTGCCACCCGCGCGGCCTTGATTGAATTGCTGGCAAAGGGCGGTTTTGTGATGATAATCAACACATCCTGCTCCGACAGGCCAACTAGCCCACTCCCCAGCGACGCCCCCATTCGGCTGGCCATCGACCAATTCTCAGCGATGAAACTGGCCATATACGTCAGGTATTCCGCAACCCCCGTCGACCCCAACGCTCCCAGCACCAAAACGCTGCGCGCATCATGCAACCGCTCAACACAGGCCTCCATCGTGGGCATGTCAATCGCCGCTTCTAGCTGCTGCAAATTACTGGTGCTGTCCATGATGTGCTGCGTCAAAAATCCCTGATCGCCCTCATCATGGCGTTGCTGCATAACTTCGACCCGTTGCGAAAACGAGTCCGCTTTCTGCTCAAACGACCGCCGCAAAACTTCGCGCAGGTCCTCATAACTGTCATATCCCAGCGCCGCCGACATACGCGAAAACGTTGCTGGCGATAGATCCGTTTCCTTGGAAATCGCCCGCAAACTTCGGGTGGCAACATCCACCGGATTCGTCACGACGTAATCCGCCGCCAGCTTCAACTTGGCACTCAGTGACGCATACTTCCCCGATAACTGCTGCTCAAACGACGACTGCAAAAATGAATCCCCCTCGAGACAGAATTATGATTTTCACGAACGTTTCATTTGTTTCATACCTAGTCAAGAGGGGAAACATATGTTTCAATGCGGACAAATGATTCATCAAAGGACCACAGCGTGTCACACGTATTTCCGCGGCATACAAAATCAAATCTTCCCACTGTTGCACGAGGCGAAGGCGTCTATCTTTACGACACCACGGGCAAGCAATATTTCGACGGGTCTGGTGGCGCAGCCGTTTCTTGCCTAGGGCATGGCGACCCGGATGTCACCAATGCGATCAAAAAACAGCTCGATGCCGTGGCCTTTGCCCACACCAGCTTTTTTACCTCCGATCCCGCCGAGCAATTGGCCGACAAACTCATTGAACACGCCCCCGACGGCATTGATCGCGTTTACCTCGTTTCTGGTGGCTCTGAAGCCATGGAAGCCGCGCTGAAACTGGCCCGCCAATATTTCGTGGAAATCAGCCAACCCCAACGCCGCCACATCATCGCACGACGCCAAAGCTACCACGGCAACACCCTTGGGGCGCTGGCCACAGGCGGCAACGAATGGCGGCGCGCGCCCTTCTCGCCCCTCTTGGTTGAGACCACCCATATTTCCCCCTGTTTTGAGTATCGCGGCAAACACGACGATGAAACGACGCTGGATTACGGCCTGCGTGTCGCCAATGAGCTTGAGACCGAAATCCGTCGTCTGGGCGAAGACTCCGTGATCGCTTTCGTCGCCGAACCCGTCGTTGGCGCAACGGCTGGCGCGGTGCCCGCCGTCGAAGGATATTTCAAACGTATCCGCGAGATTTGCGACCAATACGGCGTGTTGCTAATCTTGGACGAAGTCATGTGCGGCATGGGGCGCACTGGCAAAATATTCGCCAGCGAACATGAAGGCATTCACCCCGATATCGTCGCCGTAGCAAAGGGCCTTGGTGCGGGTTATCAACCCATTGGCGCGATGCTCTGCTCCGCCAAAATCTATGCCGCAATTGAGGATGGCAGCGGATTTTTCCAACACGGCCACACCTATGTCGGCCACCCAACCGCCTGTGCCGCCGCCTTGGCGGTCCTCACAAAACTCACCGATGGTGGCTTGGTCGAACGTTGTGCCGTGAAGGGCGACCTCCTGCAAGCGGCCCTGCAAAATGCCTTCGCGCAACACCCAAACGTCGGCGACATCCGTGGCCGTGGCTTGTTTCGGGGCATTGAGTTGGTCGAAGACCGCGAGACCAAAAAGCCGTTTTCCCCCGAGCGTCGCCTGCACGCCACGCTAAAGAAAGAAGCCTTCAACGCGGGTCTCATCTGTTATCCCATGGGCGGTACAATCGACGGTAAACAAGGCGATCATATTCTCCTCGCTCCGCCATTTATCCTGGATGACAATCACATCGACGAAATCGTCACCAAACTTCAAATCGCCCTCGTGAAATCCCTATGAGACCGCTCCCAACGCTGATGGTCGCCCCAAACGGCGCGCGCAAAACCAAGGCCGACCACCCCGCCCTACCGATTACGCTGGCGGAAATCGTTGCCACTGCGGTTGCCTGCCATGCCGCAGGAGCAGACGGGGTGCATTTGCATGTCCGCGACGCGCACGGTCGCCACGTTCTTGATGCGGGCCTCTACCGCGAACTCCTGTCGGAAATGCACCACGCCGCGCCAAATATGCTGTGCCAGATCACCACCGAAGCAGCCGGCCAGTATACCGCCGCGCAACAACGCCAACTCGTTGACGCGGTCCAGCCAGAATGCGTTTCTATTTCTTTGGCCGAGATGCTTTCCGATGGCGATGTCTCCGAAGCAACCCGTTTCTACGAAAAATGCTTTGAGGCAGATATCGCGGTGCAACACATCCTTTATAACGCGCGCGATTTGCACGCTTTGTCCGACCTTCTTGGGAGTGGCGCATTGGCCAAGGCCGATCTGCAGGTGCTTTTCGTCTTGGGTCGATATTCCGAACAGCAAGAAAGCACCCCCCAAGACTTGGATATTTTTACGCAGTGGCTCGGCGCATTCGAAACCGCGCCTGATTGGGCGGTCTGTGCGTTTGGCAAACAGGAAACCGCATGCCTTACTGAGGCACTGCGACTGGGTGGAAAAATCCGCGTTGGCTTTGAAAACTCGTTTTGGAATGCAAATGGAACGATTGCGAATTCAAACAGCGAACGGGTCGCGGAAATGAATAGAATTGTCCAGAACTTGGGCCCACTTTCAAGCACCTCCCCCTCGTGACTTACGGCGTACCCAAGAGAAAACGCCGCGCCGTCATCATATCGGCTCCCTAGCTTGGATGCCGTTTCCCTCGGGGAGTGGACAGAAACGGTACGAAGTCTTTGCGCCCAGCGCGCTTGCGGCGTCATCATGGGTTGTTTATTGAAAATTGATCATTGGCGACTTCAGAAACCCTGCAATGAATTTATTGGCAGGGGAGACACAGAGACGGCCGTTTCAACCACGTTTTGATCCAGTTTTTTTTGATCTCACTAAGCTTTTCAACCCGCAGTTCTACTACCAATATAGACAGGGGATTGTCTAAAAGGAAGAGTTTGGGATGACGCTGGCCGCCAGAAGGATGGCTGGATTTACGCTCAAACGGCGGTTCGATCTACCACATAGCCGCGACAAGCGATTGTTGGGGGCTTCCTTGGCTTTGCAGATAAGCCTGCGGTGCAGATTTCCTGTAGAAAAATGGGGCGGACGCTTCATGGCATGTGGCCTTAACCATCAAGCCGT
This sequence comes from Falsihalocynthiibacter sp. CO-5D18, assembly GCF_041205445.1. Taxonomy (NCBI): domain Bacteria; kingdom Pseudomonadati; phylum Pseudomonadota; class Alphaproteobacteria; order Rhodobacterales; family Roseobacteraceae; genus Falsihalocynthiibacter; species Falsihalocynthiibacter sp. CO-5D18. Next base: position 186,607 of record NZ_JBGFCF010000001.1, on the reverse strand, counting down.
AAACGACAATGCTAAAGGAGGAGGTATCCGACCATTCCGCCGCACCGTGGGCAGTACCGATTTTTCCCGCCCCAACGATTGTGTTGCACGCCGCGTTAAACGCCTTCCCCCTTTCAAATCCACCTCAGCGGGGGCTTTTCCACATCCGAACACACCTTCGTCAGTGTGTTTGATCCGTTGCGGCCATGAAGCCGTGTGGACATCGACCTCGCCAGTCAGTTGCCACGGCTTCCCGAAACTTCGCGGGCATGGAGTCTCTTTTCTGCCGCTGAGGACCCAGCACTGGCAACGGCTACGATGCGAGGGGGCAACGAATAAACCCAAGACCTCGATTCATAACTTATGACGGGTTCTCGGTCTCTCTTGGGCCATCCAAACCTAATCCCCAAAGCGCGCAAGGCCATTTTGACGCGTGCAAAAAGCTTGGTAATACGGAATACTCTGCAGCAGATACGATGGGCGGCAACTCTCGGAATTAAGCGCTATTGGTCGCCCTCTTCGCTTCACGTCGGGCTCGTTCGACACCAACCCATTACGCTATTTTGGAATTCGCCTTTTATGCCAGACCCTGCTAGTTTATCGTTCACTTACAATGTGCATAGCACCCAATGTTATCGAGCCTTACTCTGTGATATCCGTAGGCTTTTGAGGAAGGTATTCGATAAATATGGCGTTCATTCGCAAACTGCTACAAGACACGCGCGCAAGCTATTGGTTCGTACCGAGCGTCATGATGGTTGCCGCCTTGTTATTGGCAATTGGGACTGAAGCTTTGGATCGGCATCCAAACTATTTGCCCTTTTCGCTGCCCAATGGATTAGTCACGTCCAATGCTGATGCTGTGCGGTCGCTACTGGCTGTCATCGCACAGTCCGTTATCGCGGTAACGGGCGTGATGTTCTCGATGACAATCGTTGCGGTCTCCTTTGCGTCGGCAAATTTCGGGCCAAGGCTCATTGGGAATTTCATGCGGGATAAAGGCACACAGTTTAGTCTGGGCATTTTGATTGCGACCTTTGTCTATGCACTTATGATCCTGCGGTCTGTGCACAATATTGACGATTCCGGTGCAAACTTTGTACCCGTTTTCTCTGTTTTGGTCGCGTTGGGACTGACCCTTGCCTCGGTGGCAACGATGATCTTTTTCATCCACCACGTTCCCGAAATGATCAATCTTGAGAACCTTTGCCATAGTCTCGGATGCAGGTTGCGGGACGAGTTGGTCCGATTGAGCAAAGCACCAACTGCGATGACGGACAAGGAGTCTGTTCAGAACGCTTGGCTTGAGGAGGCTAGTAGTGAGGCCTCCGAGGGGGTAACGCTATTAAGCACGGGGTATATTCAAGCCGTAAACTTAAACCAAATCAAACGCTTGGCGTCCAAAAACGATCTTTATATCGAAGTTTTGGCAATGCCCGGAACATTCACGCACCCACGGAACCTCGCGTTGCGGGTCTGGGGGCAAGAGGCGCTATCGACTAAACTCGTAGGGGAACTTCGGGCTTGTTTTGCAACGGGGTTCGGAAAGTCGGAATCCCAAAACGTACTCTTTCTGGCGGAGCAACTGGTCGAGATCATTGCCCGTGCCTTATCGCCTGGCGTTAACGACCCTTACACCGCCTGTACATGCCTAAACTGGTTACATGCGTCTCTTCAGGAATTGGCCGCGATCAAGGCAGAGGATATCGACCTTTCTCCAAGTCGGGTTCATACGCCGACACTGACCTTCACCAGCCTGTTAGAAATTGCGCATGGAGATAGCCGAGAATACATTTTGAGCGACAACCTCGTTTGCGCGCATGCGGTGAAACTGTTGCGGGGACTGGCGGCAAGCCTTCCGAAGGGACCGCGCCGAGATGCCGTTGATCGAGAAATCGGAGCGCTTCTAGGTGAGAGCTGAACGCGCTGCTGGGGCTCACGTACGGTTCGCGCGCTAAAAAGTTAATATACGCGCCCGATTAACCTAACTTACATCTGCCATTCTCGTGGGTAGGATCGACATTTTCAGCTAGATACAACCTGCCTTGTCATACTATGGTTGACGGCGTTTGCGGTTTTCGCAATTGGCATCACTGTGTGGTTCGAATTGGCTTAACCCCCTTTTTTTCTAACACCAAATATAGTGCGGAGCAGGATAGCGTCATGATATCTAAACCAAACCAATCTCAACCGACGGCACGGCTTGTGACTGTGGACGTTTTAAAATCCACAGCCTTGGTCGGCATGATTATTTTTCATTTTGCATATGATTTGGAATTGTTTGGATACCTCGCACAGGGGACAATGGCTCAAAGCACATGGTTAACCTTCGCAAGGATTGTCGCAGGATCATTCCTGTTTCTCTCGGGCGTTGGATTAAGTCTTGCGCATTTCCCTACTATTCGATGGCCAGATTTTCTTCGTCGACTTAAAATCATTGGTCTAGCGGCCCTCGTGATTACATTCGCAACCTACATCGCAGTTCCTGACCAGTTCATTTATTTTGGAATTCTCCACGTCATTGCTATTTCAAGCTTAGCAGGATTACTGTTCTTGCGCATGAATCTCTTGCTCGTGTTTTTGGCCGCAGTCCTTGTGTTCGTCCTCCCCTTCTTTTTCCGAACCGAGGCGTTAAACACACCCATTTTGACATGGATCGGCCTGTCCACGCAGTGGCGCCCGTCAATGGATTTTGAGCCCTTTTTCCCTTGGTTTGCCCCTTTTCTGGCGGGCATATTTTCCGCAAGGTTTGCGAGGCAATTCGGACTCATTTCAGCAGGTCCGCCACCGGAAACCATGCCTAGTTCTTTTTTGAAAAAAATTCGATGGGCCAGTCGAAATAGTCTCACGATTTATCTCGTCCACCAACCCATCCTGATTGGGGTGCTCTGGGGGTGGAGTCGGCTGGCCCTATAGTGCCTTGGGTTATTCAGCTCTCAAACCTCCCTGCACCTAAGCGCCCAAAACGGGATTCAGCTCAAATGGCGCCACGATTTCACTGCCCGTTGAGGTGACGCGGAGCATATATTCACAGCGCACGCCGCCAACTTCAGGGTCATATGCGCTGGGTTCGATCATCAGGAACATATCTGCTTCAAGTCGGGCGTCCTCATCTGGGACGATCCGTGGAAATTCATGCACAGAAGTCCCGATACCATGCCCAGAATGATGGGGATATACATACCCTTGCTTTTGCATGAAGGCTCGCAAAAGCCGATCAAGTTCACTGACTTTCAAACCTGGGCGAATTTCGGAGATCGCCAAATCAAGCGCCTCTCGGGAAGCTTGGAACATGCGCAAATACGCGTCACTTGGGGTAGCATCCACAATGAATGACCCACAACTGTCGCCCCAGTATCCGTGAACGCGTGGGCCGAGATCGCAAATAATGGGATCGCCTTTTTGTAAAACGCGACTGCTGGGCTGTGTGCCGAGCGTCGCGGTATGCGTCACACCAGCGAGGTATTCGCCCGCAAACGCACAGCGCTCGCCCGCCATATTTTCCATCCGAGCACGTATCCGATTTAGGACATCAAGCTCGCTCGCCCCGACGGATGAACGCTTCCGCGCTTCATCCTGACCAGCGGCGACACAAAGCGCGGCAAAGCGCATCTTTTCAATTTCATGGGGTGTCTTGATGGCCCGAAGCCGTGCGAGATCGTGGTCTATTGAAACACTCGCCCCTCCTAGAATTTCGTTCAGACTCGCAGGGTGGGATCGCGCCTCAATTCCACATTTCCCAGAGACACCCAACCGCTTGGCCATCGCCAGAACAGCCCTGTGAAAATTCGCCGCGACATCCGTCACGGCACACTCAAACCCGCGGTACGTTTCATAATTCACACCACTGATTTGCTCCCCTTCGATATTGGCACAAACAATTCCGACGCTTTGATCGCGGCCAATAAATGCAAGCGTTGGACCACCAGCAAACGGGTTCAAACCGATCTCAATGCCCACGACATGCCCCGTGGCAAAACAAACGGAATCCGCCCCCGTTAGAACGGCCCAATCCACTTTAATCTCGCCCAATACTCCGGCAAGCCGCGCCACGTTTTCCATGTATTCCCCCACAGGCCTCTCTACCACTCGGCAACAGACCCATCCGCATGCCGCCATTCCGGCGCGCGCCACTTATGACCTTTAAGCGCTTGTTTAACCACAAATTCTTCGTTGATTTCAATCCCCAAACCCGGTCCCTCCGGGATATATAAACAGCCCTCCCTCAGATCAAACCCCGTGCCCTCCACCAGATAGTCTTGCATGTCCACGGGTCCATTATAATGCATGCCAAGGCTTTGCTCTTGAAGGACTGCGTTCTGACAGACAGCATCCACTTGCAGGCTAGCCGCAAGCGCAATCGGGCCAAGCGGACAATGCGGGGCAATAGCAACGTCATAGGCCTCGGCCATATGCCCAATGCGAACCATTTCTGAGATCCCTCCCGCATGCGCCGTGTCTGGGTTGATTAAGCTTGCCGCACGGGTCTCAAACACCCGTTTGAAATCATAACGAGAGTGCAAACGCTCTCCGACGGCCAAGGGAATTGAGGTGAATTTCGCCAAATCAGCCATCGCATCGATCTGGCTTGAAGCGACAACATCCTCGACGAAAATTGGCCGCAAAGGTTCGAGTTCCTTGAGGAGAACCTTGGCCATAGGAACATGCACGCGCCCGTGAAAATCAAGCGCAATATCCATTCTGTCGCCGACAAAATCGCGCAACGCCCCCATTTGCGCGACGATACGGTCCACCTCTCGATAACAATCAATCATCCGTAATTCACGGGTCGCATTTAGTTTGGTGCAGTCAAATCCGCGCGCCATAAGGGCCGCGGCCTCAACCTCAAGATTTTGCGGGCGATCGCCCCCAATCCAGCAATAGGAGCGAATGAAATCGCGCACTTTTCCGCCCATCAACGCGTGGACCGGCGCGTCGTGATAGCGCCCCTTGATATCCCAAAGCGCCATATCGATTCCGGCAATGGCACTCATCAAAACCGGGCCTCCGCGATAGCATCCGTTGCGATAAATCGACTGCCAAATATCTTCGATCATCAACGGATTCCGCCCGATCAGAAAATCCTCAAGCTCGCCGATTTTGGCAGCAAGCGTTTCGGCATGCCCCTCCAAAACGGGTTCGCCCCAGCCACTAATGCCTGCATCCGTTTCAACCTTAAGAAAGAGCCATCTCGGCTCCACCAAATACGTTTTTAATGCGGTAATTTTCATGCGCCTGCCTTTGAAACAAAAACGGCCCCTAGGTCGGCCAAAACGGTACTCGATGCCTTATTGAAACTATAAGACAGCAAAAAACCCGCGCTGTCAGCCCCGTAGGCAGGAACTGGGATAAGGCTGGATTTTGCAGAATCCTTTCATCGCGAGCAAATAGGTATTAGGCTCACACAAATTGCAAATCGGATACCGCGATGAAATCCCTGAAGGGACGCGGCATGAGCCTAGACATATGAATACTGCCAAGCAGCAAATATTAAGTTTTTCTGACGGGGGTGCCACGGGTGAGTTTCACCTTTCTGGTCATCTCACCATCTATACTCTACCACAGGCGATGGCTGTTTTTGAGTGCCAACCCGAGATTTTGAAAGTCGATATTTCGGGACTAGAGCGGCTTGATACAGGCGGCGCGTGGTTTTTACTGACACAGCAAACTCAGGCAGCAGCCTGCGGGCAGAATCTTGAAATTTCCGGTGCAAGTGCTGAAGCCGCAAGCCTGTTCAAGAGCGTTGAAGCCGCAATGCCGCAACCGGACCCCCCGATTGCGCAGCCCCCCTTTTTCCGTGAAATACTGGCGCGGATAGGGGAGCGCGTCGTCTTTGGAGTGAAATTCTTGCTCGCTTTGACGAGTTATTTGGGAATATTCCTACACAGACTTGGGCGTGCAATACGACATCCAAGCGAGTTTCGCCTGACCGCGCTTGTGCATCACTGCGAGGAGGTCGGTCTAAAAGCGGTGCCAATTGTCGCGCTGATGGCGTTTCTGATTGGGGTCGTGCTGGCCTTTCAAGGCTCCACCCAACTCAAACAGTTTGGGGCCGAAGTGTTCGTTGTTGATCTGATTGCGGTTTCGATTTTGCGCGAGTTGGGCATTCTTTTGACCTCTATCATCGTGGCGGGCCGAACCGCTTCTGCTTTCACCGCCGCAATTGGTTCGATGAAAATGCGCGAAGAAATTGATGCCATGCGTACGTTGGGATTGGACCCCGCGATGGTGCTTTTTGTACCGCGCATTCTGGCGCTGTTTCTCATGCTTCCTGTGCTTGGACTGATCGCTGACATTTCGGGGTTGTTCGGCGGTGCGTTGATGGCATGGATTGATCTTGGGATTTCGCCCGAGATGTTTAAGACCCGGCTGATTTCGGGAACGAGTGTTAATCACGTGCTGGTCGGCCTTGTGAAGGCGCCCTTTTTTGCACTCATTATTGGTGTTGTCGGTTGTCATGCGGGCATGCAAGTCGAGAGCAATGCGGAGTCGCTCGGTCGCATGACCTCAAATGCCGTTGTCACCGCGATTTTTGCCGTGATTGTGGCCGACGCTGTCTTTTCGATCTTCTTTGCGAGTATGGGCATATGACCGCACAGGCCTCATACGATGTGATTATCAGCGTACGCGGCATCCGCAATCAATTTGGCCGCCATGTGGTGCATGAGGACCTTGATCTTGATGTCCGACGCGGTGAGATATTGGGCGTTGTGGGTGGGTCGGGGACGGGTAAATCGGTATTGCTGCGTTCGATCGTCGGATTGCAAAAACCAGTAGCGGGCAGCGTGAACGTCCTTGGCGTTGATGTGTTGACGGCTGATGAGGATACCCGCACGGCGCTTGAAGCGCGTTGGGGAGTTATGTTCCAAGATGGCGCGCTTTTCTCATCGCTCACAGTGCGCGAAAACGTCGAGGTCCCGATGCGTGCCATCACGGGACTAGACCCCGAGACGCGCAGCAGTTTGGCCGATTTAAAGATTTCGATGGTAGGCCTGCCTTACAATGCGGGCGACAAGTACCCTTCTGAATTGTCAGGGGGGATGCGCAAAAGGGCGGGGCTTGCGCGGGCCCTAGCACTTGATCCAGAGATCGTGTTCCTAGACGAGCCGACTGCGGGCCTTGACCCTATTGGTGCCGCAGCCTTTGACACACTTATTCGCGGCCTTAGCCACTCTCTTGGCTTGACCGTGTTTCTAGTGACCCATGATTTGGATACATTACATGCGACATGTGACCGGATTGCAGTCCTTGCCGAGCGCAAGGTATTGGTGACAGGAACGATGCAAGAAATGTTGGACGTCGACCACCCGTGGGTCCACGAGTATTTTCACGGACCGCGCGCGCGCGCCGCCGCCTCTGGAGCACAGAGCGGCACACCTTTGGAGGGGTAATATATTGGAAACTCGCGCAAACTTCGTGCTTATCGGCGCATTTACCCTTGCTGGACTGGTGGGCATCATGGCGTTCTTCTTGTGGTTTGCACAAGCGGAACTCGACCGCCAGTTTGCCTATTACGATATCCGGTTTTCTTCGGTTTCCGGTTTGGACAATGCATCCGATGTACGGTTCAGCGGCCTTGCCGTTGGTCAGGTTGTTGATGTGCGTCTAACGCCTGAACGGGATGGCACCATCCTTGTCAGGATCGAAGTGGATGCCGAAACGCCGGTGCGCATCGACAGCGTAGCAACCGTTGAATCACAAGGGGTTACAGGCGTTTCTTATATCGGAATCGACGCGGGCACACCGTCTGCGGCCTTGCTGATGAGCGGTGCGGATGGCGAGATTCCGGAGATCACCGCCGGTCGCTCGGCTTTGCAATCGCTCTCTGAGGATGCGCCACAATTGTTGGAACGCTCTTTGCAGATTGTAGACGAGCTTGGTCAGATGCTTGGCGACGACAACAAGAACCGCGTTGAACAAATTCTGGTGAATATTGAAGATGCGTCGGGTGAATTCTCACGCACCTTGTCTTCCTTTTCAGGCGTGGCAGATACGGTGGCGGACTTTGCGGACCAGATCAACCAATTCAATGCGACGCTGGATACCTTGACTGGAGACCTCTCGGAAGTGCTCGCCACGGCGGACACGACGCTTGTCTCCATTCGGGAGTTATCAGAGCAGGGAAAGGGCGTTTTATCCGATAGCTCCAAGACGCTAACGGACGCACAGGGCGCAATCATCGAAACCAAAGAGTTCATCGCCCAAGACTTGAGCACAATGGCTGACGAGTTGCGCGCGACAAACACCGATTTGCGGGCGCAACTAACCCTTGTGGCCGAGGACGCCCGCCATATGATGGCGACCTTTAGCACCACAGGCGAGCGCGCGACGCAGCGTTTGGAGGAGGCACAGGCGACCTTGGAAGGCACGAACACCCTCATCCAACAACTGGACGACGCGGCCCTCGCCGTGGAAAATGTGGCGACCCGCACCGACACTTTGATCCGCGACGAGGGCGCGCCGCTCCTCACTGAAACGCGCGCCATGGTGGCCGAAGCCAACCGAGCAATCCAACCTGTCGCAACCATAGCGACCGAGGACCTTCCCGCGATTATTGCCGATATTCGGGCGGCCACGGAAAGCTCCCGCAAGGTCATCACAGAGCTTGGCCATGACCTAAAAGCCGCAGGGACCACCGCAAACGAGGTGATGGTCAGCGCCCGCGACACGTTGGAGGACGCCCGCGTTTCCTTTGCCAATGCCAATGTGACCATGTCGACTATCAACGACGCCATGGAAACAGGGGACCGCGCGCTGGCCTCCGCCGAACAAGCGTTCAACGGTGCGGACCGCGTGATCAACGACGATCTGGCAGGGATTATTGCGGGGCTTAAAACCACGCTGGACGGGATGAACACGGCAATCGGCAAAGTGTCTGACGACCTGCCCGAGATTTCTGATGACCTGCGGGCCGCAAGTGCCGCCGCCTCGGACGCCTTCGAGCAGTTGCGTCAAGTTGCCGACGCTTCGGGCCCTGCCGTGCGCGACTTTGCGACGGTCGGGCTGCCGCTTTACACGCGACTGGCGCAGGAAAGCCGGACGCTCATTGACAATCTGGATCGTTTGACCAGCCAAATTCAACGCGACCCGACACGCTTCTTCCTTGACCGTGAAACACCGGAGTTTAAACGATGATCCACCGATCAAACCCATTCGTCATGATCCGCTCTCTTGTCCTCCTAACCGTAGTGTCTGGGTGCTCGGCGCTCACCGCACTCAATGATGTCAGCACACCGCTCGACGTGTATGAATTACGCGCGCCCGTCGATATTCAAGCAACCACGCGCCGACAATTGCCGCGCGACGTGATCATTGAACTGCCCGCAACCAGCGGCGCGCTGGCCACCGATCGAATTATGATCCGCCCCAACGCGCTTCAAGCGCAATATCTGCCCGAGGTTCGTTGGAGCGATTCCACGCCGGTGATGGTGCAGACGCTGATGTTGCGGTCAGTTGAGGCAACAGGCGCCGTGCGCTATGTCGGGCGGCAGCCACTCGCGTCCCATGGTGACTTTGCCGTCGTGACCGAGTTGGTCGATTTTCAGGCTGAACTTAATGCCGACACACAAACGGCAACAGTACAGCTAAAACTGATTGTAAGAGTCATTCGAGAGAGCGACGCCAAAATTGTCGCCAGCAAAACATTTAGGGCAAGTGCCCCATCAGCTTCGACAGAAACACAAATCTTAGTCGAAGCTTTTAACGCGGCCTCGACGGTTTTGTTTTCAGAATTTGCGGGCTGGTTGCCTAGTGTGTTGAGTTCCTAATCGGGTTCAGTTCGGCCAAACAATAAAGCCGCGCTCAGGTTCCTCTACGTTAAATAAAACGGGCCGATTGGTATTCTTTTTCCAGTTTGATTTCAATCAAGGTCAATCCGTCCGCCTGCCCGTATCCATCAAGGCACCGGCACAAATCTTGGAGACACGCCTTGACCCACCATCCAGTTTTTGTGGTACAAAAACGCCTTTCCTGTTGTCGCTCGACGCCACTGAATTCGACCACACGAAATCTAGGGCGTGCTCGCCAATATGGACGTTGCGATCATGGCCCCGTTTGAGTCCTTCCTCGCCCTTGGTGGCCTTTTTCTGTTAGGCTTAGCGGCCGATCACATTGGACGCCGGACGTGGCTGCCGCGCGTAACTCTCCTCCTGTTGTGCGGTCTTGCGTTTGGTGACGCGGGTGTCGGAATAATACCTCAGGCCATTACGGATTGGTCCGAATTCTTATCTGTCACGGCCCTGACAATGGTGGCCTTCTTGCTCGGAGGGACCCTGAAAGCAGACACAATCCGCGCCAGCGGTGTGGCAATTCTGACAATCTCAGTGTCAATTGTCGTGGCAACTCTGCTGTTGGTAAGTTTGGGCTTGTGGGGGCTGGGCTTCCCACTCGGGTTAGCGCTGATCCTTGCCGCCATCGCAACCGCCACCGACCCCGCCGCGACCAATGACGTCATCGCTCAATCCGGTATCACAAACCGCTTCACCGACACCCTCAAAGGGGTTGTCGCCATAGATGATGCGTGGGGATTGATTGTTTTCAGCGTTGTCCTTGTTATCGCGTCGCAATTAAACGGGGCCTCCACAGAGGGCGAGCTTGGAAAAATCGTCTGGGAGATCGGGGGTGCCGTTGGGTTGGGCATTGTCATCGGCCTTCCGGGTGCGTTTATGACGGGTCGTATCAGCGACGGGGACCCTTTGGAAACCGAGGCCTTGGGTTTGGTCTTTATGGCGGCGGGTCTTGCTTTGTGGCTTGAAGTCTCATTTCTAATTGCAGGCATGACCGCCGGTGCACTCATCGTAAATCTCGCAAAACATCACACCAAAGCGTTTCATGAAATCGAGCACCTTCAGTGGCCTTTTATGATCCTGTTTTTCGTCCTCGCGGGGGCTTCTCTGGAAGTTGACGCCTTATGGGCACTGGGTTTTCTGGGGGCCACTTACGTTATTTTACGTCTGATCGCGCGCATAATTGGCGGGTGGATTGGGGCGTCCCTTGGGGGATTGCCCCGCGCACAACGCCCCTTTGTCGGCACCGCTCTACTCGCGCAGGCTGGGGTTGCGATTGGAATGGCCCTTGTGGCCGCACAGAGATTTCCTGAGTGGGGGTCGCAAATCATGGCGATAACAATTGGCACGACGGTCCTGTTTGAAATAATAGGCCCGATTGCTACCCTGCTCGCCATCCGCAAGGTTACCAAACCCGCCAAACAAGATTCTTGAGCACAAATGTAAAACGGGTTGGTCCGGAACGCGCTGGCGTGGGCTGAGGCCATTCGACAACCCCTTTTGGCTCAATCTTATCTCTTTAGAACGACACAGGTGTTAATTCATAATATGAGGTCTGGTCTGAGCGCTTTGAGAGCCATTGCCGTTTTCAGTATGTAGTCGTTGCGGGCAATATTGATCGAGATCAAGGAATTTCCGCCGTCACTGGGTAGTCTATTAAGAATTATTTCACTTCAATTTTCGAGGTAGTTCCCAATGGTATTTCGCATTTTTTGGAAAGTTTCACTGTGCCTTGGGCTGGCACTGGGGGCAAGTTTGTCGATCTCTGCCTCGGCTCAGAACGCGCCAACAAATGAGGAAATACTCGAGGCATGGCTGTCATCGCCACACGCAGACTCAACGCGCGAGGCCTTCCGTCATTGGGATACTGAGGGCGAAATTCCCGGCACTTGCGCGGTTTGCCATTCCTCAACGGGCATAATCGACTACTTGGCGGCGCCACAAACAATGCCCGGCCTCATTGATCACCCCGTTCCTATCGGAACGACCGTGGAGTGTAGCGCGTGCCACAATGACGGTGCCAAAGGCTTGAGCGAGGTCCTGTTTCCAAACGGAACAACCGTCAGCACGCCAAACAGTTCGGCAATCTGTAGCGTTTGCCATCAGGGGCGGAGTTCCTCGGAGCAAGTGGAAGCCAGCGTGGCGGAAATGGGCGAAGATATCGTCTCGGCCGAGATCAAATTCATCAATATCCACTACGCGGCGGCCGCCTCCACCCAGCTTGGAAACACGGCGCGTGGTGGTTACCAATATGAGGGCCGCAACTATGTCGGACCCTTCGCGCATGTCGAAACTTTAGGAACCTGCGTCAGTTGCCACAACCCTCATGACACGCGCGTTAAGTTGGAAAGTTGTACAACCTGTCATCAGGGTGCCGCCGACTTCCGCGCCATCCGTACCACGCCACTGGATATTCTGGGCGACGGCAATACGACAGCAGGCATCGGGAATGTGATCTCCCAATTGCATGATCAATTGAACGCTGCGATCATGACCTATTCCCAAGATATCGGCGGCGGAGCGATCGTGTACTCCGGCGCGGCCTATCCGTATTTTTTCAATGATCTCAATGCCGACGGCATCGCAGACCCAACAGAAACCGTCTTTCCGAACGCCTATAAAAGCTGGACTCCGCGTCTCCTGAAGGCCGCCTATAACTATCAATTCGTCAGCAAGGATAAGGGCGCATTTGCCCATAATGCGCACTACGTGATCCAGTTGATGATTGATAGCATCGAAAGCCTATCCGAAGTTGCCACCGTAGACGCAACAGGCTTCACACGGCCATGAGCACGCGTCGGGAGGCTTTGATTGCTCCCTTCCGATCCGAATGAGGGAGCTTAGTTCTGTTTGATTTACAAAAAGGCCTAGAGGGAAACATGGGCTTGGGGCCTGATAGCCCCCTCCCCGAAACGCGTTCCGTGCGCACAGTTGCGCTCATGGGGCGGGACTATCCCGGTGTGTCGTTTGACCTTTGTGTGGCCGAAAATGATCAGGTCGGCGCGGGGCAGACCCTCTGTACCGACCGTCGCCATCCGGAAATTTGTTTTGTCGCCACAGTGGCAGGCCGTGTGAGCCAAATAAAACGGGGACGGCGGCGCAGTTTGGACACGTTGGAAATCACGGCCCAAGGTGACGCCGAACATGTTTTTGACATCGCCCAAGCCCAGAATGATGACGCAGCATTGCGTCAGCTTTTGTTAAAAAGTGGTGCATGGACCAGCTTTCAAACCCGCCCTTTTGGCTTTCTACCCGATCCAAAAACCAAACCTTCGGCAATTTTTGTCACTGCTATAGACACCCACCCCTTGTCCGCCGACCCTGCCAAGGTTTTGGCATCCCAACCACAAAATTTCCTACGCGGTATCGAGGCACTTTTGCGGTTAACAGACGGACCAGTGTACCTCTGTCAAAAGCCCGGATCCCCCTTGGCTCCCGAGCGCGCACGTCTCAAGGTCGCACCTTTTTCCGGCCCCCATCCCGCAGGACTGGCCGGTACCCACATCCACGCCCTCTCGCCCGTTTCGCGGCAACGAACCGTTTGGCAAATCGGCTATCAGGACGTTCTCGCGATTGGCCATTTGCTGGAAACCGGTCGCATCATGTCGTCGCGCACCGTATCTGTTGCTGGTTCTGGCCTGTCCAAACCAGTGTTGGTCACGGCGCCTTTAGGTGCAAAATTGACAGATCTGGTGGCGGACCCCACCCAAACCTTGCAATCTGGCGCGATTTTTTCTGGCCGTGAGGCCGCGTTTCTCGGGCGTTTTGATTTGCAAGTAACTTGCAATGATAGCGACGCCCACGTCCTTCCTTCACGACCGTTTTGGCACAAACTAATGGATCGCCTCCCCATCCCCCAAAACGGTGCTACCCTGCCGTTGGAAGCCTTTGAGCGTGCATTTCCCTTTGATATATTGCCTATCCCATTGATGCGCGCCTTGGCCGTGGGGGATGTGGAAACAGCGGAACGCCTAGGTTGTCTCGAGCTTTTGGAAGAAGATCTTGCCCTCCTGACGTGGCTCTGCCCCTCGGGCAACGACTACGGCACACTTTTGCGCCACGCACTGAATACGCTGGCCAAGGAGCACGTCGAATGAGACGGCAAAACGCTTATCTACCCCCTCTTTGGAACTCCTATCGGGTAACGGCGGCGACTTGCTTTGCCCTTTTGCCGCCCTTGGCGCTCACGTTTTCTGAGCGTGGTGTCACAATTTTACTGCCCCTTGTGGTGGCGCTTGCTTTGGCGGGGGGCTGGGCGTTTGCGTTTTCTCGCTTGCGACACAAGCCCATAGATTGGCACGGCATTGTGACCGCTTTGGTTTTCATTCTTCTGGCACCAAGTACGGTTCCGCTGTGGCAACAGGGCCTCGCGCTGACGTTTGGCCTTGTGCTGGGCGACCTGATTTTTGGTGAACGCGGGCGTGGTTTTTTAAATGCGAGTGTTGTCGCCCTTGCATTCCTTCTGTTTTCTTTCCCTGGCATCACGAGCGGGACAGACGGCCCTTCAGCGGCGATCGCAGCAGGGATAAGTGGCGCGTTATTACTGGTATTCGGTCTTTTATCATGGCGCATTGTTGTCGGATTTTGTATCGGACTTTTGGCAATAACAACGCTTCTAGGCACCTCCCCAGACTGGACGGCCCTACAAAGTGCGACCCTTATCCTTGGCCTTGTGTTCCTCATCGGTGATCCGGTCGCAGCCGCCAGTACCAATGTTGGACGCTGGCTTTACGGTGGTTTTTCAGGCGGGCTTCTCGTGATCCTTGGTCAAGCTGCTGGTGGCACCGTATCCCTGAACGCGGTGGTCTTTACCGCCCTTCTGGCGAGCATCTTTGCCCCATTGATCGATCAAATCGTTATAACCGCCAATGTTAGGCGAAGGGCAAAAAGGCAGGCCCATGACTGAATTCTCCCCCCTCACTTGGTGGCGTCGTTTTCTGGCCCTTCCCAATGATAATCGTGTCAAAACTTTGGGAGTCGCCTTTCTGGTCGCGCTGATTTCCGCCCTCACCGTGTCCCTCACATCCGTTTTGCTTCAACCACGTCAACAGGCGCATATTGATGCCGCCCGTGAAGCCAAATTTGCCGCGATGGTGGCCACCCTCCCCGGATTAGCGGATATTTTGCGCGAGACAGGCGCGGAAACATTGGACACCGTGATTGTCGATCTAGCGGCTGGAAAAATAGACGAAACCATCGACGCCGCCAGCTATGATTTCCTCGCGGCGCAGACCGATTCAAGCCAAAGCACCCCCCTCCTACCGGAGGTTGACCTTGCCGCAATTAAAGTACGGCCAAATCATGCCCCCGTGTATTTGCTACGTGGGAACAGAGGCTTGGCGCTTGTTGTCCTGCCGATTTATGGTGCGGGATATCAATCAACCCTCCGCGCGTACCTTGCCCTTGAAGGGGATTTGAACACTGTTGCGGGCCTGAGCATCTATGAGCAAGGCGAGACTCCCGGACTTGGATCACGTGTCACCGATCCGGCATGGTTGGCGCAATGGTCGGGCAAACAGACGGCCAACACGGCCGGTGAAATCACCATATCGGTGGTGCGCGGCACGGGCGCAACCCCGTTCGAAGTGGACGGCATTGCGGGGGCAACGCGCTCGACGACGGGGCTTTCAAATCTCGTGCGTTTCTGGCTGGGCGCGGATGGATATGGCCCGTTCCTGAAGCGCCTTAAGTCGGGGGACATGTAAAATGACCAGATCAAACATGCACTATCTGACGGCGCCACTGATTGACAATAACCCCATTACTTTGCAAATGCTGGGTATCTGCTCGGCGTTGGCTGTGACCACCGCGCTGGACACCGCCTTGACCATGAGCCTTGCCTTGATGGCGGTTCTAGCCGCCGCCAGCACCTCGATCAGTATGATCCGAAATCACCTGCCTTCGTCGATCCGCCTCGTGGTTCAAATCACTATCATTGCCTCGCTGGTGATCGTCGCCGATCAGGTGCTGCGTGCCTTTGCTTTCGAGATAAGCCAGCGGTTGTCTGTATTTGTGGGGCTGATCGTGACCAACTGCATCGTGCTGGGCCGTGCGGAATCCTTTGCAATGCGCAATCCGGTTTGGCCGAGCCTGTTGGACGGTTTGGGCAACGGGCTTGGTTATGGAATGATCCTCATGTTCGTGGCGACAATCCGCGAGTTGTTGGGGTCTGGTTCCCTGTTCGGTCAACAAGTTCTGCCCTTGGTTGCGACAGGTGGCTGGTTCCAACCGCTTGGCTTCATGCTCCTTGCACCAAGCGCCTTCTTCATCATCGGCCTGATGATCTGGGGCATCCGCTCGCGCCGCCCTGCACAAATCGAAGACGATGAATTTCCGATCTTGCCCGCACGTGTGGGGGATCTGCCATGATCGAACTTTTCGTTCAATCCGTCCTTCAGGAAAACCTTGCGCTCACCTTCTTCCTAGGGATCTGCACCTTCCTTGCCGTGTCCAAACGGGTGGAAACAGCCTTTGGGCTTGGGATTGCGATGATCGTGGTTCAATCCATCACCGTACCGGTGAACCACTTGATATTTCAGGGCCTTTTGATTGAGGGAGCTTGGGCGTGGGCCGGCCTGCCCGAAGTTAATCTGACGTTCCTGAAGCTGATTTCCTTCATCGGGGTGATTGCGGCACTTGTTCAAATCCTTGAAATGACCCTTGATCGCTATGCCCCTACCCTGCACCGAAGCCTTGGTGTTTTCTTGCCGCTCATCACGGTTAATTGCGCCATTCTCGGGGGAAGTCTGTTCATGGTCGAACGACAATATACTTTGCCCGAAAGCATGGTTTATGGCTTTGGCAGTGGTGTTGGATGGGCTCTCGCAATTGTCGCTTTTGCCGCCATCCGCGAACGGCTTCGCTATGCGGATGTGCCCGAAGGCCTGCGCGGATTGGGTCTGGCTTTCATCGTGACGGGCCTGATGTCTATGGGCTTTTCGGCGTTTGTCGGAGTGAGCCTGCCATGATTGAGGTCCTGCTAGGAAGCGTGGTTTTTGTTTGTATTGTCCTGTTGCTGGCCACAGTTGTACTGGCGGCGCGCGCCTTTCTGATGCCCGCAAAAAACGTGACGATTCAAGTAAACGGACGTCAGGAAATCACGGCCAAGACGGGCAACAAACTCCTCACGATCCTCTCGGACGGTGGGATGGTCATTCCATCGGCCTGTGGGGGCGCGGGAACCTGCGGTCAGTGTCGCGTTCAGGTGATGGAAGGCCGCACACCAGCCCTCCAAACCGAAACGGCGTTGCTGTCGCGCCAAGATATTGCCAAGGGTGTGCGGTTGGCCTGTCAAACCACCCTACGGGACAACATATCGATCACCCTGCCCGAAAGCATGCTGCGAGCCAAGTCGTGGGTTTGTCAGGTGGTTTCGAGCCGCTCCGTTGCGCCACTTATCCGCGAAATTGTGTTGGATCTGCCCACAGGCACCGACTTTACTTTCATCCCAGGCGCGTTTGTCACAGTTGAGGCGCCGGCGTATACATTGCGGTTTTCGGACTACGCAGTTTCACCCGAGCATCAGGCCGCATGGGACAAAATGGGCGTGAACGATTTAACCGCCAGCAGCCAAGAAAACACCTCCCGCGCCTATTCCATCGCCACGGCAGCAGGGGAAAAGGCTGGGCGCATTGTCTTGCTTGTCCGGCTTGCCCTGCCCCCGCCAAATCACGCAGATCTGCCACCTGGGATTGTATCGTCGTGGCTGTTTGGCTGCGCTGAAGGGGATAAGGTGAACGTGTCGGGCCCCTTCGGCACCTTCGCCGCACAGGACAGTAAACGCGAAATGGTTTTCATCGGCGGCGGAGTCGGCATGGCCCCCCTGCGGGCGATCATCTCGGACCAATTGGAGCAACAAGGCGCCACGCGCAAAATCAGCTTTTGGTATGGCGCGCGCAGTCGTATGGATTTATTTTACGAACAGGAATTTGAATTCTTACAGGAAAAACACACCCATTTTCATTGGACCGCAGCGCTCTCGGACCCCGCCCCCGACGACAACTGGCAAGGCGAAACGGGCTTTATTCATGAGGTTGCTTTGCGCTGTCATCTTGCCGCACATCCAGCACCGCATGATTGCGAATACTACCTCTGCGGACCGCCCCTAATGATCCGCGCCGTACTAACGATGCTGGACGATCTTGGGGTCGATCCTGAGCGAATTTTCAATGATGATTTTGGAGGGTAGCCCATGACATACACACGACGCAAATTCTTGGTAGGCACAGGTGCGATGTTTTGGGCAACGGCACTTAGGGCGCAAACCCGTGATGTCCTGCAATTCGAAGGACCAGCCTTTGGCGCAAGTTGGCGGATCAGAATTGCCGCCGGAGCCGATGCGGGCGCGATTGTGTCCGCTGTCAAAGGCATTGTCACCTCGGTGGACGGCGCCATGTCGCCCTTCCTGCCAATGTCCGAAATCTCGCGTTTCAACCGAATGAAAACGCTGGAATGGGTGCCCCTGTCGGCGCAAACCCACACTACAATCCGCGAGGCCAAACGCGTGGCGACCCTCACACGCGGCGCTTTTGATCCCACACTCGGTGGCGTGGCCGGACGCTATGGATTTGGTCCCATAACACAGCAACCCGCGGGCAGATTTGGCGATCTGGAACTCGGCGCACAAAGCGCGAAAAAAGCCCATATTTCCCAAACGCTCGACCTCTGTGGCATTGCCAAGGGCCACGCATTGGACCGGATCGCCACGGCGCTAAAGACCCTTGGCCAGGCCAGCTTTTTCATTGAACTCGGCGGAGAGGTTTATGCGCTGGGGCATCACCCTGCGGGTCGCCCTTGGTACGCTGGTATCGAGCGCCCAGAGCCACAATCCGCCGCGCTTCAACGTGTTGTGGCCATTGACGGCGAGGCCTTGGCCACGTCTGGGGATCGCGTTAACCGTTTTGATTTCAACGGTCGACGCTACGGCCATATTATTGATCCAAAGCTTAAGCGACCAGCCGATACCCCCCTTGCCTGCGTAAGTGTTTTTGCACCACAGGCAATCACCGCCGATGCCTTGGCCACGGCCCTTTTCGCAATGGGCCCCGAGCAAGGCATTTCGTTTGCCAACCGTGAGCATATCCCCGCATTGTTCGTGGTACGGGATGCAAGCGGTCTGCGGGAGGTTATGACGGCCAACTTCTCAACGCGGATTATTGGATAGGGAACGCGGATGATCACTTTTGGTATAACACTCGGCCTCATCCTTCTGGCAATCATCGGCCTGTCATTGGGAGCGATCTTTGGACGTGCTCCGATCAAGGGATCTTGCGGCGGGTTGGCTTGCATTCCCAGCGCGGAATGTGCCGTCTGCCCTAAGCGATCTAGCAAAGGGAGCTCGACATGAATTCTCAGCCGCGCGTAAGCGATTATATGACGATCGACTTGACCCTCCTGCGCCCAGAAATGCGCATTCTGGAGGCTATGAAAGTGTTGCTGGACAAGCGGATTTCGGGAGCGCCGGTTGTCGATGCGGACGGTGCTCTGGTTGGCGTTCTTTCCAAGAAAGATTGCCTGCGCGCCGCCCTCAATGCCGCGTATTATCAGGAATGGGGTTGCGCAGTCTCGGGCTACATGAGCGCCAAAGTTGAGACAATGGAGGCCGAGACGGACCTTGTCACCGCTGCGGAGCACTTCCTTGCCAGTAATTTTCGTCGTTTTCCTGTTGTGCAAGACGGGCGTTTGGTCGGACAAGTCAGCCGCGCGGATATCCTAAAAGCGCTTCTGGAAAACTGGCAGTGAGGCCAAGGGACGCGGCCATTATTCAGCCCCCCTCCACCAAAATTGTCTCCGCGCTTATTGAATAATCCATTGACCATGGCTCGCTCGGTTTCAGCTTAACGCCGAAAGGACGCGGAGAGTCCTTTGCTGCCCCAAAAAGAGGTTTCGTACCGCGATCAAACCAGCTCGATATCGGCTCGACCCCCAATCCGCGGAACGCCCCTAGGTGCTCGAAATGATGCGGGTTCGCCAACCAGAAAAGGCAGTGCGGCAGGGAATTTTCATCCCATTGAAGAACCGCTTTTTTGCCCTCTTGCGGGTATTCCACCGCGACTTTTCCGCCCGCGTCATACCCCTGCACAAGCTCGGTAGAAAGGCCCGTATATCCTTGTGAAAAGTCAATTTCCTGCCCGTCAGCCCCGAACAGCATACGACCTTCGGCGGCAACAAGCTGAAAATTTGGCGTGCGAATTTCTGCGGGCATTGGTTCGAGCAAGGTGCTGTTTTCCAAAACAATATGGACCGGCGCATCAGTCGGCAGTCGAAAAATCGGATGCAACCCAATCGGAAGTTCACATGCGCTGCGTACAATAATCGACAAGCTGCAATCGACGCGATGCGCCTCCTCAGACACTTCAATTGTTCTGCGCAACTGGCTGACAACATGGGATTTTGGAAAGTCGATAACGAGTTCTATCCGACGCTGTGACTGGTGTGTACATCGCCAATGCGCGTTGCTTGCATAGCCATGATGCTGTGGGTCGCTAGGGCTTGTGCCGAAGGGAACGCAGGGCCATTCTCCGCCCAATCTCTGCAAATGCGGCGCAATTTTGCAGTCTTCCTTGGGGGCGTCATCCGCCCAGTCTGCTTGCGCCAATGGTGCGAAAGTATCGCCATTTGCAAATAAGAAATGAACGTTTTGCAACATACCCCCTAAGGAGCGAACCTCCGCCGTGCAGGTCGCCGAGGAAAGCGTCCACTTCGCATTGTCTTTGCACGTTTCTGTTGAGTCATCCATCTTTGCCGCCTGACGATGTAAGGAGTTGTTTAACCGCGCCTCTCTTTAAATAATTGCCCCCGTCGCGTCTAGACGTAGAAGAACTCACCCTCAATTTCACCACCGCCTAATCTCGGGCGCGTTTTTTCCAAGTGATCCCCGAAAAGATCAGCAACCCAACGCTCAGCAATGTTGCGATTGCCAGAACCAAACTGACGGGACGCGTAAAGAACGGCTCAAGCGACCCTTCGGACAGGATCAAACCGCGACGCAGGCTTTTGTCGAGAATATCGCCAAGAACGAGGCCCAAAACCAACGGAGCCATAGGATAATTCATTTGCCTCAAAACGAAACCGACAGTACCAAACGCCAGCATAACCCAAACGTCAAACGGGCGCGCCGCGATCGCGTAGGAACCAACCACGCATAAAACAAAAATGATCGGCAGCAAACGTTCGCGCGGGATGCGCAACACAAGCAGCAACGGGGTCGTCAATAGGACCCCGTAAATGGTCATCGCAATCGCCGCGAGGACCGTCGCGGCCACGATACCATAGACCATGTCAGCGTTTTGGATCATAATCAGGGGTCCGGGTTGAACACCATGAATGATCAAGGCCGCGAGCAGCACCGCCGAAGGGGCCGATCCGGGAATTCCTAGTGTTAAAACCGGAATAATCGCGCCCGGAACGGCAGCCGAATTTCCAGTTTCCGCGGCAATCAACCCCTCTTTGGAGCCTTTACCAAACAACTCTTTTTCTTTGCTGAAACGCTTGGCGATTGCATAGGAAACCCACGCGCCGATATCCTCGCCGACACCTGGAATCAACCCCATCACTGTTCCCGCGACCCCCGAGCGCAAGACCGTGGGAGAAAAGCTAACGATCTCTCGCATGCGGGGCAAAAGCCGCCCCTTATTTTCCGCCATCTCTGGTGTTTTGCTATTGGAGATACTGGAAATAATTTCAACAAATCCAAAAGCACCAACCATAGCTGGGATCAAACCAATGCCGCCCGTAAAGTCATGAATTCCATAGGAATATCTGGCGTAGGCAAAGACTTGTTCCTGTCCGACCATTGCGAGGATCAACCCCAAAAAGCCTGCGATAAAGCCCTTTAGGGGATCGGAACTCGCGGTCAAACGGCCCGAAATAACGATACCAAACAAGGCAAGCCAGAAGAACTCATACGAGCCGAATTTCAGGGCATAACTGGCCAAAATCGGGGCCGTAAACAACAACAAAGCAACTCCGACCAATGTGCCAAGGAGCGAGCCGATTGTCGCTAGCCCCAAGGCTTCGCGCGCCTTAGATTGACGGGCCAAAGGATAGCCATCGAGGGTGGTTGCGGCGCTCGCTGGCGTACCCGGCATGTTGAGGATGATCGCGGTGCGGCTGCCGCCATAAATCGAGCCTACATACATCCCCAAAAGCGCAGTGATTGCTTCCGCGCTGTCCATCTGAAAGGTCAACGTCGTCAGAAGAGCAAGTCCCATTGTGGCGGTAAGACCGGGCATCATACCGATGACAACGCCAAGAAGGGTCGCCCAGAGGGTAGTCAGCAAGAGGCTGGGTCCAAGTGCCAGCTGAAACGCGGCAAGTATTTGCATAAAATCTGGCATTATAACCTCAAGGAAGCTGTACGAGAAAGAGCTTCTGGAATATTATGTGGGTACCAAAACTCACAATCAGACCAAGGACGGCCGCGATCGTGAGGACGCGCCATATCGGCATTTTCTTGGTCGCGTCTTCGGGTTTTAGCCATATTTCAAACACCGCAACGAAGGCAAATATGAACAGGAAAGTCGCGGGCACATAGGGCATATTTCCAAACAACACCGCGCCGTAGCCAAGCGTCAGGGCAAACGCCGCGAGGGCGCGCTTGCGATTGGCGGAATTCCCTAAAACATCGCTCCAAAATCCGAAGTCCTCTGCGGCCTTTCCTGCTGGCCTAAATACAAGGAACAAGCCACAGATACTTAAGCCAATTCCCAAGAGAGCGGGGGTGAAACCGGGGGCTTGATAAATTGGAGCGCCCTGTGCCTCAAACCGAGGCATTGCCCAAGCGCCTGCGAAAACCAACGCACCAAGCAGGGTAAAAAAGACGCCGGAAATCCGATCCAGACTGCTGTTGTTCATGTCATGACCTTCCTTAAGTGCCGGACCGAAAACAGGACGGTCCGGCGGAGTTTACGCGCGAGATTAGGGGCGCGGGATGTCAAGTTCGTCAGGGCTGATGGTCGATTGCCCACCGTCATGCAGCAACCATGCGTTTGATTGGATCGAAGGCCAAACCTTGGCTTGGGCCTCATCGCCCGAGAACACAGTCATGATTGATCCACGCCCATCGGTGTATTCCGCAAGGGCCGTGGAGTTTGCCATCACATCGCTCCAAGCAGCTTCCATTTTTGCGGTCACTTCGTCAGGTACATCGCCAGGGATGAAAATACCGAAGTAAATCGGAGCAACGGCAAGGTCGGGCAATTCGGACAAAACCGATGGGATCACGCCCGCCCCTGCGACTTCAACGTCGCTGTCGGAAATAATCGCAATGGGTTTGAGCACACCCGCCCGCAGCATGTCAATTTGCTCAGAGATCAGTTGGGTTGTGACGTCGGTTTCGCCCGCGACTGTGGATTGAACTGCCGTCGCTCCGCCATCATAGATCGCGTGGATGTAGGATCCATCAACCGCGTTGGACAGGGCTTCAATCGACGAGTGCCCCGCGGAATTCACACCTGAGGTGCCAACTTTAAGGCCGCCAGCTTTCAAGGCTGCCAGAAAACCCGCAAGATCATTGATTTCGGAGTTTGCTGGAACCGAAATCACGCTTGCCAATGCTGAATTTAGGTAAAGGTCCCAATCTTTGATCGAGGTATCCATTTTCCCCGTCACCGCATAAGTGCCGAGGTCTTTGGCCGCGCCTGCGGTCCATGTGTACCCGTCGTGTGGCGCATCCCATGCCGCTTTTGAGCCAATTGAGCCAGACGCGCCTTCTTGATTGACGACTACAACGTTTTGCCCAAGCGCATCTTCGAGTTCCGCCGCCACGATGCGGGTCACCTGATCGGTGGCACCACCCGCACCCCATGGCACGATAAGTTGGATCGGTTTTTCGGGCCATTCTGCCATCGCAGGGGCCGCAATTGCCGTCGCTACAACTGTCGCTCCAGCTGCTAAATAATGTTTAAATCTCATAGTTTCCTCCAGTTGGTTCGTTTTTAAGCTCAATGCCTGTCTGCCAGTGTGCCGAGCCGAATAGCTTGGTTCTGGGCCTCCATTGCCAGCCTCATCACGGTTAGTGTGTGCCTCTGTGGGCAGGCCGTTTCGGTTCGATTTTCGATATCGTGGCGCAGATGCGCAAAATACGGCGTTCCTGCGTTTGATGCATCAAACCGTGTGCATTCCGTCCCGTTGACCAAAAACACATGATCTCCTCCCGCTTGTCCGCCGATATCCATATATTTTCGCAACTCGATGTAACCCTCAGTGCCAACAATCGTTACACGACCGTCGCCCCAATTGGGGGCCGCATCGGGGGTAAACCAATCAAGCCGGACATAGCCTTGCACCCGACCAGCACTCAGGTTCATTTCGCCAAAATCCTGAAATTTTGGATGCGCGGGTGTGTTCATATTTCCGACGGTTGAACGGGTAATTTCCGCCGTTTCCGCACCCGAGAAATGGAGGAACTGGTCAATCTGATGCGCGCCGATATCGCGCAGAATGCCGCCATATTCTGATGGTAACCAAAACCAGTCTGGCCGCATCTGGGCATTCAATCGGTGCGGGCCGACGGCCATGATATGCACAACCTCGCCAATCCGCCCTTCGGCCAGTAATTGATCGCAAAGCGTGACCGCAGGCACCTCAAACCGCTCCGAAAAGTTGATCGACCAAATACGCCTCGTCGCTTTGATTGTCGCTTCAATGTCGACCAATTCCTGTGGCGTGAGGCACCCTGGCTTGTCCAACATCACGTCCTTGCCATGCCGCATGGCCTCAATTGACAGACGGGCGCGATCTTTGGGTGCCGCTGCAATCAAGACCAGTTGAATGGTTTCATCGTTCAGGATTTCATCAATATTCGTCACACGCGCAACATCGGGGAACCGTTTGGTGAAACCGGCCAAGGGTTGCGGCTCGCCTTCGGTCCAGTAGGCGGCAAATGTACAACCCGCATCGATCATGCCCTGCGACATCCCGTAAATGTGCCGGTGATCCAAACCAAATGCTGCAAATTTTAACGTCATGACGCCACCTGCACAGCGGTGAGTTGACCTGATCGCGCCGACCGTTCAATCGCGTCGATTAATCTGTGAACCTCTAAAGCGGCCCGTCCGGTTATGCGCGGCGCACGCCCATCTCGCAGGCTCATGGCAAAGTCTGCGATCAAGTCACGGTGCCAGTCGCAGGGGAAATCCATCGGGTCGCTACCGCCGCCTGTTCCGGTTATTTCGCCAATGGTTTCGCTCCGGCCATCGCGCCAGTTAATCACCAACTCGCCCGCAGCTAAGCGCAGGCCTGCCTTGTCCGTATCCAATTCCAAGGTTTCCGCCCCTCCAGGATAGCTCGCGGTTGTCGCCATGACAGAACCAATCGCACCATTCGCAAAAACCAACCCCGCGTTTGCGAAATCCTCGCCTTCCATGTCATGGAGAGATGTTGTGCCAATAAGCGCGGAGACTTTGGACACTGGCCCTGTAATGCTTAACATTAAATCCAGCATATGAATGGCTTGGGTAATTAAAACTCCGCCGCCATCCGTCGCATAGGTTCCCCGCCCAGCCTGATCGTAATAGGATTGGTCGCGCCACCAAGGCACCGTCACGCGCACCATATTGATTTTGCCAAGAGTGCCGCCGTCAACAAGGCCGCGAAGCGCCTCCGCCCCCGCACGAAACCGATGCTGCAAAACAATCCCAAGCTGCACCCCCGCCGCTTCGCAGGTTTCAACAAGAGAAACGGCGCGCGGCAAATCCCGCTCAACAGGCTTTTCCATCAAGACATGTTTGCCAGCTTTGGCCAGAGCCGCCACAATATCTGCCCGTGCATTTGGAGGGGTTATGACGATTGCTCCGTCAACAGTCGCGTCCTCACAAATGGCTTGCAAACTATCATACGCCCGCCAACCGCCTTGTTCTGCGACCGCGTTTCTCCGCTCTTCGTTGCGGGCAAACACGCCAGCCACTTCGACGTTTGGCGCAAGTTGGCGCAGGGCGGCCAGATGCGGCTTTGAAGCCATACCAAGGCCGATGACGGCCAGTCGAATGGGTTGGTTAGCCATTTTGTAGCGTCTCCTTGACGGTTTTGTGCAGGCGCACATTAGTGCGAGCGCCTTGGCGGGCAGGATAAGATGGGTCGGAATACTGCACTATCTTCAACCGCCTCTACTTTGTCGCCCTGTTGTATACATGAATACACTGTGTCTGAGTTGAAAGATTCTTGCAAGGGCAACGAGCAGACTAAGTCTGAGTTAAAGTTTCACATGCGCGCGAAAAGATCGTTGGCGAGATTAGGAACAAGCGTGCCTTATCTCGCCAAACTTGGTCAGTAGCCCATCAAGCGCGGCAGGCCGAGGCTGATGATTGGCACAAACGTGGTCAGCATGAGCGCTGCGAAAATCGCGAGATAGAACGGCCAGATTGTACCGATAACGCTTTCTATCTTCACCTTGGCAATCGAGCAGCCGACAAACAGGCAAGGCCCCACCGGCGGTGTCGTGAGTCCAAGGCCAAGGTTCATCATCAAGATCATACCGAACTGCACCGGATCAACCCCAAGTGCCTTGGCGACGGGGAGAAAGATCGGCGTGCAGATCAAAATAAGCGCGCCCATATCCATGAACATGCCCAGTACAAGCAGCGACAAATTTATCAACAGCAGTAGAACGATCTTGTTTTCCGAAAGCGTTTGCATACCCGCAAGAATGGCGGATGGCACCTGATACAGCGTGATGAAATAGCTGAACGATTGGGCCGTACCGACAAGGATCATCACCATTGCCGTTGTGCGAATGGCCTGCGTTACGCTGTCGCGAAAGTCCTGCCAAGACAGGGAACGATAGAAAAACACGGTGACAAAAAGCGCATAGATCACGCCAATAGCCGCGCTTTCCGTCACGGTGAAAATGCCGGAAACCACGCCACCGATGATAATAACGGCCGTCATAAATCCGGGAAGCGCCGCTCCCATCGCAAACACAACGGCGCGCCAGCCGGGGAAGATGCCCGTTGGATAGCCCCGACGAACCGCGATCACATAGGCCGCGACGGACAAACAAAGACACAGGATAATGCCAGGGATAACGCCCGCAATGAATAGGGAGGTGATCGAAATACCGCCACCTGCGGCCAGTGCATAGAGGATCATGTTGTGGCTTGGCGGGATCAGAACGCCGGCGATTGATGAGGTAACCGTGACGTTGACCGTATAGTCATCGTCATAGCCCCGTTCGCGCATCATCGGTATCATGACCGATCCAAGCGCGGAGGTATCGGCCACAGCCGAGCCAGAAATACCACCGAAAAGCATCGATGTGAGCACGTTGACGACGCCGAGGCCGCCGCGCACCTGCCCTACAACGGTCTCTGCCGCACGGACCAATCGGATCGCGATCCCGCCGCGCATCATGATCTCGCCTGCGAAAATAAAGAAAGGAATTGCGAGGAGTGAGAATACGTTGATCCCCGCGACGATACGCTGAAAAACGATCAACTCGGGAATGCCTTGATAAGTTGCGGTTGCCAGCGCGGCGATGCCCAAGGCAAATGCAATGGGAATCCCTGCGATCACTGTGATGACAAAGACCATAAGAAGAATTGTAAGACCCATCCTAGATATCTCCCATTTGCGAAACATCCAGCGGCGGATCCATCTCGTCGCCCATCCACAAGAACCAAACACGCTCAACCATGAACAGGACAATCAAGCCCCCCGTGAGGATCAGGGGCGCATATTGCAACCCCTGCGGCAGCCCCAAAAGCGGAATATCCCGCCCCCAAGTGCCAACGACCAGCGGCCAAGATTCGACCATCATCGCAACGCCAAAAAATCCAAGGACGACGGTGTTCGCTGTCTTTAAAATACGGCGCGCTTTTGGTCCTAAATAATCGGTAAGGTAGTCGATACCCAGATGGAAATTCTCGCGAAGCCCCACAGCAGCCATCGGGAGACACACAATCAAGACCAGCAATAAGGCCGCCTTTTCGGTCCACGTCGGCGTGTCATTCAGGACATATCGCCCCCAGACTTGCCAGCCCGTGAACACCACGAGCAACACCAGCGCCACCGAACTGATGCCAACCACGGCACGGGCAATATGGTCAACGGCTTTCCAATACATGAAGCAATTTCCTAGGTTCAATTAAAAAGGGGCGCTGCTTATGCAGCGCCCCATATTTGAGTTACTCTGTGTTCTGGATGCGCAGTAGCAAATCGGCTACGATTGGATCACTCGCAAACTGCTCATATACTGGTCCCATTTTGGCGGAGAATGTGGTGGTATCAATGCCTTCAACAATGGTCGCTCCGCCAGCTTCGACGATTTCACGCGATTTTGCTTCACGGGCCGCCCAAAGCTCGCGCTGGTAAATCGCAGCTTCTTGCGCAGCTTCACTGATGATGGCCTGATCGGCTTCCGAGAACTTATCCCAAGTCGTTTTGGCAAAGATGATGCCTTCAGGAACAATCGTGTGATTGTCGATGATGTAGTAAGGCGCAACTTCGAAATGCCCTGTGGATTCATAGCTTGGCCAGTTGTTTTCGGCCCCATCCACAACACCAGACTGGATCGATGTATAAACTTCGCCAAACGGCAACGGCGTCGCATTCGCGCCCAGTGCTTCAACCATGGCCACGTTGATGTCGCTATTTTGCACGCGGAATTTCTTGCCCGCGATGTCCTCAACCGAGTTCAGCGGCTCATTTGCATAGAAGCTGCGCGAACCAGACGCGAACCAAGACAGGGGTACCATGTTGGCTTCCGCCATGGCCGCTGCGATGTCCGCGCCGATCGGGCCTTCCATTACGCGATACTGATGTTCAGGGTCTTTGAAAACATAGGGCAGTGACGTCACGCCAAGCTCTTTGACTGTGTTAACCATCGGCGCCGTCGAGAAGACACCATAGTCAAGCGCGCCAAACTGCAATTGCTCTGTTGCAAACTCGCCCTCGCCCAGCGTCGCGCCATGGTAGTTCTGCATTTGAACGCGGCCCTCGGTGCGCTCCTCAACCAATTCAACAAAACGATCAAGCGCGATAGAGACTGGGTAATCTGGCACGTGCGTATTCCAGCCACGCAATTCTTGTGCCTGAGCGGTTCCTGCCAGCAATGCTGCGGCAAGGCTAAGTCTAAGTATCTTATTCATAGTAACTCCTCCCTAGAGTGGTTGTTGGCTTATCGGGTCCTTCCCAATTGGGATGACAGATGACGATGCGTAACCGTTGTGACTGGTCTGACCAGTCAAAATAAACGGCATCCAGTACAAACTAAACAGCGCCATATAGTCAAAAAATATTTGATTCCCCTAAATTGGCCCGTCCAATTAACGAACTTGACCCGATTTTTACTCTTTCGGCAAGACCAATTCTGAATATTTGCCTTTTGTTTCCCCGCGCACTGGCATAATATACCCCGACAACTCGGCTAGGAGGCCCTTTTGACCCAGCGTTTTCACGAACCCGGATTTCGGCTTTATCGCCAAGTGGCCGACCAAATCACCCAAATCATCATTGATGAGGGGCTGCAGACTGGAACCCGATTGCCACCGGAAAGAGAGCTCGCCACGCGCCTTAACGTCGCTCGCTCCACCCTGCGCGAAGCGATGATAGCGCTAGAAATTGCAGGACAAGTGAATATCCGCACGGGATCTGGTATCTATGTGACCAAGGCGGGGGCCTTGACTGGGGATGACCTTGGGGCGGGCCCGTTGGAACTATTGGATGCGCGGGAACTCATCGAAGGCGAGATTGCAGCAAGGGCTGCGACCTCCATCGACGCAAACCATTTGATGGCAATCGAGGCGAGCATCAGTGCCATGGCAAGTGCCCACGGCAAAGAAACGCATCGTGACGCGGATCGCGCCTTTCATATCACCCTCGCGGAGGCCACCCGCATCGAACCACTTGTGCGGATCGTTGACGGGCTTTGGTCCCAAATGTTTTCGCCCCTTTTCGAGCGCATGGGGGTTCTTACTGGCTTGTTTGGCGATTCTCAGGACACGGCGTTAAAACATCACCGCCTCATTCTAGATGCGCTCGCCGCGCGGGATGCGGAATTGTGTCGTCGACGGATGCAAGCGCATTTGATTGACGTGCGCCGCGTCCTTTTGCGCGCATCAGTTTTTACGCCGGACTCCTAGAGCAACGTGTGGATCGTATGTTTACCCTGCTGCTTGAGAAAAATTTCTCGCGTTGGTACGGTATGCGCGAAAAACCGATACCGCCTAAAAGCTAAGTGTCGCGTCGACGGCTTTTTTCCAAGTTGCATATTTTTCTTGGCGTTGTGCGTCGTCCATATGCGGTACAAACTGGGTTTCACGGGCCCATTGTTCTGCAAATTCTGCCTGATCAGGGTAAACACCAACATGCATTCCCGCGAGCCACGCCACACCAAGGGCCGTAGTTTCGTGGTTCATTGGGCGGTCCACAGGGGCGGCGATAATATCCGAAAGGAACTGCATCGCCCAATCGTTTTGCGACATGCCACCATCAACCCGCAGGGTTGGTTGAACACCTGTCGCTTGCCAATCAGCGGACATCGCGTCCAGCAAATCGCGGGTCTGATAACCGACACTTTCAAGTGCGGCCTTGGCCATTTCCGCAGGGCCCGACCCGCGGGTCAGCCCAAAGACAGCCCCGCGACATTCCGCATTCCAATAGGGCGCGCCGAGGCCCACAAAGGCGGGGACCAAAACAATATTTTGATGCGGGTCCGCCTGTTCAGCCAGCGCTTGCGTTTCCGAGGCGTCTTGGATGATTTGCAACCCATCCCGCAGCCATTGCACAACGGCTCCGGCAACAAAAATCGACCCCTCAAGCGCGTAGGTTGGTTTTCCGTCCAGTTGATAAGCGATCGTGGTCAGCAAGCGATTTTGCGACACAACAGGAGTTTCACCTGTGTTCAAAAGCGCAAAACACCCCGTGCCGTAAGTTGATTTCATCATACCCGGTTGAAAACACGCCTGCCCGATGGTCGCGGCCTGTTGGTCGCCAGCAACGCCGCAAATCGGGATCGCGCGGCCAAACAAATCCGCGTCCGTTTTACCGAAATCAGCGGCGCAATCCTTGACCTCTGGTAACATCTCCATCGGGATTTCAAGCAGGTCGCAAATCGTTTTGCTCCAGCGGCCTTTGCGAATGTCGTAAAGCATTGTGCGCGCGGCATTTGTTGCATCTGTGGCATGAACTGCGCCCCCCGTCAGCTTCCAAATCAGGAAACTATCGACGGTACCAAAGAGTAATTCGCCCTTGGCGGCACGTTCACGTGCTCCCTCGACGTGGTCTAAAATCCACTTAAGTTTTGTGCCCGAAAAATAGGGGTCGAGCAAAAGACCAGTGCGGGCGGTGATCATCTCTTCATGGCCAGCCTCGCGCAGGGTACGACATTGATCGGCCGTGCGCCTGTCCTGCCAGACGATGGCGTTATAAAGGGGCTCGCCCGTGACCTTGTCCCAAACAATCGTGGTTTCGCGTTGGTTGGTGATCCCGATGGCGGCAATATCTGTGGGTGAGATTTCGGCATGTTTGATCGCCCCATGACAGGCGGCAAGCGTGGTATTCCACAGGTCGGCGGGCGCGTGTTCAACCCAGCCGGAGTGGGGGAAATGTTGGGCGAACTCTTGTTGTTCGCTGGCAACGACGGCCATCGTTCTATCAAACACAATCGCACGTGTTGAGGTCGTGCCTTGGTCAATCGCGAGGATGTAGGTCATGCTATTTCCACCATGCTTTTAATGTAGGTAGGCGGCCACCGATAAAAGCGACCGCCCGTTTCTTTGGCCGGTTGGCCCACCGTTCGTCCAAAGAAATGTCGATTGAGTATTAAATTGGGGCCACGTGAATGGCCCCAAAATCAGTTTCTTACTGCCAAGACTTGATCAGCTCGTCATAGGAAATTGTGACGGGATCTTCGTCTTCATTTGCCAGTTTCGCTTTTGGCGAACCAGGTTGATCGAGCCAGAAAGAAGGATCGCTCTCTTCGTTCATTTTCGGACCGATATCACCTTGGACACCTGCACGCTCAAGACGGATCATAACCTTTTCTTGGTCTGCGCAAAGCGTATCGAGGGCTTCTTGTGGAGTTTTCGCACCGGACATAGCGTCGCCGATGTTCTGCCACCACAATTGTGCCAATTTTGGATAGTCTGGGACGTTTGTCCCTGTTGGCGACCACTGAACGCGCGCTGGCGAACGGTAGAATTCAACGAGACCACCAAGTTTTGGTGCACGCTCAGTAAAGCTATCATGCTGGATTGTGGATTCACGGATGAATGTGAGGCCAACATGGCTTTTCTTCACGTCAACAGTTTTGGACGTAACGAACTGGGCATAGAGCCAAGCCGCTTGAGCACGATCCACTGGTGTGGATTTCATCAAAGTCCAAGAACCGGCATCTTGGTAGCCGATTTTTGTTCCTTCAGTCCAATATGCGCCGTGTGGCGAAGGGGCCATACGCCATTTTGGCGTACCATCTTCGTTCATCACAGGCAGACCGGGCTCAACCGAAGCCGCAGTAAAGGCTGTATACCAGAACATTTGTTGAGCAACATTACCCTGTGCAGGAATTGGGCCTGCTTCGGAGAATGTCATACCAGCAGCAGCGGGTGGAGAATATTTTTCCAACCATTCGATTGCTTTGGTCACAGCGTAAACTGCTGCTGGACCGTTTGTGGCACCGCCACGCGCAACACACGAGCCTACAGGCTGTGAGTTTTCGTTAACGCGGATACCCCATTCGTCAACTGGCAGGCCATTTGGCTCACCTTTGTCGCCTGCACCAGCCATGGACAGCCACGCATCAGTATAGCGCCAACCCAAGGACGGGTCTTTTTTGCCATAATCCATGTTGCCAAAGACTTCGCCTTCTACGCCAAGACGCGACAAGTCACGGCCTGTGAAGAATTCAGCGATGTCCTCATAGGCGGACCAGTTTACAGGAACGCCGAGATCGTAGCCGTACTTCTCTTTGAAGTCCGTTTTGTTTTGCTCGTCGTTGAACCAATCATACCGGAACCAGTAAAGGTTCGCGAATTGTTGGTCTGGCAACTGATAGACTTTGCCATCTGGGCCCGTGGTGAATGAAAGACCAATAAAGTCTTCCAGATCAAGATTAGGGTTGGTAACAGAAGCACCCTCACCCGCCATCCAGTCGGTCAAGTTACGCGCCTGTTGGTAACGCCAGTGCGTCCCGATCAAATCGGAGTCGTTGATATAGGCGTCATAGATATTTTCGCCCGACTGCATTTGTGTTTGCAGCTTTTCAACAACATCGCCCTCGCCGATCAGGTCATGTGTGACCTTGATGCCGGTGATGGCTTCGAACGCTGGAGCCAAAACATTGGACTCATACTCATGCGTTCCGATTGTTTCGGAGACAACGTTGATCGACATGCCTTGGTACGGCTGTGCCGCGTCGACAAAAAACTGAAGTTCAGCTTCTTGATCGGCACGCGACAACGTCGAAAGATCGCCGATCTCGCTGTCAAGGAAAGCCTTGCCGGCTTCCATGTCTGCGAACGCCGGCGCGGTGAGCATGCAAGCTGCAAGTCCAAGCGCGGTCGTTCCTTTAAGTAGTCGTAAGTTCATTTTAGTCCTCCCAAAAATAGAACAAGTAAGGCGGTCATTTTTTATAATTGGGACCGCCCCATAATGCCGTCCCTTAAACCCAGCGGAAAACCGCGATGGCATAAAAGAGACATACGATCAGGGCTCCCCATTGGGGGGCACTGAGCATTCCAAGCCAAGCCAGATTAATAAAGGCCGAGCCAAGTAGCGTGATGAACAGTCGGTCACCGCGCGTTGTTTCAATCCCAAGGACGCCATTGCGCGGCACCTCGGGGAATTTAATCGCAAGGGTCGTAAAAGTAATCAGCGTTGCCGCGATAACCCCAAAGAAAGCGGCGGTCGGCCAAGTCCATGCCATCCATTCCATACTTGTTTCTCCTCTTTCTTTTCTTACACGCGACCCAAGGCAAAGCCTTTGGCGATGTAGTTACGGACAAAATAGATCACCAATGCACCGGGAACGATTGTCAGGACACCCGCTGCTGCGAGCACACCCCAGTCGATCCCTGCGGCACCGACGGTCCGTGTCATTGTGGCGGCAATCGGTTTGGCGTTCACACTGGTCAATGTCCGGCTTAGAAGCAATTCAACCCAGCTGAACATGAATAAGAAGAACGCGGTGACCCCAATACCAGAGGCAACCAATGGCGTGAAAATCCGAATAAAGAACCGTGGGAAAGAATACCCATCAATATAGGCGGTCTCGTCGATTTCTTTGGGAACACCCCGCATAAACCCTTCCAAGATCCAAACCGCCAAAGGCACGTTAAACAGGCAGTGCGCAAGGGCGACGGCAATATGCGTGTCGAACAAGCCGACCGAGCTATAGAGCTGGAAGAACGGCAGCGCGAAAACAGCGGGCGGGGCCATCCGATTGGTCAGCAACCAAAAGAACAGATGCTTGTCCCCAAGGAAGGTGTAGCGGCTAAACGCATAGGCCGCAGGTAGCGCAACCGCGAGGGAGATTACCATATTCATGACCACATACGTCATCGAATTCAGATACCCCGTGTACCACGACGGATCCGTCAGGATCGTCAGGTAGTTGTCGAAGGTCAAATCCTGTGGCCAAAGGGTGAAGTTGTTCAAAATCTCCGAGTTGGTCTTGAGGCTCATGTTCAAAAGCCAATAGATCGGCAAAAGCAAGAACAGCAAGTAAAGACCCATAACAATGGCGTTGCCTTTGATCTTGGGCAAAGCAAAGCCACGCTTTGGCGCTGTGTTGGTAAAATCAGACATCAGTGGCCATCCCTTTTATCAAGGTTCGTCATCACAGTGTAGAAGACGTATGAAATCAACAGGATCACGAGGTAATACATGATCGAGAAGGCGGCTGCGGGGCCAAGATCAAACTGTCCTAGCGCCATCTTGACCAAGTCAATCGACAAGAACGTCGTCGAGTTCCCAGGTCCACCACCCGTCACCACGAAAGGCTCGGTGTAGATCATAAAGCTGTCCATAAAGCGCAACAGGATCGCGATCATAAGAACGCCCATGATCTTGGGCAGCTCAATAAAGCGGAATACTTTCCAACGGCTGGCTTGGTCGATTTTCGCCGCTTGATAATAGGCATCGGGGATCGACTGAAGACCAGCATAGGCCAAAAGCGCAACTAATGACGTCCAGTGCCAAACATCCATCACAATGACGGTGACCCATGCAGCATAGAAGTCTTGGGTGTAGTTATAATCAATCCCCAAGGCGGCCAGTGTATAGCCCAACAGACCAATATCAACACGCCCAAAAATCTGCCAAATGGTGCCCACAACGTTCCACGGAATAAGCAAGGGCAACGACATCAGGATCAGGCAAAACGAAGCCCAGAACCCTTTTTTCGGCATGTTCAGCGCCACGAAAATCCCCAGCGGTATTTCAATAGCAAGGATGATACAGGAAAACGCGATCTGGCGACCAAGCGCATTCCACATGCGTTCTGAGGCCATCATATCGCGGAACCAATCGAGGCCAGCCCAGAAAAATACGTTTTTTCCGAAGGTGTCCTGAACCGAATAATTCACAACGGTCATCAAAGGAATAACCGCAGAAAACGCGACAAGGAGCAGCACTGGTAAAACGAGGAACCAGGCCTTTTGGTTGACTGTCTTATTCATGGCTCATTCCTTGCAAAGATGTGAAGGGCGGGGTTTTCGATTTCATCATCATGTCACGCTCCTTGCGGGGGAACCCGCCAACTATCGGAATAGACGTTCACTCCAGCCGTATCGAACACGACTCGGTTCATGTCGGGTGAAATGTTAGCACCTTCTTCGGCGAGGATATTGATCTCGGTCCCTTGGAAATCGGCGCGCACGATTTTGTGGCGGCCAACATCCTCGACCCGCTTAATGGTCACGGGCAGACCTTCGTTCCCCGCAACGAGCGCGGTAAATTCGGGCCGAACGCCAAGTTCGACTTTGCCTTTTGGACTGCCATAGCCTTTGCCAAGCGCGATCTCTGTGCCACCAATCAGGGCGGTATTTCCCGTCACTTCGGCAGACAGAACATTCATCCCCGGAGAGCCGATGAAATAGCCAACAAACGTATGCGCTGGCGTTTCAAAAAGTTCTTGCGGTGTACCCATTTGCACAACCCGCCCGTCATACATAACCACCACTTTATCCGCAAAAGTCAGGGCCTCGGTCTGGTCGTGGGTCACATAGATCATCGTGTGGCCAAATTCGTGATGCAGCGATTTAAGCTGCGTGCGCAATTCCCACTTCATATGTGGGTCAATCACGGTCAGCGGCTCATCAAACAAAAGCGCATTCACGTCTTCACGCACCATGCCACGCCCCAACGAAATCTTCTGTTTTGCGTCCGCAGTCAGCCCGCGCGCCTTGTGACCAAGGGTGGCCTCCATGCCGATCATCGCCGCTATTTGCTGAACGCGTTCTTTGATATAGGCGGGATCAGCCCCACGGTTGCGCAGCGGAAACGCCAGATTGTCGTGCACGGTCATTGTATCATAAACAACGGGAAACTGGAAAACCTGCGCGATATTGCGCTGTGTTGTCGGCTCCATTGTCACGTCACGGTCATTAAACAAGATACGACCCTGGCTAGGATGCAGCAGACCCGAAATGATGTTGAGCAGCGTGGACTTGCCACAACCTGACGACCCAAGCAGGGCGTAAGCTTCGCCATCCACCCAGTCGTGGTTCAATTCTTTCAGCGCATAGTCGTCGTCGCTTTTCGGATTGGGCAGGTACGAATGTGCCAGATTTTCGAGGGTAATTTTTGCCATTTGAATGTCCCTCAGGCTGCGGTTGCATAAGTTGCAGGGGCGACCGAAGTGCCGTCTTCTGCAAAGATGTAAACATGGCTTTGATCCAGATAGACCTTCAACGAAGCGCCAATTTCCAATATCTTCACGCCATGCACCAAACCAACCCAGTTTTCGCCGTGGTGGTCGAGGTGGATGAATGTTTCCGACCCCGTTATCTCGGTTACGTTCAGCTTACCCGTGAATTCCAGAGCGCCTTGCGTGTGCTTTTCAAGCTTCAGATGGTTGGGTCGGAACCCCGCGACGTAACGGCCATCCTTAAGATCAGCAAAGGCACCCGAAGCCGCGCTATCTGTTTGGTCGTTGCCAAACTTCAAGCGGTTGCCGACCTTTTGAACAGGCAGGAAATTCATCGGCGGATCGGAAAATACGCGGGCGGTGGTCGCATCTACGGGCTGTCTGTAAACGAAAGGCGTCAACCCAAATTGGGTGATTTTGCCTTCCCAGAGGGTCGCGGTATTGCCACCCAACAATAGTGCTTCTTCGGGTTCCGTGGTCGCATAGACAAAGATCGAGCCAGCTTCCTCAAAGATTTTCGGGATCTCGGCGCGCAATTCTTCGCGCAGCTTATAGTCGAGGTTTGCCAATGGCTCATCCAGCAAAACAAGGCCCGCATCCTTCACCAGCGCCCGCGCCAACGCACACCGCTGTTGCTGACCACCAGAAAGCTCAAGCGGCTTGCGCTCAAGAAATGGCGCAAGTTTCATCAGGTCGGCGGCCTTCTTAACGGCCTTGTCGATCTGGTCCGCCGATTGCCCCAAAAGGCGCATCGGGCTGGCGATATTGTCGTAAACACTCATCGACGGGTAATTAATGAACTGTTGATAGACCATGGCAATCCCGCGCTCCTGCACACGCATGCCCGTCACATCCTGACCGTTCCAGATAACTTTGCCCGTATTAGGCACATCAAGTCCGGCCATCAAACGCATCAAAGAAGTCTTGCCCGACGACGTCGGCCCAAGCAAAACATTCATTGTGCCGGACTGCAGCTCTAAGTCGGTGGGGTAAATATGTGTCTGGCCATTCGCAACCTTCGACACGCCCTCTAGAACAAGTGACATTTCTCTCTCCCTATCCGCAGCTTACACTGCGTCTTGCTGCAATGACATTTCGGGCGCTTTGGCCAGCCATGCGTCAAGCATTTCGATTTCGTCTTTGGGCAAGCGTAGGCCTAATTTTGAACGACGCCAAACGATGTCTTCTGCGGAACGTGCAAACTCCTTTTGCACCAGCCAGATAACTTCCCGTTCAGTCAGTGTAGCACCAAAAGGCTGTCCCAGATCGGATTCTGTTTTCGCATCCCCAAGAACCTCAAAGGCGTCCAAGCCATAAGCTTTGACTAACCGCGCCGCCCAGCGTTCAGTTAAAAACGGGTATTGCGCCGTAAGACTTGCTTGCAAATCCGCGACCCCATCAACGGGAAAATCCCCTCCCGGCATTGGAACACCTGCGGTCCAGGGTCCGCCTGCATTTGGAAAAAATGGCGCTATCTTTTTAAACGCGTTCTCGGCCAACCGGCGATAGGTGGTGATCTTGCCGCCAAATATGTTCAGGATTGGCGCGCCCGCGGATTCATCAACTTTCAACACATAGTCACGGGTTGCCGCCGTCGCAGAGGT
Organism: Falsihalocynthiibacter sp. CO-5D18; assembly: GCF_041205445.1. Taxonomy (NCBI): domain Bacteria; kingdom Pseudomonadati; phylum Pseudomonadota; class Alphaproteobacteria; order Rhodobacterales; family Roseobacteraceae; genus Falsihalocynthiibacter; species Falsihalocynthiibacter sp. CO-5D18. The sequence goes on along the minus strand of NZ_JBGFCF010000001.1, from coordinate 148,436 downwards.
CGCGCCGTCATCATACAAAGGGCGCACGCCGGAATAGGTCCAGACGATATCATCCGTGGTGACAGGCGTTTTCAAATACTTCGACGCAAATTCAACAAGATAGGCTTGCTCTTCTGGGGTACAAACGGGCTTCTGTGACACGTCAGTATGCTCGGCATCCGTGGTTCCGATCAACGTAAAATCAGTCTCGTAGGGGATTGTGAAAATAATCCGGCCATCTTCGCCTTGGAAGAAATAACATTTGTCGTGATCGTATAATTTGGGCGTCACGATATGACTGCCCCGCACCAGTCGCACGCCTTCTGTGGCATTGATCCGCACCGTGTTGCGGATAATATCCTCAACCCAAGGGCCGCCCGCATTTACCAGCATACGGGCCCGAACCACACGTCGCGGCAAACCTTTTGGTTCCAGCGTAATTTCCCAAAGGCCATCAACTTGCTCGGCGGACACAACCTTGGTGCGCACATTTATTTTCGCACCGCGCGCCTGAGCATCCCGCGCATTCAGAACCACCAAGCGGCTGTCTTCGATCCAGCAATCGGAGTATTCGTAGGCTTTTTCAAAGCGGTCCTGAAGCGGCGCGCCTTCTGGCGTTCCAGCCAAACTCAAAGAGGTTGTCCCCTTCAGAATTTGGCGGCCACCCAGATTATCATAGAGGAAAAGTCCGAACCGAATGAGCCACGCAGGGCGGCGCCCTTTCATCCAAGGCATCACAATACTGAGCAATTTTGAAGTCGGAGTGTCGGTGTCGAACCGCATATCCTTGTGGTAGGGCAACACAAATCGCATCGGCCATGAAATATGCGGCATCGCCTTGAGAAGGGTCTCGCGCTCGATCAGTGCCTCGCGAACAAGGCGGATCTCAAAATACTCAAGATAGCGCAAGCCGCCGTGAAAAAGCTTGGTGGAGGCAGAGGACGTTGCAGAGGCCAGATCGTTCATTTCCGCCAACTCAACACTCAAACCACGGCCAACCGCGTCACGCGCAATACCGCATCCATTGATGCCGCCGCCAATGACGAAAAGGTCCACGATGTCGTGAAGATTACGTTGATTCAATGAAGCCTCCCAAGCGTCGATTTTCTGTCGCCGCCTCCCAGCGCTCAACATTCATTAAGACAACACTAAGCCACTCCGCAAATCAATAGCGAATGTTCGTTTCTTTTCCTTTTTGGGTAAAATGTTGAAATCCATGTATTTAATTTTTCTATTCCCTCCCTTTTGGCCATTTTTATCTGCGCAAATCGATTCGAACCCTTGACGCTCCGCTCGGACTGTTGATTGTTAGGATTCTATTACGCGGCGTCAGGGAGAAAGCCATGGTCTCAAACTTTAGACAGAAAGATATCCTCGAACTTGCGCGCAAAGAGGGCAAAGTTACCGTGGATGGCCTTGCCGAACTCTACGATGTCACGGTGCAAACTATCCGGCGCGACCTCTCTGATTTGGCCGATCGCGGCCGTCTTCAACGGGTGCATGGCGGCGCGGTGGTGTCGTCTGGCGTTGTGAATATTCAATATGAGGAACGCCGCCGCCTGAACGATACGGGCAAGAAGGCGATTGCCGTGAAATGCGCCGAAGCAATCCCAAATGGCGCGTCGGTCTTTATGAACATCGGGACAAGTACCGAGGCTGTGGCGCGCGAATTGCTCGACCACGAAAACCTGCTGGTTGTGACGAACAACATTAACATCGCGAATATTCTCGCGGCCAATCATAGTTGCGAAATCATTTTGGCGGGTGGCGTTTTGCGCCGTGCGGATGGTGGAATTGTCGGCGGCTTGACCGTTGAAATGGTGAAGCAATTCAAGTTCGACTATTCGGTTTTAGGCTGCTCCGCCATTGATGAGGACGGCGACCTGCTAGATTTCGACGGGCAGGAGATTATGGTCAGCAGCACCGCGATAAAACGGTCGCGCAAGGTAATGGTCGTCGCAGACCACCTAAAATTTCAGCGCAAAGCACCGCTCACAATCTGCTCTCTCGCGGATGTGAGCGCTCTTTTTACCGACGGTACATTGCCCAAAGATCTGCTGGCGAATTGTAGCAGTTGGGGCACCGAAGTGGTCACGGTTTAAACGGGCTTCGGTCACGCTCGGGGGATTTTTTCAATTGAAAACGCGCAGTAACGTCGGATGGGCCTTTGTCTTGCCAGCCGTACTCGTGCTTGGCCTCGTGGGGCTGATCCCTCTGATAACCGTTGTTAATTACTCCTTCTTCGAAATTTTCATCCTAGACTCGCGCTTCTGGGTCGGGACGGAATGGTACTCCGAGATCATAAGTTCAGGCCGTTTCTGGGCTAGTTTTGGCCGCAGTACATTGTTTTCGGCGCTGATCTTAACCATCCAAATTCCCCTTGGCATTGCGATTGCCCTTTGCATCCCCCAACGAAAATTCTGGGTCGGCGTCTCGCTCTGTGTGGTGGCCTTGCCGCTTCTGGTGCCGTGGAACATGATCCCATCACTTTGGCTCAGTCTCCTCAACCCAGACACGGGTCTTTTGGGGCGCATTCTACCTACTTTCGGCTGGCCCGCGGATTGGAAATTCTCGGTGGTTCCCACATGGCTGGTCATCATTGTGATGGACGTTTGGCATTGGACAAGCTTGGTTGTGATCCTGTGTTATAGTGCCCTGACAACCGTTCCGGCGGCCCACTACCAAGCGGCCGCAATCGACGGCGCAGGCCCGTGGCAGGTGTTTCGATTCATCCAATTGCCCAAGCTATACAACGTTCTGCTTATGGCGATCCTGTTGCGGTTTATGGATTCCTTCATGATTTACACGGAGGCTTTTCCCATCAATGCGGGCGGTCCAAACGGCGCGACAATGTTCCTCGCGGTTGACCTTGGCGAAGAAATCAAAGCCTTCAACTACGGCCCTTCCGCCGCGCGCTCTGTGCTCTATTTCATGATCGTGTTGACCGTCGCGTGGATGTTTAGCAAAGCCCAAGGCAAGCTTGATGACGTGCCCCCAGAAAAGGCCGCCTAATTATGTTTATCCGCGCGCTCCCTTTCCTCAAAGCAACGGCCCTGCTGGCCTTCATGGTGTTCACCTGCCTGCCGCTGGTGCAACTGACCCTCCTCAGCTTCACCGCGACTTTGGCAATCCCAAATATGGACGTTGGCAGCCTCACGCTAAGCAATTATCGGGGCATCTGGACCGACCCAAACCTACGCTCGGCGTTCCTGAATTCCATCGCATACGTGCTGATCAATATCTGCATCACCATACCCGTTGCCATCCCTGCGGCCTACGCCTTCTCGCGCATTTCCTTCTTAGGCGACAAACACCTGTTTCTTGCCTTCATCGCCTTTCGTATCACCCCGCCCGTGGTGCTAACCCTACCGATATTTCAACTTTTCTCCGCACTCGGAATCGTGAATTCAACCTTCGGCATCGCCTTGGCACATTGCCTGTTCAACGTCCCAATCTCGATCTGGATTCTCCAAGGGTTTATCTCGGCCGTCCCCAAGGAAATGGATGAAACAGCCTTTATCGACGGCTATTCGCGGCCTATGTTTATTTGGAAATTCCTTTTGCCCCAAATTGCTTCGGGCGTCGCCGTAACAGCGTTTTTCTGCTTCATGTTCTCGTGGGTTGAGGTGGTTTTCGCGCGCATCCTGACCACAACCAACGGGAAACCGATCAGCATGGCGATCAACGCACTCTTTGGTTTTCAAACCGATATTGGGCTGGTTATGGCCGTCACCCTCGCTTCCATGCTGCCCGGTGTGGTGTTACTTTTTTCGATGCGAAATCATCTTTCGCGGGGGTTCAAAATCGGGCGCGTCTAATTGATCGATGCGAGCGCCCCGCATTCCAAAACGCCTACGAGAAATGAAACCGCCTAGGCGTGATAACGCACGAATGCGAAACGCTGACTATCCGGCGCCCAACACGGCACATTTATCGTGCCTTGCCCGCCATATAGTTCCAAGAGCACTTGCGGTCTGCCGCCCTCTGCGGACACAAGGCGCAGCTCAACTTGGCGCTCGGACGGATGCCCTTGCGTCCCGCCTTCATAGGCCAAGTAGAGCACAGATTTTCCGTCTGGTGAGGGATGGGGAAACCAATTCACCCGATCATCTGCCACCATGCATTCCAAATCACGCCCATCGGGGCGCACGCGCCACAAACAAACACGGGCATCGCGTTCGCCGTTGAACCAAATCCACGCGCCGTCAGTCGTATAATCTGGACCGTCACAGTGATCAAAACCAAAGGTGACTTGCCGTTCTTCGCCACCATGAACCGGGCAGGTGTATATCTCGAAGGTTTCGCCACGTTTCGCGGTATAGGCCAAAGTCGCGCCATCTGGTGACCACCCGTGCCAATACGAAGGTGCCAAAGGCGTTATACGCGTCGGCGTGCCCCCTGTGATTGGCAGCGTGTAAATCACGCTACTCCCCTCCTCGGTTGAATCGCTCATGACCAATGTGGTCCCATCCGGCGAGACCCCGTGGTCGTTGTTGATCTGCGTTGCAAACCCCGTTTCGATGGTTGCCAGAGCCGGTGCGCTTAGGTCAACGCGATACAGCCGCCCTTCCCCATTTACGATGAGGGCCGCGTTATCCGGCGTCCAATTTGGAGCCTCAAGATGTTGATCCAAAAGTAAAATAACCTCCTCGGACCCCGTGGCCAGGTTATAAATCACAATCTCACTTTTCAAAATATTCTCCTGCAAAACGGCCCGTTAAACTCGGCGAGAAGTTGGACCGTATTGCTGCATCAGCGCGGTGCATTCTTCGTCTGAACGCCGCTGAACTTTTGTGCGCTTATACGGATTTGTATCTGGCTCGGGTAGCGAGCGATTAATGATCAAAATATGTTCCTGCAGTATCGCGTGTGCCGCGTCGAATTTGCCCTTAACGATAAGGTCGCGCATTTGAATGTGCTCGGCAAAAGAGCGTTGCCAAAAATTCCCTTCCCCCGATTGCAAACGAGCACGCAAGGCCTCCAGAGCAGTCGCGGTCAAATCATAGGCTTTTTCAAGGTAGCGATTGCCCGCAAGCTGCAACAATACCCGATGATAGGCGCTGTCGGCTTTGCTATAGAGCGCCCATTCCCCCGCCGCGATCGCCTGCTCCATTTGGTAAATTGCCGCAGAAAGCCCCTGCACAACCGCTTCGGGATCACGCGCAAGGGCATCGTCCAATGCCTTGCTTTCCAACATGGCGCGAAAGTGGCTCATTTCCTCGACGTCCTGCTTGGAGGGCGCAAACACATAGGTTCCCGCTTGCGGCACAACCGTCACAAGACCCATGTCGCGCAAATCCATAAAGGCCGCCCGCACTGGGGCTTTGCTCATCCCAAGCGCCCGCGCGATTTGCTCCTCGGACAGCCGCTCGCCGAACTCTAGTTTGCCAGAGACAATTGCCTCGCGAATCCGCTCACATGCATCTTGGGTCAACGACACAGCACTCTCCTCATAGGTCATTCCTAGTTACAGCATGGACGGCTAAGCGCGCTACCCACTAATTTTACTCCTTTACCAAGCATGAAAAAAACAGGATTGACAAGTTATTAAAATTCTAGAATTCTAGAATAACAAATAATGATATCCACACCCAAGAGGACTCACATGCCCCGCTTTCGTCTCCTGACCCCCGACGCACAATATCCAGACGACGCTCTGATCGAACGGGCGACAGCCGGAAATAATATCGATTGGGATATATTCCGCGAACGCGAAATTCACCGTATTCCGCAAACGGTTCTGAACTCCTGTGATGCGATGGTGGTTTGGCACGAGATGCCCGTTACCCGTTCGATGATCGCTCAATTGGAGCGTTGCAAAATCATTGTTCGGGCCGGGGTAGGCTTTGATCATATCGATTTGGATGCTGCCGCAGAAGCGGGCATTCCCGTCTGCAACACGCCTGATTATGGCACCAGCGAAGTCGCCGATCACGCAATTGCGCTGATGTTGAATTTGCGGCGTGGCATTGGCTCCTACCACCGAAATCTCATGCAATCTCCGCAGACAGGCTTCGATCACGCGCGCGCTCCTCTCTTGGGGCGGCTAAGAGGCAAGACCTTTGGCGTGGTTGGCTTGGGGCGTATCGGCATTGCTGCCGCCCTGAGAGCGAAGGCGTTTGGCATGCGGGTTTTGGCCTATGATCCGCTGGTTTCGCGCGGCACCGAAATCGCTGTGGGTGTCGATAGATGTGAGTCCATCGACGAGCTACTCGCGCAAAGTGACGTTGTAAGCTTGCACTGCCCGCTAACGCCTCAAACCCACAATATGATCAACGCCGAGCGCTTGGCCAAAATGCAACCACATGCTGTTTTGATCAATACGGCGCGGGGCGCAATCATTGACATCAACGCGCTTTTGACCGCTTTGCGCGCAGGCACAATCGCTGGTGCAGGCATCGACGTCTTGCCCGTTGAGCCCCCATCCCCGACCGACGCATTGGCGATTGCCTATGCAAACGGCACGGATCCCCTTGTGGGAGAACGTTTGTTTGTCACCCCCCATGCGGCATGGTCCAGCCCCGAGAGCGTCGCGGATGCACGCCGCCTTTCTGTTGAAACTGCGGTGCGGTTTTTGCGCGAAGGCAAGTTGCGAAACCTTGTGAACACCCCCGCCACGAAACGCGTAAGGGATATCGCCTAACGCGCCAACTCCGACGGGGTTGACGCCACGATATGATCCAAGGGCATGGGATCACGTAAACATGTCCGTTCTAGGGAGGAAACCATGAATAACAAACACTTAAGTACACTTATTGCGGCTTGCCTATTGGGCGGCACCGGCGCCATGGCGCAAGAGCACCAATTGACGTTCCAATCCGTAGACCCCGCTGGAAACCCAAACTTTGCCATCCAACAGGCGTGGACAGCGCGCGTGGCAGAAATGTCTGGCGGACGGATGACGATTGATCTTCTGCCCGTAGGCGCGGTGGTCGATTATATCGAAACGCAAGATGCCGTTGGGTCTGGCATTTTGGATGGGCACATCACCGATGTGAGCTATTTCGCGGGCAAAGACCCCGCCTTCGGACTTATTGCCAATCCGATTGGCGCTTGGTCTGCTCCGGATGAAATGTTCCGTTTTATCAACTATGGCGGCGGCTATGAACTCATGAATGAACTGGAAGGCCCCTATGGCCTTCACTTCATCGGGGCGACGACGACGGGCCTTGAAGGTTTTGTTTCCAAAGTGCCGCTCGACGGCGTTGCCGACCTCAAAGGTCTGAAAATGCGCGCGCCAGAAGGCCTCATTCAAGAAGTGTTTGCGGCGGCGGGCGCGGTTCCTGTCAACCTGCCCTACTCCGAGGTCTACACGTCGCTCGATAAGGGCGTGATTGATGCTGCGGATTCGACTGTTTTCTCGACCAACCATCAGCAAGGCTTGCATAAAGTTGGCAACCACCCCGTCTATCCTGGTTTCCACTCCATGCCACTGGTCGAAGTCTCGATGAACTTAGATAAATGGAATGCTTTGCCCTCTGATCTACAAGCAATCTTGACGGTTTCGGTGCGCGATTTTGCACAGGACGCCGTGGCAACTTTGTCGATGAATGACCTAAAAGCCTTCGCCGAAGCCACAGCCGATGAAAACATCACCGTCCACAATTGGTCTGCCGAAGAGCGTGCAAAGTTCCGCACAATCGCGATGGATCAATGGGAAAAAGTGGCCGCACGTTCGCCGAATGCACAAAAGGTCTATGACCAATTGACCGCTTATCTCGCGTCGCAAGGCCTACTGGAATAATCCAAAGCCTCGGGCGCACGCGTTGCGCCCGAGCATCCGCCATCACACCCCTTTGACACGATTGGCCCCTCATGTCCCGCACCCCCGAAACGACTTCGGCCATTGAGCCGTTGCCCCCCGAATTCACGGCTCAAGAGGCCCTGCCGCAAGCAGGCTGGTTGGGCAAAGTAATCACCTCAGTCGCCCGCGTTTTCGCTGTCGGAATTTTGATCGCGATGGTTGTCCTCGTTGTGGAGGTTTTCCTACGGTATGTGTTCAATGCGCCCACGGTATGGGCCCATGAAACAACGACATTCCTGAGCGCTGTGACGTTCATTTTTGGCGGATTATACTGTGTTGCGCGCAATTCGCACATCCGCGTGGTGCTGATCTATGACGTCGTTCGCTCGCCCGTGCGCCGCATCCTCGATATCCTCATTTCAATCGCCTGCCTCTGCGCCAGTCTGTTCTTCGCATGGGCCGCATGGCTTATGGCGCTCAAAGCAATCTATCGCCCTGATGGTAGTTTCTTTCTCGAAACCAGTGGCAGCGCGTGGAATCCGCCAACACCTGCCCTTCTTAAACTGTTTTTGCTGGCCGTCCTCATCACGATGAGCGTCCAATTCCTCATCCTTACCTTCAATTACGCACGCGGCCTCACCCCGCCAAAGAGGCATGAAAATGTTTGAACTTCTAGACTTCGGACTTAACCTAAAATCACTCGGGATTGAGTGGGGCACGCTGTTGATGTTTGTGCTGCTGGTCGGCCTTTTGCTCACGGGTACGCCCTTGGCTATGGTCACACTTCTTGTGGCGCTCATCTTCGCAATTGGCTGGTTTGGGCCAAACTCCGTCCCCCTGATTACCAGCCGCGTTTACAGCTTTGTCTCGTCGTTTGTGTTTGTTTCGGTCCCGATGTTTGTCCTGATGGCGGCCATCCTTGATCGCTCTGGCATTGCACGCGACTTGTTTGATGCTATGAAACTGGTGGGCGGACGTCTGCGTGGTGGTGTGGCAGTTCAAACGATTTTCGTGGCGGTTATTCTTGCGGCCATGAGTGGCATCATCGGTGGCGAAATTGTCCTGCTCGGCTTGGTTGCCCTGCCCCAAATGCTGCGGCTCGGCTATAATCGACGACTAGCAATTGGCGTGGTTTGTGCTGGCGGCTCGCTTGGCACAATGGTGCCCCCGTCGATCGTTTTGATCATTTACGGCCTCACAGCAAATGTCTCGGTCGGCGATCTGTTTACAGCCTCGTTCCTGCCTGGATTTATGCTCGCGGGGTTCTACATCCTCTACATCCTCTTTCGCTCCTATATTGACCCGAACGCGGCACCACCGCCCCCCATGGAGCGCACGCCTTTCAAAGACCAATTGCCTCTCCTGCGCGGGTTGATATTGCCCATGTTGGTCGTCGGCTTCGTGCTTGGATCAATCTATGGCGGCATCGCCTCGGTAACCGAAGCCTCCGCCATCGGGGTTGCGGGCGTCATTGCCTCAACAATCTTACGGCGCGAATTTTCATTCCGTATGCTCTTAGATTCCGCGCTACACACACTGGCCACAGTCGGAATGATTATGTGGATTGGCATCGGCGCGAGCGCCTTGGTTGGCGTTTATAACCTCATGGGAGGTATCCGCTTTATCTCTACCCTCATCACAGGTGTGTCAGACTCCCCCACCGTCATTATCCTGTTTATGATGCTCATTCTCTTCATCCTTGGCATGTTCCTTGATTGGGTCGGGATCGCGCTTTTGACCATGCCGATTTTCGTGCCGATCATCAAAGACCTCGGATATGATCCCGTCTGGTTTGGCGTATTATTCGCGATGAATATGCAGGTGTCATTCCTCACACCGCCCTTTGGTCCGGCCGCGTTCTACCTCAAAAGCGTGGCACCACCGGACATCTCACTGGGTGAGATTTTCAGATCACTTGTACCATTTATTTGCCTCCAAGTGATCGCGGTTGGCTTGCTGATTATCTTTCCAGCACTCGCCATCCATTAACTGCAAACGCCGTTACATCTCGAACAATTGGAATTGACTATGACACGCAGTTTAGACGGCGATTACGACTATATTATCGTGGGGGGCGGCACGGCGGGATGCGTGCTGGCAAACCGCCTCTCGGCCAATCCCCGCACAAGGGTCTTGCTCCTAGAGGCAGGCGGACGGGATACCTACCCATGGATTCACATTCCGGTCGGATACCTCCGCTGTATTGGTAATCCGCGCACCGATTGGATGATGTCGACCACCCCGGAAAAAGGGCTAAACGGACGTGCTTTGGGCTATCCGCGCGGCAAGGTCTTAGGCGGATGCAGCTCAATCAACGGTATGATTTACATGCGCGGCCAAGCTGCAGATTATGACGGCTGGGCGCAAATGGGCAATACGGGTTGGGGTTGGAGCGACGTCCTCCCCTATTTTGTCCGCTCCCAAGATCGCCCAGATGCAGACGGAATAACCCACGGCCAAGGCGGCGAATGGAAAGTCGCGCGCCAGCGTTTGAAATGGGACATTCTGGATGATTTCCAAAATGCCGCGACGCAAATGGGCATTCCATCAACCACCGATTTCAACGAGGGCAACAACGAGGGCGCAGGGTATTTTGAGGTCAATCAAAACGGCGGCCGCCGGTGGAGTACCGCCCGCGCGTTTCTCAGCCCTGCCCTAAAACGGCCAAATCTACGCCTGATCACCCATGCCTGCGTGCAACGGATCACGTTTAAAAACGGTCACGCCACAGGTGTGGAATTTTCGCACAAAGGCCGCGTACAGCATGCGATAAGCCAAGGCGAGGTCCTGCTCACGGCGGGGGCAGTTCACTCTCCCGCACTGCTTGAGGCGTCAGGTATTGGCCAAACCACACGCCTCAGAGACATGGGAATTGATATGGTGCATGCCAGCCAAGAGGTTGGTGAAAACCTTCAAGACCATTTGCAATTGCGGATGATTTTCCGTGTGCAAAACGCACGCACGCTCAATCAAATCGCCAACTCTGTCACGGGTAAAATCGCGATGGGACTCCAGTATCTTTGGAACCGTTCGGGGCCGTTGTCTATGGCACCTAGCCAGTTCGGTATTTTTACGCGAAGCGACCCCAGCTTGGCCACTCCCGACCTAGAATACCACATTCAGCCCCTCTCAACCGACCGTCTTGGTGACCCTTTACACCCCTACCCTGCGGTCACGGTGTCTGTGTGCAATCTGCGACCAGAAAGCCGTGGTTCAACCCATATTTCGACAAAACATCACACAAAACAGCCCGACATTTCGCCCCACTATCTCAGCACTGAGGGCGATCGCGCCGTGGCATTGCGCGCGCTGCGTCAAGCCCGCGATTTGATGACGATGCCCGCTTTGCAAAAATACGCACCGCACGAAAACCTTCCGGGGGCGCACATTGCGGACGACGCGAACTTAACCCGGGCCGCCGGCGATATTGGCACCACGATCTTCCATCCCGTCGGCACGTGTCGAATGGGCAGTGACGACACTTCTGTGGTTGATCCTGAACTGCGCGTGCGGGGCCTGTCGGGTCTTCGCGTGGTCGACGCCTCGATTATGCCACGGATTGTGTCGGGTAATACCGCCTCCCCCGTCGTGATGATCGCAGAAAAAGCCGCCGACATGATCCTCAAATCGGCCTAGCACGGCTCCCTCCCAACACTTGAAAGACATACCTATGAACCTTCTCCGCCATGGTCCCGTGGACCAAGAAAAACCCGGTTATCTTGATTCAGAAGGCCGGATACGCGACCTCTCAAGCCTGATTTCCGACTTCACACCTGAGACACTCTCGCGCACGACCCTCTCGATGCTTGCGAATACAGATCTGTCCACGATGCCTGTAGTTTCGGCCAAGACGCGCATTGGGGCCTGTGTAGGCCGCGCCCGAAATTTCTATGCCGTTGGCCTGAATTACGCGCGCCATGCCCGCGAAACCAACAATCCCGAACCCGTCGAACCCGTGCTTTTCTCAAAGTCTACATCCTGTATTTCTGGCCCAAATGATCCCATCATCTTGCCGCGTGGATCGCAAAAAACCGATTGGGAAGTTGAACTCGGCGTCATAATTGGGCGCAACTGCGCGTATGTGAGCGAGGCCGAAGCCCTTGAGTATGTCGCAGGCTACTGTACGATCAATGACGTAAGTGAACGCGCCTTTCAAATTGAGCGTGGCGGCCAATGGATGAAGGGAAAATCAGCCCGCAGTTTCGGCCCCATTGGCCCATGGATTGTCACTCCGGATGAGATTCCCGATCCGCAAAACCTCACCCTCTCGCTCTCGGTCAATGGCGAAACCTATCAAAACAGCTCGACTTCGGACATGATTTTTAGCGTTGCTGAGATTATCTCCTACATGTCGCGCTTCATGGTTCTACGGCCCGGGGATATTATCGCGACGGGCACGCCCGAAGGGGTCGGCCTTGGATTATCCCCGCCTAAATTCTTATGTGATGGCGACGTTGTTGATCTAGAAGTGTCCGGCCTCGGCAGCCAAACGCAACTGGTCACTAGCCTTACTTTCTGATCCTGCGGGAGGGTCTCCAAAACGCTCTCGATTCCTAGGATAACCTTTTGGTTATTCTAGGCATTCATGCGAACCGCCTGCGCCTATTGTTTAAAGCCAGCGATATTTCCGTTGCCCGATTGCAGAAGCCACGCCACGTTCATACTGCCCATTTGAATAAATGCCGCCTGATTGGAATCTCCAACGACGCCCAGAGAAATCCTGTTGTAATCCCCGTTTTGCTGCGCCGCTGCCATGTTCCGGTTTCCGGTGATGGACAGAGTTGCAGCATTGCTTGTGCCAACTTGTTCAATGGTTCCGGCAGCCAGCCCAAGTTGGGCGTTCCCAGAAAAAATCTGGCTTGGATCATTGTTGAAATCACCCGTCACCGAGATTGTCGTAGAGTTGGTACCGAATTGTGTGACGTCAAAAAAGTTACTGTCGCCGATAACGGAAACATCCGCGTCATTTCCGCCGCCAAGGCCACTATTATACCCCTGCTCAACCCTGAGATCGTTCCCGTCCCCATCGACGAAAAACAGCAGATCGTTTGAACCTTCTTGCAGTCCAAGGACCTCATTGTCGCTGCTCAGGCCAACTATATTGAGAAATGCACGGTTGGTGCCTATTTGACCGACACCGATATTGTTGCCATCGCCGAGTATTTCCGATGCGGTAATGTCATTTTCCAAACCATCTTGACGGAACCCGATTTGGTTGGAGTTTCCAGAGATCGTAAGGAAGCCAATTGAGTTTTTACGCCCACCTTGAAAAACCCCGAAACGGTTAAAATCGCCACTAACCATGAGGTTCATCTCGTTGCCGTTCGCGCCTAAAGCGTCATACCCGACCCGCTGGATAAGAGAGTTTGCTACCGCCCTAGAGGTAAGGGCAGGCCCCGTAAGATCTCCGCGACCATTAAAAGAACCGCTGAAATTGGCGACAATGATGTTTTCTTTGAATTGCGCCGCCGTCAGCGACCGTTGCTCAACGAGAGCGACAGTGTTTTGTTCGCCCGTTTGCGTAAGGATTGCCACCTGTCCGGGCATTCCGCCGAGCTGCTCTTGAACCACGAGCGAAATCTTGTTGCGATCCCCCGCCCCGTCCAGACCCTGTTGAATGGTTAAACGGTTTGCGCCTTCTGGAATCGCGCCCAATGCGGACTGTTGAATGCTTCCGACTATGTTTAAATTGGAATCCTGATCGATAAGAATGGTGTTGAAGATCGAAGGCGTCGCCGAATTGCCTGCCTGATCGACTCCCAGCCCCTCGAGGCCGATAACATTGTCTTCGCCAGTCTGTGTAATTGTTAGATCGTTGTAATAGCCATTTTGCAAAACAGGATCGAGCTCTGTGCCGACCTGATTTGCGGAGCCTAACTGAGAAATCAGCCCAGTGTTATCCGCTCCAATTTGATCAACGAACGCCAGATTGTTATCCGCCGCATACGCCCAACTTAGGGGACCGATTGTCAAAACCCCCAGCACAACCACAAACCGAAATGAACGCATATACAAGAACCCTAAATCAAATAACCACGGGGCACATTCTTGCACCCCGTGGTCGTTTTTTTAAGCGAAGCCGTGGCGACGCCTTCAGTCATAATTACTGAACAATGCCAGCGATGTTGTTGCTACCAGATTGGCTAAAGGTCGCTGAGTTATCGCTGCCCATTTGGACAACGACTGATTGGTTGCTGTTGCCGTTCACGGTTGCGGAGATGTTGTTCCTATTGCCGTCTTGCACCATTCCGAACAGGTTGTTGTCGCCTGTGAGTGAAGCATTCACGATGTTATCGTCACCAAGCTGGATCACAGCGCCTTCGATGAAGAAGGGTGTCAAACCTGCTGCTGCAAGTGCGTCACCCGCAAGAACAGGCGTGCTGGTTGTTGATCCATTGCCGTTGCCGTCGACAAACACGGTCGCATCGTTTGAATTGCCGAACTGGCCAACCCCAAAGGCGTTACCGTCTTTGAGAGCCGTGACCGATGCGGTATTGGAAATGCCCAGTTGTAGGACACCAATATTGTTGTCGTACCCGTCAATTGCCGCCACAGTCACAACATTGGTCCAGCCGCCTTGAACTACTCCCAATTCGTTGCGGTCGCCATTAATAGTAAGCGTACCAACGCCATTGCCGTTGCCCGCTTGGGTGACACCAAATTGGTTTTCATTACCTGTAATCAACAGGTTCATGCTGTTGTTGCCTTGTGACACAAAAGAATACCGACCACCTTGGTCCAGCACGCTAGTGTTTGCGCCACTGAGTGCCGCGAAACCCGACAAGGTTCCCTTGCCGTTGTCGTCACCCGAAATTTCGGCCGTCATTGTGTTGCCATTTCCGCCTAAAAAGGTGGTGCCTTGAGTGGCCTTGTCGATGTTGTTGCGTGAGCCGGTCATAGTAAGCGTCGCAACGCTTCCGTTGGAGCCACCGTTGCGTTCTTGTACAACACTACCGATCGAGTTGTCGTCACCGCCGGATTGCTCGATTGTCAGTGTGTTCCCAGAAGTATATCCGCCACCGTAGCGTGTAGCTTGCTGAATTGAACCAACCGAGTTTCTGTCTGAGCTCTGCTCGATTGTAGCAGCGTTGCCGTTTGCTTTTTGTGCCAGTTGGTTCACACCAGAGCCAGTCAAGCCAATTTCGTTGTCGTTACCGCTTTGATCAATGTTCAGGCTGTTGCCGGACACATAGAGATGCAGCGATTGTTGCTTCATTTTATCGCCTGCTGAACCAGCCTTGTTCCGCAATCCGCCGCTTTGGTCAACCAGCGCAGAGTTGTTAAAAGTCGAGCCTTGGGAAAGCTGTTCTAAAAATGCTTCGTTTTCATCGGCAAAAGCCACACCAAACGAGAGACTTAGTGCTGTGGTTGCAAAAAGTGAGATTTTAATAACGTTCATTTTATTTCCTGTCAGAGTTAATTTATTACACATACTGATCTATTTCAGGCGCAACCTGTAAGCAGCAGCACCATGCATCACTCCGTTTCTCGCGAAGCCTTTGCAGCAACAGCAGGGTTCGCCATTGCATATCTCTCTTTCGAAATCAGCCAGACGGCTGTGAAATGGTACGGCCTCCAAATTTCTGCCGAGTTTTCGAATAAGTCCGAAGTTGAGACAGAAAAGTGTCAAAAACAAGATAAATTTCTTCCCATGCCCAATTTTAGCCTCATTTCAAAACAAATCAGGAAAATTACAACCTTAGGTGGTGGACGGTTTTAGCAGCGAGCCACCATTAGGCAAAAAATCGATACAATAACAAAAACTTATTGCGCAAACAAAACATGTAATTTTAGCGATTCGTACCGAATTTCATTTAAACTGAGGGCCTAGAAAAGAGCTTTCGGGCAGTAACTCCCTTCCAAAACTTGCAAAAGGTGAACTATTTTTGGGCATATTTTCGCCTAAATCGTATCATATTGACAACAAATCCAACCTCATTTGCCCGTATTGGAATCGTTAACCTAGCAACACGTTGCCGCAAAATTGCATTGATGGCCTAATAAGTCGGTGTATATGACTTTCCACTGATCTCGCTGCTATTGAGAGATCAATTTGGGCGCGTTTTAGTATTTAGGGTTTGTGAATATGAAAAGTATAAGTTTTGTTGTCGCTGCGATGTTTGTCACAGCGTCCCCAGCGATAGGGTCGGAAATTACATATCAACCTGTAAATCCCTCCTTTGGCGGTTCCCCCCTAAACTCCTCTCACCTTATTGCAACAGCAACCGCCCAGCGGGATGCAACGGCTCGGAACGCAAACCAGAATTCTGGCACCTCCGGGACGGAAACTGACACGTCAAGCTCTCAGGCAGATCTCTTTGTAAGACAGCTTGAAGGTCGCCTGCTCTCCGCTCTTGCAGGGCAAGTGACAGAGGCCATTTTTGGCGACACGGGGTCTGAAGGTGGTTCTATTACCTTCGGCTCGACCCAAGTTACCTACGAACGCACGCCCGAGACTATTCGACTACTCATTACAGATTCATTAGATGGCACCGTTACCGAGATTATTGTGCCCCAGCTTTTGACGGACTCTTAAACAAAAACTCAACCGTATTTAAAGTTGGGACAAATAATCGAGCAGGGACTTGTTTAATGAATTTTGATAGTTTTTCTTTACCAAGCGGCCTTCGGGCCATGACAAAACTAGCCGCAATCGCAGGTGCAACGGCACTTGCGGGATGCACACCAGCCCCCTCACCGTTCTTCGGGGAAGCTCAACCAACACTCGTTGCCCCGACGCAGCAGAGTATGGCGCTGCGCACCCTGCCATCACCGATACAGCGGATGAATGTTGCTGTGTACGATTTCCCCGACTTGACGGGTCAATATGAAGAGCGCGAACTGGTTCAGTCGTTGTCACGCGCCGTTTCCCAAGGTGGGTCGGCAGTTCTGATAAAAGCATTACAAGATGCTGGTGAAGGGCGCTGGTTCTCGGTTTTGGATCGCGCCAGCCTTCCCGATCTTGTGAGAGAGCGTCAGATTTTGACAGAAATGCGCCGTCAATATCGCGGCGAAGACGAAGTTAATCCAGCGGCACTTGGCCCCCTCCTCCACGCGGGTATCATTCTGCAGGGCGGGATCGTAGGCTATGACAGCAACACACAAACCGGGGGTGCGGGCGCTCGTTTGCTCGGAGTCGGCGCAAATTCTGAGTGGCGGACCGATACGGTCACTGTAAGCTTGCGCGCAGTTTCGACCTCCACTGGTGAGGTTTTAACCAACACGATGGCGCAAAAATCGATTGGGTCTTCCTTGATCCAAGGGAGTATCTTTTCTTATATCGAACTTGATGAATTGCTCGAAGTTGAAGCGGGTATGAGTGCGAATGAACCGCGTTTGATTGCCTTGCAACAGGCGATAGAGAAAGCCGTTTACAGCATGATAATTGAGGGCGCGGAGAAAGGGATTTGGTCTTTCTCTGATAAAGCAACTCAATCGCGATTGATTGCAAAAAATAAGAGCGAAAAACTCGGCGCATACTCCGCTTACGCCCGATTGGCCAAGGCCCCTCAAACGCGCAACCCAGCGTCGATAACGCAAACGGTTCCGAAAAAGAAGGACGTCGCGCCTGCCTCGGTTGTACGTGAACTTACACCGGAAACTGGGGCTGTCAGATTGCCGACCCCGCCGGTTGACGACGAGGTTCTCGGCTAAATCTAAACAACACATTAAACCGCCTCACCTGCATCAAATTTCTGCCACAATATAAGCGCCAACTGCCAGCGAACACGAAACGGGCGAAAGCGTCCGGCTGGCAAGGGGTGAAGCTATGTCGTGCAATATTTTTGGGGTATCTCGGTATCTTATTCTAGCATTTGTGATGAGTTTATTGGCAGCAGGGGTTGGGAATTCCGCGCCAGAGGGGCGGGATACAGTTCTGATCACGGGCCTCGACAACTTTCTACATATCGAAAGTACGTCGGGAAACACTCTCTCCTTAACAGTAACGGGGAGCGAGAACGGCGGTCTGGGGCGCACTTGGGACTCAAACCCATTGTTGCTCCCCTCACTGAAACCTGGAAACATCCTTCAAAGTGGGGACCGCAACACCATGGACATAGATGTTTTGGGGACGAATACACTCTTTTCGGTCGTTCAAAATGGAAACGACAATTCGATACGCGGATATTCTTCAGGCACGTCCAACGCCTTTACCGTCGTCCAAAGCGGGCAGCAGAACCAAGCTGTTTTCTCGCAACAAGGTAGCCGAAATTCGTTGTCGATTTTTCAAGGTTCGTGGTAACGTCCTTATATTATGGATAGAATCATTAAAAATTTAAAAATTTCCGCTATTTGCGTTGCAACTTCTGTCATTGGCGCCCTTGGGGGTGCCCCGGTAATGGCTGGCGATGGCAACTACTTGTATTTGGTTCAGGACACTCAGGACAGTCTGCTGGGAAATACCTTGCAGATTGATCAGTCTCTCGCCACGAATTCTAGCGTCGCAGGTAGCTTGAATGGATTTATGCCAGCCCTTCAACTAGGGGGTGGAAACAGTGCGAACATTACTGTTGAGAACGAGAGGGCAACTGTTCTCCTCAACCAAGATAACAGCTTGGCGCCAAGCCTGAGCGGAAACGCTGCGACGATATTTGGCGGCGAACTGGCCGTGGTGGCACTTGAGCAACTTGGCAGCGGAAACCTCGGAAATATTGAGGTGACGGGACGCGGCAATATAGGCTCGCTTTCCCAAACCGGAGATAGAAACAACGGTAGTGTTTTGGTGAGCGGCACCAGTAATTCCGGTACGTTGAACCAAGTCGGTAACGACAATACTTATGGTCTATCTGTGTCCGGCAGTGCCACAAATGTAACGTTCAATCAGGTTGGAAACAACATGACGGCAACAGGTTCCCCAACTGTATTTTCCAATGCTGGCACCGTTGTGATTACGCAAACCACCCTAAGTAGATAGCGTCAAATATGCGCAGATTTTCTGCAGTTGTATTGGCCGTTATGCTTCTAAGTGCGCCTGCAAGTGGCGATATTGCGATCGCTGAACTTTCTGTCGTCCCTCAAGAGTCCAAAGTTGTCATAACGGGCCGCGTACTTGGCTTGTCCGAAGGCGTTGTCGAAGCAGAAATGATCGTTTCCAAGGGAGACGCATCGGGCACCGCGAACCTGCGGCAGTCTGGTGAATTTCAGGTCCGCGCTGGCAGCATCGACACCATTGGCTCAAGCGGCATTAACCTAAATGACACCACCACATTGAAAGTGGTCCTTATTGTAAGATCCGAAGGTTTGGAGATCGCGCGCGCGACTTCAGATATAGAACCAGGAAAACATTAAATTGGGTAAGAAAATGAAATCGAAATTATGTCTATTTGGGCTTATAAATTCACTTGTTCTTTGTTTTTCCATGCAGGCAGCAGCACAATCTAAAGAGATGTTTTTAGAGGCTTTTTCTGGTCAATGGCTGATATTTGACACGTCGTTTTCAACCAGCCCCGCTCCGTGTTCCTTTGAGCTTACGAATGTGATTGAACTGCGTGGCGTGGTTGAAGAATCTCAATTGCGCCCCTCCGGTACCTCCGAAAATTGTGTGGCCCCTTTTGACAGTGTCAAAGCATGGGATATCGAAGACAACCAACTTGCCCTCTATGCTGAAAATGACGCTTTGATTGCCCGCCTCGGAGGCAACCAAAACCGCGTGACTGGCGACGTCGGGTACACATTTCGCAGCGTTATTTTAGAGCGTGCGAATGGCGCCCCAGAGAACGCCAAGTTCAGCCAAGCCCTTCGCGAACACCGGTGTATTTACAAAGGCTACACGGCTGAATGCGCAACAAAAGAGGAATTGGCCCTGCCTGTTTTCACAGAGGGCGGCGGCGTTATTTCCTCGGTTGAATTGCTTGTGAACCTAAACGTCCGCGAACAACCACGAGGGAATTCGCTCTCGGTAGGGACGCTGCCAAAAGGCACCTGCCTCAAGGTCAACTATTGCACAACAGCCTCTGACGGAATTTGGTGCCGCGCGCGTTTCGGCGAAGCTGCAGGCTGGATTAAGAAAACGATGTTGCGAAAAGATGAATGGCCGATTGCAACTTACTTAAACGCCTGCTGATTTCATTTGGATCGAAGGGGACAGGGTTTTAAGTCAGAATGAACAGAAACCACCTTGCCCCAAGCAAACTTTTCGTCTGGACTAACAATTAGCGTTGTTCTAAGGCGCGATTTCTCGCACTTGTAATGTGTTCCCGCATGGCTTGACTGGCTTTGGCAGCGTCGCGCACCTTGAAAGCCTCAATGATTTTGATGTGTTCAAGCATTGTCGGAACAATCACCGCGAGGTTTAATTGCGTCTGTTCTTGCTTAATCAATCGGATTTTAATCATATTCACGCGATAAGCGTCGTTGATTATCCGATTGCCAAGCGCATCAACAATCGTCGCGTGGAAGCCCCAATCAATGGATTGCGCCCGCGCAACGAGTACGGGTTGAATGCCTCCTGTAGCCGCGGCGTCCTCACATTCCTGAACAATTGCAACATGTTCCTCATAGAGACGCGCGACATCGCTATTCGATGCATTTTGAGTGAATAGGGATGCGGCTTCTACCTCGATGAAAAGCCTAAACTCGAACGCATCGCGGATCAGGTTGAGATCGACGTGCGCTATCTGCATCCCGCGTTTGGGAACAGTCTTGATCAATCCTTCAGATTCAAGCCTCGGGACCAATTCGCGAATGGCACCAAGACCAAGCCCCGTCAACTCGACTAACTCTCGTTGTGATACAAATTGACCCGGCCGAAGGGAGCGCGCCAAAAGATGCTCTGTGAAACTGCCATAGGCTTGCTCGCGCAAACTGTTGGTTTTACCTTCGTCGGGCTTTGGGATCGGTTTCGAAGTTTTCATTTGGCACCTCCAGTAAGAACGATTAAGTGACTTTTGACGCCCTTGCGACCTAACTTCAGATTAACATGTCACACGGATCATCCGTCGGAAAGCCAATTTTCCCCTCAAGTGACCTTCGGCGTCCCCATTCGAAACCAGCGTTTTAAAATGACGCACGCGGGAGGCCCAATCATCGCCCGCAAAAGAAGGCGCCCCCACCCATCAAGGTTTTTCCACAAGCACTTTAGTTCATGTGGCCGCACGTCTAGCGAAAACCTGATTAGCATGGAGAGCGTTTATGGTAAGCGAGCGGCGCGTCATCCCTTTGCCATGGCCGCTTCATACCCTTGGATGAGCGCCTTCTGGGCCGCTTCGGGCAATTGCGACAGGGGCGGCCGGACGCGGATGAAATCAGGGTCACCGGAGACATGCGCCGTCAGAACTTTGACCGAAGGCGTTACAGGGCCCGCAACCACCATATCAACGATTCCGGACAAAAGCCGCGCATCAGCCCCCTCATGGATAATTTTTCGCAAAAGTCCGGGAAGGAAATTCGAAACCCCGCAAATCGAGCCTTCTGCGCCATTTGCCATGGCTTTTGGCAATTGGCGTTCGTCGCCCACCAAGATGGATATATCGCCATGTGCCGCAAGGTATTTTTGGGTGGTGTCCCAATCGCCGGAACTATCCTTAATGCCTGTGATCACACCGGGATATGCGGCGCGCAATCTAGAAACCAACTCAACGGAAATCGGCACCGCTGTTTGGCTTGGGATGTGATAAAGAATTACGTTTTTAAGGGCATCGCCGATCCGATCGAAAACGGCGCTGTACCACGCAAAAAGTCCATCATCCCCCATGTTCTTCATGAAAAACGGCGGCGCCATCAACAACCGCGACGCACCGCCTGCATAGGCAGAAAGCGCTTGTTCGGCTGCGGTCGCGATATCGCAGGTCAGAATGCCCACGCCAATCGGTGTTTCTTTGGATAGAGCGCCTGAAACCGCTTTTAAAATATCCCGCCGCTCGTGCGAACTAAGGCCAAATCCCTCGCCCGTCGTACCGAAGAGAGTAACGCTGTCACACCCGCCGGAGATGACGAATTTTGCGTGACTGACCACACGGGTCAAATCAGGATCGCCCGTTGGCCCGAATGGCGTTACCAATGCTGCCGAAAGGCCAAAGATCCTAGTTTTTTTCATGCGTTTCCCTCCTGTTTTCGACTAACATGTTAATTTGCTTTATTTGCGGATGTCAACGTGCATTTGCCGCCGAGCTAAAACCTCGAAATGAAATAGGAGGCTCGTTGAAGAAACGCGCACCATACGTCCCCATCTCTCAGTGAATAGTTACGGGCATAAGGCTTACCTCCTGCCCCACGGTTTCCATCCAGTGCAAAAAGTTAAACGCCGCGTAACATGTTACCTTGACACCGAACGGTTGAGTTGCCACAGTTTGGATGAAATCGCGTTACGACCGGAGGGGGGAAAGGGAGTAGTCGCAACAAGACACCCGAAGGGTTTGCGTTGCGAGATTGAATTAAGTGTTTGGAGGAAAACACTTTTTAGCATTAAAACTGAAACCAAGCTAAGTTTAACAAAGTCAGTTTAAACCCCTTGGCCAAATTCCCCACCCAAAGGGTTGGGGATCGAATCGCGGACATGCGCCGCGTCACTAATTTTGGAGGAGACCAAAAATGATGAACTTTACCCGCCGCGCAGTTATTGCGATTACAATGGCCGCAATTGCAGGCCCCACCTTTGCTGCCGACACAATTACTTTGCGGATGTCCTCGCCTGCGTCTGATACCGATCAGAGGTCAGTTGCCCTTGCCGAAGTTTTTGCGCCTGCGATCGCAGAGTTCGCAACTTACGAGCCGCACTACAACGCGTCCTTGATTGCGCAGGGTTCAGAGTTGGAAGCGATTGCCTCTGGTGATCTGGAAATGTCGATTGCATCGGCACAAGAGTTGGCGCAATTCTTTCCTGAGTTTTCGATTTTTGCCACCGGGTATGTCCATCAAGACGCCGAGCACCAAGTGCGCGTGTTCAGCGATCCACTGATGGATCCGTTCAAGGCTAAAGTTGAAGAAGAGCTGGGCGTAAAATTGCTAGCCGTCATGTATCTTGGACGTCGGCACGTGAACCTAAGACAGACAAAAGACGAGTTGACGGTTATGACGCCTGCCGATCTTGCGGGTATCAATCTGCGGATGCCAGGCACGGATGCATGGCAGTTCCTTGGCAAAGCTCTGGGTGCAAACCCCACTCCAATGTCCTTCACCGAAGTTTATACCGCCCTGCAAACAGGCTCGGTTGACGGTCAAGACAACCCCCTTCCTACCGTGGTCGATGCCAAGTTTTATGAGGTAACAAACCAGATTGTTCTAACATCTCACTTGGTTGATTTGAACTACATCGCGCTTTCCAAGGCGACATGGGACGCATTAACGCCAGAGCAACAAGTCACCGTGCAAGCCGCTGCGGATGCCGCAGCGTCGAGTGGTCGCGAGAACCAATTGCAAAAAGAAGTTGATCTTGTGTCTTTCCTCGAAGAAAAAGGCCTAGAAATCTATGAGCCTGATCTTGCAGCCTTCCGCACCCATGTTCAGCAGCAATATGTTGGGTCTGAGTTCGCGGCATCTTGGCCAGAAGGCGTGCTTGAACAGATCAATGCACTCGGAAACTAGGTTCTGACGTTTCCAAACAAAGAGAGAGGCGTGCATCGCGCCTCTCCTACTGCCGCTAAATATAAACAAAAACAGGAATAGGCACCCGATGTATCTGAACGCATTCCGATGACTAAAATCCTGTCTAAATTCACACGTTTTGCCGAAGCTGTTGCCGCAATCATGATGGCGACCATGTTTCTAACGTTCATTTTACAGATCGCTGTGCGGTATTCGGCGCGGCTGGCCTGGTTGCCTGATATTCATCCGATCTTTGAGCCGTCCAACTTTGGCTGGACGCTCGAATTCTGCCTCCTGCTGTGGGTGTGGCTTGTCTTCTGGGGCAATGCATTTGTAGTTCGTCCGCGCGATCACGTCGTTTTTGATATCCTCCTAAACTACGTGCGCCCCTCTTTGCGGCGAAAATTCATCATCATCACCAGCTGTGCAATCTGTGTGGGTTTGTTCCTCGCGATTGAGCCGACATGGGCAAAATTCTACATCCTTCGCCTCAAGAAAACGGCCACTCTCAGTAGCCTTTTGGGCGATTGGGTCCGTATGCGCGACCTCTATTCGATTTACATAATCTTCCTTGTTGTTGTCTCCCTCCGTTATGGCTGGGCTGCATATCGCGCCATCAGGTTTGGCGTTGAAGAGCCGGAAAATTCCAACACGGAGCAAAAAGACGCATGACGTTTGAATTCTTTCTGTGCATCACAACGCTGATGGTTTTGGCAGGGATCGGCGCACCGATTGCCTATGCCATTCTCCTCGCGGTTTTCGTTTACCTTTTCGCGAGCGGTGCTGGCGTTGGGATTGCGGGCAAAGTGCTTATGGATGGGCTTTATCAAAGTTTTATCTTACTGGCGGTCCCCCTTTTCATTGTCGCGGCCAACATCATGAATGCAGGCACCATCAGCGACCGACTGCTAAGCTTCTGTGTGGCTCTTGTTGGGCGTTTTCGCGGTGGTTTGGGGCATGTTAATGTCGTTGCCTCCCTGATCTTTTCGGGAATGTCCGGATCGGCCATCGCAGATGCGGCGGGGATCGGCAAAATCATCATCGAAATGATGACCAAAAGCGGCCACTATACGCGTGGCTACGCAGCAGCAATCACCGCCGCATCTGCCACGATTGGGCCTATCATTCCACCGTCAATCCCGATGGTCCTCTATGCGCTCGTCTCAAACACATCCATTGGCTACCTATTTCTAGGTGGCATTGTGCCCGGATTGTTCATGGGCGGCGTGTTGATGGCGATGAATTGGTGGCTTTCCAAACGGCGCGGATTTGCCTTGGAGGAACCCGTTCCTTTTCGTGAATTGCCACGCCGCACGGCGAATGCGTTCCCCGCGTTATTGATGCCCGCCATCCTGCTTTATGGAATATATGGCGGTGTCACGACCCCAACAGAAGCCGCAGCCGTTGCCGCGTTTTATGCGCTGTTGCTGGCGGCTCTGTTCTATCGGGCGCTAAGCTTTAGGGCGCTCTATCACATCCTCGTCGAAAGCGCGCGTTCGTCTGCGGCGGTGGGGCTGGTGATCGGCGGCGCGCTTATTCTCAACTATGTTGTTGCCTCGGAAAATATCCCGAGCGTCCTCGCACAACATCTGGTTGGTCTTGATGTCGACCCCCTCGTGTTCCTCCTAAGCGTCAACCTTCTATTACTCCTGCTGGGCTGTTTGCTCGACGCCACCACAATCATCTTGGTGATTATCCCGCTGTTCATTCCGACCTGCCGCGAGTTGGGAATTGATCTCGTGCATTTTGGCGTGGTCGCAGTGGTAAATTGCATGATCGGTTTAATCACCCCGCCCTACGGCATCCTGCTTTTTGTCATAACCGCCGTCACTCAAATCCCCCTTTCGGAAATCATCAGCGAGGTTTGGCCGTTTTTGGGCGTGCTTCTGCTGGCTTTACTCTGCATGGTTTTGTGGCCGGGCTTGGTCCTAACCCTGCCCCGCATGATGGGGTACGCAGGTTGAAAGGAGGCGTAATTGCGGTGAGCAAATGGATACCAAATATCGAAAAGAAAGCGACCGAGGGAGCAATGCTTCTGGGCTTGCTCGGACATGGGGTTTCATCCTCCCGCACGCCCCGCATGCACATAAACGAGGGGCAAGCGCAGGGTATAGATATTGACTACCGTTTGTTGGATTTTGCGGGTCGCACCGACGAACCACCCCTGAATGAGGTCCTCGACAAAATCCAAGCGGCCGGTTTTAACGGGATAAACGTCACCTTCCCTTACAAACAAAGCGTCCTTCCTCATCTGGATGTTTTGTCCGTAAGTGTGCGGGCAATTGGCGCTGCCAACACCATCGTTTTTCGCGATGGTGAACGGCACGGACACAACACAGACTCGTGGGGGTTTGGCGAAAGTTTTCGTCGCGGCATGGCCAACACAATTCGCGACAAAGTCCTCCTCATTGGTGCGGGCGGCGCAGGGAGCGCGGTGGCGAAAGCATTGGTCATGGAAAACATCGGGCAACTGCTGATCTGCGACACCAATACCGATGCAGCAGAGCGGCTGGCACACGCACTCAATCACCGTTTCGGAGCCGATCGAGCTTGCGCGGTGACTGACCTTCCAGATGCCGCGCATCTTGCGAACGGGATTGTGAACGCCTCCCCCGTCGGGATGGAAAAACTTCCCGGACTGCCGTTGCCAACAGAATGCATTCAAGCGCATCACTGGGTCGCGGATGTTGTTTATTTTCCGTTAGAAACCGAACTGCTCGCGGCGGCCCGCGCCAAAGGATGTCGTGTTCTTTCTGGTGCGGGGATGGCGCTTTTTCAGGCTGTTCGGGCGTTTGAACTTTTCACCTCTCTGCAAGCAAACCCGACGCGCATGCAGGCCACTTTCGACCATTGGCCAAGTGGCCTTAACGATGGCGGTAGGTAAATTCGAAATCGCCTTTTCATCCCCACCGCAGGCGTAAAGTATACCCTCAGAATTCCCTAACGAAAGTGGAGACCTGAGATCAAAAGATAGCCTAAATACATAGCCCCAATTCCCAACCCGCCCTAAATATAATCACGCCCATGCAGATTGAATGTTTTGGCATTTACAGGGGGTGATTTCCTCCTAAAGAATACTTTTCACACGCAGCTGAAAGCCCCTTTTCCATGACAATAAACAGCTCAGACGACGCAACCTCCATGGCGCAATTAATCGCGTCTGGTGCGGCATCACCAAGTGAACTTTTGGACGACGCTCTCGCGCGGGTAAAGGCTGTAAATCCGGCGCTGAATGCTGTGGTTCTCGTGCAAGAAGACGTTGCGCGGCACGCAATTCGCGAAGGGCTTCCTGACGGTCCCTTCAAAGGCGTGCCGTTTCTAATCAAAGACTTGGGCGCAGAGTCGGTTGATTTCCCGTCCCACAACGGGTCAATCCCATTGAGCGATACGCGCTTTACGTACGACGCCGAAATCTATCGCCGCATGCGCGCCACTGGGGTTGTGACCTTTGGGCGAACAACGTCACCAGAGGGAGGCATTGGCCCCGTCACCGAAGCCGCCGTTTACGGTGGCCCAACTCGAAATCCGTGGGATGTTTCGCGCACCTCGGGGGGATCATCAGGTGGTGCGGGGGCGGCGGTTGCTGCGGGCATCGTCCCCTTGGCGCATGGGTCTGACGGGGGAGGCTCAGTGCGTATTCCGGCCTCAAGTTCTGGATTATTTGGCTTCAAGGCAACCCGCGCTCGGTTTCCCGATGGACCTGCTGCTGGTGAAGGATGGGCAGGCATGGCAATTGATGGATTTTTGTCACGTTCCGTGCGCGACAACGCCACGATGATGGATGCCTGTGCTGGCCCTGACGCGGGGGCGCCCTATGCTGCGCCCGCGATGGAGATGAGCTATTCCGCAGCAATCGCACGTCCGCCGCGCCGCCTGCGCATTGGTATCTGTGACACAACATTTACAGGCGCAGCAATCCATCCCGACTGCAAGGCGGCGGTGACGGCTGCGGCCAAGCTTTTGGAATCGCTTGGACATACCGTGGTGCCTGCGTGCCCAAAGGCCGACCATAACGGGATGATGCGGGCTTGGACCAAAATCGTGGCCTGTGGCACGGCCCTTTCGGCACGGGGCTTGCGGGAACGTCAGAAAGACTTGCAAGGGGTCTCCAAAAGCGCCATCCGCTACGCGCAAGACATCAGCGGCGCTGATTATCTGAAGGCCGTGGGGGATATCCACAGCTATGGCCGACAGATGGCCGCCGCATTTGAAGATTACGACATCCTGTTGTCGGCGACCCTTGCCGAGCCCCCCGCAAAGGTCGGACGGTTCACCCATGAGCGCGACGACTATGAGGCCTATCGCATCGGCGAAGGAGGGGTGTTTTCCTATTCGCCATTTTGTGCCGCGTTCAACGCCAGTGGACAACCGGCGGCATCTGTCCCTTTGCATTGGAACGATGAGGGTTTGCCAATTGGCATCCACCTTGCGGCCCCCTTTGGCGAGGATGCCACCTTGATCGCCCTTTGTGCAGAATGCGAGCAGGCGCAACCTTGGGCCATGCGAAAACCACCCGTATGGTGCGGAAAACCTTGACTAAATTTTGAACGCGTCGCACATCTACCCTAGGGGGATTGTATCTTGAATGAAGAATTTGCCGTCGTCGCACGGAATGTTGGGAAGATATACGGCTCTGGTTCTGCGGCGGTAACAGCCCTTGGCGACGTGTCAATCAGTATCGAAAAGGGCGAGTTTTTCACGCTACTTGGTCCCTCTGGTTGCGGGAAAACGACGTTGTTGCGCTGCATCGCAGGGTTTGAGACGCCGACGTCTGGCGCAATTCTACTTTCGGGTCGTGACATCACCTTCACCCCGCCTAATGCGCGCCCCGTGAATACCGTGTTTCAATCCTACGCCCTGTTTCCGCATCTTTCTGTCGCGGACAACGTGGGTTTCGGACTTAAAATGTTGGGCAAGTCACGCGATGAGGTGGCCAAGGCTACCGCACGGGTATTGGCCTTGGTCAAGCTTGAAGCCTTCGCCGACCGGATGCCCCAACAATTATCGGGCGGCCAGCAACAGCGCGTTGCTTTGGCGCGCGCGCTTGCTCCTGAACCGGAGGTGCTCTTGCTCGACGAGCCGCTCTCGGCCCTTGACCTTAAGCTACGCAAAGAAATGCAAAGCGAGTTGAAACGCCTTCAGACAGAGACTGGGATCACCTTCGTATTTGTGACCCACGATCAGGAGGAAGCGCTTACGATGTCGAACCGGATCGCGGTCATGTCGGCGGGACAGCTTTTGCAGGTCGGAACACCGCATGATATCTACAACCGTCCCGTAAACCGCTTTGTCGCGGACTTCATCGGCGAGACGAATTTCCTCCCTGGTAATGTTGAGGCCGGTGGGGTTCGGATTGGATCGGGGGAAGTCCTTGCTGTGCCGCTGACGGGGCAAACTGGCGCGGTAACCCTCGCGATCCGGCCTGAGCAAATCGGGATTGGGGACGCCGCTACGGGCATTCCCGCCAAGGTTGTCGACGCGACCTATCTGGGAACCGACACGCATTACACATTGGCGCTGAGCGATGAGGGTCGCCTTGTGGCGCGGGTGCAAAGCAACGCCGGTGCACCCCTAAAAATCGGCGATGCCGTAGGGGTCAATATCGACGCCGAAACGGTGCAGGTTTTAGAAGCATGAGCGCCCTTGGCAAAGGGCGTAGTAAGGGGAGCAATGGCTGGCTTTTGTCCATGCCCGCGCTGTTGTTACTGCTCGTCGCAGCAAGTGGGCCATTGCTGATTGTCGTGACCTATTCGTTTCTGGAAAAGGGCGACTACTCTGGTGTGCGCTGGGTTTTCTCGGGGGATGCTTGGTTTCGGGTGCTGTTTCAAAAGGACATTTTTGACGGCACTGTAAGCCTAGCGGACGCCAACCTTTCCATCATCTGGCGTTCGGTAAAACTCTCGCTATCGACGACCGTGATCGCCTTTGTGCTCGGCCTGCCGACTGCGTGGTTTATCGCGACACGTCCGCCGAAATACCGCGCATTTTGGCTGTTTCTGATCACAATCCCCTTCTGGACAAACCTGTTAATCCGCACCTTCGCGATCATGGAAGTGATCCGCAATCAGGGTCTTTTGAACACATTTCTCATCCACTACGGGCTGATTTCAGAGCCGATCCAGATTTTGTATACCGACACGGCTGTGCTAATCGGGATGGCCTATGTCTATCTTCCTTTGATGGTGTTGCCGCTGTTTGCAGCGATCGACCGGTTTGATTTTCGGCTGATTGAAGCGGGTTACGACCTCTATGCCTCGCGTTTGCAAATTCTTCGGCGGGTGATCTTGCCGATTATTCGCCCCGGTATCGTGGCGGGGTGTATTCTTGTTTTCATCCCAAGCCTCGGTGCTTATGTAACGCCGCGCGTTTTGGGTGGCGGCAAAAATATGATGATCGGGAACTTCATTGAGCTGCAATTCGGACAAGGGCAAAACTGGCCACTCGGAGCTGCGCTTTCGACGGTGCTATTAGTTGTCGTTCTCGGCTCGCTGTTAATCTATACACGCGTTTCATCGCGGGAGGACCCGCATGGGTAAGCGTAAATCTTTTGACGTGACCAAGCTGCCCGGCTTTACCTTCTTGGCGCTGCTGTCTTTTGTGTTGCTCTATGCGCCAATCGTCACGCTGGTTTTCTATTCGTTCAATGGCGGCAATTCCGTCAATCAATGGGGCGGGTTTTCGTTTAAATGGTACGCCATCGCGGCCCAGAACGAAGCGGTGCAAGGTGCTGCGATGCGCTCCTTTGTGATCGCAATTTGGGCGTCCGTTATTGCGACAACCGTGGCGACGATGGCGGCTCTTGGCACCACTCGACGGGGGAAATTCAAGGGCCAAACCTTCATCTATATCGTCATCAACCAACCTTTGATGGTGCCCGAGATTGTTACGGCTGTTGCGCTTCTGATCTTCTTCTCGTCGATCAAAATCGCTACGGGCTATACGGGCCTCGGCTACCTTATCATCGCGCATTCGGCCTTCTGTGTGCCCTTTGCCTATTTGCCGATCAAGGCGCGACTTGAAGGGATGGACACCGCAATGGAGACCGCCGCTGCCGATCTTTATGCCTCACCATGGCAGACGTTTCGCTATGTGACCCTCCCGCTTTTGATGCCCGGTGTGGTCGCGGGGGCGATGCTCGCGTTTATCATCTCCCTTGACGACGTGATCATCACCGAATTTGTCAAATCAGCGGGACAGGATACGCTCCCCACCTATATGCTGGGCCAATTGCGCCGTGCGCTGACACCTGAAGTCAACGCGATCTCAACCGCTTTGCTGGCGGTCAGTGTGCTCGTACTAACTCTCTTTTTTCTCGCCACCCGGAAGCGGGGCTAGACCCTGCCTTCCCATTTTAAGGAGTATCACATGAAATCTTTTCTTATCGCCACCACGGCTTTGCTCGGCGGCACGCTTGCTGCGCAAGCCGAAGGCCAGTTGAACCTTTTCAACTGGGGGAACTATACCAGCCCCGAAATGATCGAGAAATTCACGGCTGAAACAGGGATCACCGTTACGATCACCGATTATGACAGCAACACGACCGCCCTTGCCAAGGTTGAAGCAGGCGGCTCTGGTTTTGACCTTGTGGTTCCTTCGGCCAACTACGTTCCGATCTTTGTTGAAAAGGGCCTATTGGCTGAGCTGGATCACTCGCGCCTTTCCAACATCGGCAACGTTGCGCCTGAATGGGTAAATGTACCTTGGGACGAGGGGCGGACCCACACCGTTCCATGGCTTTGGGGCACCACCGCTGTTGCCGTGAATACGGCTGATTATAGTGGTGATATTAACACCTCTGACATCTTCCTTGACCCGCCTGCCGAACTGATTGGCAAGGTCAACGTGGTTCCCGAAATGAGCGACGTTATGGCGCTTGCGATCTTTAACGTTGGCGGCGAAGCTTGCACCGAAGATCTCGACGTGCTGCGTAAGGTTCGTGACAAATTGATGGCGGCAAAACCGTCATGGTTGTCGATGGATTATGGCACCACAGACAAGCTTTCGTCGGGTGATTACGCCGCTTCCGTGAACTGGAACGGGTCCACAATGCGCGCGCGCCTGAACAACCCGACCGTGGCCTATGGATACCCCGTCGAAGGCTACCCCCTTTGGATGGATTCGGTTGGCTTGCTGGCGGATGCGAAAAACGTCGACGAGGCCTATCAGTTCCTCGATTTCGTCATGATCCCCGAAAACGCAGCAATGATCTCGTCCTTTGCCCGTTATGCCAACGGGATCGCAGGGTCTGCGCCGTTCATGCCCGAAGAGATGAAAACCGCACCAGAAATCGTTGTGCCCGCAGAGTTTGTCTCCGCAGGGAAATTCCTGCCAACCTGCCCACAAAGCGCGACTGAACTTTATACCGCTATTTGGACCGAACTGGTCAAATAAGCAAATGTGGCGGGGCCTGTTTCGGGCCCCGCCCCCCCTAAACGCAAAAGCGATTTCAAGCGTCGGCAAATCCTTCGAGTACGTTGACTGTATTCAAACCGACCATCTCAACCGCATACCCCCCCTCCATACAAAACACGGTAGGCAGTTTCATCCGCCCAATGCGACGGCCCGCATCGGTGAAATCATCGCTCTCCAGTCGAAAGAAGCTGATTGGGTCATCCTTATAGGCATCCACGCCCAGCGACACGACAAGTACTTCCGCGCCCCATGCGCTGATCTTGGCAATCGCCTCATCAAGCGCCGCAGACCATTGGCTATAGCCTGTCCCAGATAGCATCGGGTAGTTGAAATTATATCCCTCGCCCTCGCCGCGCCCCTTTTCATCGGCATAGCCGATAAAATAGGGATAGGTCTGTTGTGGCGCGCCATGTAGCGAGGCGAATAACACGTCTGCGCGTTCGTAAAAAATGTCTTGCGTACCATTGCCGTGGTGAAAATCAATATCGAGTACGGCAACCCGCCCCGCACCTGAATCGCGAAACATTTGTGCCGTAACGGCCGCATTGTTGATAAAACAGAAACCGCCGTATTGGTCGGCCGTTGCATGGTGCCCAGGTGGGCGGCAAAGCGCAAACGCGGCATTTGCCCCCGCCGCAACATGACGTTGCGCGGCCTGTGCGGAGGCCACGGACGACAAGGCTGCTTTCCACGTCCCCTGTGTAATGGCGGTTTCCGAAGCATGGCAATAGTACCCAACTTTCCCGTCGATATTTTCGGGAATGCGATCCATATGCATGCCCCGCGCAGGGACGTTCGCGGCAATAATCTCGCCTCCCATTCCCGCCGCTTTCCATTCATCCCAAGCCGTTTCCAAGAAGGTCAAATAACCCGGATCGAGTAAAGCGGTAATCGGCGCCATATCGACCGCTTCAGGTGCAACCACATCTAAAAACTGCCGTTCTCTCAAACGGTTAAGGATGTATTCAAGCCGCGACGGTCGCTCAAACGGCGTGACAAACTGCCCACCCGACAGTTCCGCTTGCGGAAAATGGAGCCTGTGATCTTCACTATAAAATACGCGCATATGAGGTACAGCCCTTCCAAGCCGATTCAGCCAACGTCGTATTCTAGCAGGCGTAGATGTATTGCAAATCCTTCATTTCGCAAGATCAATAACTTGATCCTCCCCCAAAGCAATTTTAATCACCAGCGGTTCTATGTGGCCGTCGAAAATCAACATATAACCTTTGGGCGCGAGCGGAACTTGGAACCGTCGAAGGTGAAGCCAACAATATCAATGCGGGTTGCGATCCCTTGTGCCGCCAACGCCCTGAGTACCTCTTCGATGTAGCCGTCACC
Organism: Falsihalocynthiibacter sp. CO-5D18; assembly: GCF_041205445.1. Lineage (NCBI taxonomy): Bacteria > Pseudomonadati > Pseudomonadota > Alphaproteobacteria > Rhodobacterales > Roseobacteraceae > Falsihalocynthiibacter > Falsihalocynthiibacter sp. CO-5D18. The sequence continues at coordinate 115,438 of NZ_JBGFCF010000001.1, read as the reverse complement.
GGTCTTCTCACCGCCCGTCAAAACGCCGCAAGTACCTCAGAGATCGGCGTATGGGCAGATCAATTGCGCATGCCTGCTTCCAGTGGCGCAAGATAAAGCGGTATCGCCATTCGTGTCGAACAGATCAGGATGCGCGCGCCCATTCACCCCGATCAAGGCCGACTGCCTTCTCGATAGCCCCTCGGTTGCAATGGGGATTACCTTCGGTTCGAGCGCGTTCGGTTGCTTATAGGCGCTGGTTTGCGAAATCTCGCCCCCTTCGCCAAGGATTGGTAGGCATCGTGTTCTTATTGTTGTTTGACCAATGGTTCGGCGGAACCAAACGCGATACTCGTGCAGAGACAGTTTTGCCAAAGAGCCCACGGCCCACCCCGTTTCAGAAGCCGTGAGCGTCACCATAGAAGGGACAAAACTGTCGTACCCGTCGATTGAGAACGTAAAGGGCAATGCGCAAAAACACAGGTCTGCGCCTAGGAGAACGCGGCGTTGAAGCCCCTCAATTTCCACACCAGATTAACTGCAAAAAAGGGCGGAAGCACCGAAGATCTTTTAGGGCGACCCTTCGGTTTTAATTGGCTTGGCCTGTGCCTTGGGTTGGAGTCTATAAGCTCTCGCAACTGTCGCCTGATTTTAGCGGATCATTGTCACCGTACGCCAGCTTTTCACAGGCATGCCTCTGGCCACCGCCGACGTGTGAAAGATGCCGTACATCTGATCCACGCCAACCACCATCAGGCGTAAAGTCATTTCCATGACCACGCCGTCCATTGATACTGTCGTGTGGCCGATCAGGCGGGCCAGTTTCTCGACGCCGCAGCCCATCAGCGTTTCAACATCCGACGAGGTCAGCATGGGCGCCGGAGCCCCGTCGTCGGCTGCGTGTTTCTCAAAACTCCACGCTGGCTCATCTGCCCAGAGGAACGGTATAGGAGCTTGCGCTTCGGGATGTGTACCAACCAGTTGCCCTGAAGGCAGCATTTCGATCTGCATCGTGTCGGTGTCGCCGCTCGCGGGGAAAGGCATCGTCATAGGACCCGCCACATAGAACCCCGCGTGGTGCTGAATTTTCCACGTTCCGACAAACAGCGCATCGACCTTCGCCCAAGCCTCTGGAGTGCCATAACCGCAAGCCACATCAGGCGCGGCCAAAACAGGCGCCCCCCATGAAGATGCCAAAAAAATAGAGCCGGAAAGATGCGAAATACCTTCATTTTCAAATCCAGTGCAAAAGTCAAAAAAGGGGGGCAATGTGTTCTAAATAGCATGAACATGTGGTTTTCCTATCCAAATAACTAGCCCCCGCAAGAACATAGCTTGGCAAATTTTCATAACTGGTAAGAAGTTACGACCACGACCAGAGTTTTTCCTGTTCGCCTTACGTCTTAAAATTCCGAATATTGAAGTGATGCCACTGCCGCCGTTAGCGATTTCGCAACGGAAATCTAAGGAATGGAACCGACTAAACTTAAGCCATCGGAAATTAACACCTTGCCGCGGGCGAGAATGTCTTTTGGCAAGCCGACCCCGTCGCCAACACATTCATTGGCCCAAAGATTTTGACGATCTGCACCACCGTAAAACATCAAGATTTGATCAGACTGCGGTGGGCTTTCGCGGGGGTTCAATAGTAATTCTGACGTCACTGGTCGCTTTGGGAACCGTCAGTTCGATCACATTTTTCTTCATCCAACCCGCCGCGCCGTCCAGTTCCCCGTCAATAAAATTAGTTGAGGGCCTGTCAGAGTTTTCTTATGTGACCGCCTTTTTCATAACGCTCCATATAAGATCCAGCTGCACCAAGCGATGCTGTGGCATTAATTTCCTGTATCAGAACCGCCAGTTTGTGTCGTGTGCGCCTGATTTCTCTCCAACGCTAAACCTATTGCAAAGCCGCAACCTTGAGCGGACTTGCGATACTATGCAATCTCGCTCAAGGTTACTAATTTGGTTAACCATTTGCGTGAAAAGCCCTAATTTACAGCCCGCTTTTCCGGGAGTTTTTAGACATCATGATCAAACATATTCTTTTAGCATCCGTTATTGGCCTGACGACGCCCCAGATTGCGACGGCGCAGGATCAGCCTGTCAAAAAGAATTTTGCCCAGCAGATGGAGGAATCCATTCAGCAGCAGCTTGCGGACGAGGAAGCCCAACGACTTGCCCTTGAGGCCGCAAAACCGACCGCAGAAAGCATTGCCGCAGATTGCAACGCCCAAGGCGACCTCGCTGTGCGGGGCTTAATCATGAGCCAAGATGGCTTGCCCGTGGAAGAGGCCAAAGCGGCGATCTTGGCATCGCCCGAAGGTATCGGCGCATTGGAACCACTGGGCGCCAGTTATTTGATTGAGATGGTTTATACTTATCTTTCCAAAAGTACGCCCGAAGCAGTGAAGGCCAGAATCGTGGAGCAATGTTTGATTAGGTAAGGGCTGTAGGCGCAATCCTTACCTTCCGCGACATATTTCCAAATCCAGTGTTTTTCTCACGCACACTTTGAAAGGCCACATATGAAGCCCTCTTTTTTCCTTGCCTCCGCAATCTGCGCGTTACTTTTGACGGGAACGATCGCGCCTGCGGACGAGCCGCTGTTGCTGTTGATACCCGAAGACCAGTTGCGCACCATTTTGGAGTTCGCGCCTGACGACGGTTTGAAAATGGCCGCGTGCGATGGAAACCGCACGTTCACATGCACCTACATCTGGGGCGCGCCCGACGCAGATGACGCTCTGCGTATTGAATTGGGGGCAAAGCCTGATGGCAAAAGGCTTTATGTGATCGCGGCCCGCGCCGCGAGAGCCTCTGATTTTGATCGCGTGCTCGCAGTTTACAAAGACGCAGTTCCGGTTGCGGATTTGGGTGTCCAAGCCGTTTGGTCAGAAATGCGTGGGCAATTGTCGATTCTCACTGCCGACAACAAGGTCATTCACGTCAATACCGACATGACCCAAAGCGATGATCAGAAAACCGCCGCAATCACCATAGCCAATCTGGTGCTTGCGACTCCCTAAACGAGCATCAAATAAGCCACGGGCGCCTTGCACGACAGGACGGCAAACGCATCACGCCAAACCATTTACAGGAAATTCGCGGCGACCTCGGGACCAATTTAGCGTCAGCATAGTTACCAAGATTGCAACTCCCACAATCTCGACCCGCAAATCTGGCCAGAAGACCGCAATAACTCCCGGCACGATTAGCAACCGTTGCCATAAAACAATCGGTGCGAAAAGATACCCCTCAAGACAGGCGGCAAAGGCGGTGAGAGCAATAATCGCGAGAAAACCGCTCCAAAGAACCAATGGGATTGGTCCGCCAAGGATGATGCTTTCGTTGAACACCATGAAAAGCGGGATGAGGTACAGCCCCTTGGCAAATTTCCACGACTGTAAACTGGTCTCCATCGGTTTTGAGCCAGCAATCGCGGCCCCCGCAAAGGCCGCGAGCGCCACCGGCGGCGTGACGTTACTGTCTTGCGAATACCAGAAAACCACCAGATGCGCGATCAGAAGCGGCACGCCGAATTCCGATGTTAGTGCGGGGCCGACGAGGATGATGAGCACGATGTAGGCTGCGGTTACCGGCAAACCCATACCGAGGACTAAGCTTGCGAGGAGCACGAGGATCAGCGCCAAAACGATGTTGCCACCCGAAAAGGCGATCATCATCGACGAAAATTTCAACCCAAGTCCGGTCAGCCCGACAACGCCCACAATGATCCCCGCCACCGCGCAAGCCATCGACACAGCAACCGCATTCCGCGCGCCCAATTCCATCGCTTGCGCCGTTAAGGACAGCCCACGACGACACAGTGCAACAAAGCCGTCCATGGTTGGTCGGTCGGTTGCGTAGCTCCACAACGCGCGGGCCGAAGCCGCTACGACCACCGATATAATCGCGTAAAACCCTACCCGCATCGGCGAATAACCCGACACCAGCAACCATACCAACGCCACCAGCGGAAGCATGAAATGCCATCCGTCAGCCATCACCCTGCGCACACTCGGCAGTTCTTCGGCTGTCAGGCCCTTCATGCCCTGTTTGACCGCTGCGATATGGACCAGCAGATAGACCGCGCCAAAATAAAGGAAGGCGGGAAAAATCGACACCAGCACGATATCGACATAGGGAACCTGCGTGAATTCGGACATCAGGAACGCGCCCGCGCCCATAAGGGGCGGCATGATCTGTCCACCCGTGGAGGCCGCGGCTTCGATACCGCCAGCCTGCGCGGGCCGATAGCCCAGTTTTTTCATCAATGGGATCGTGAAGGCTCCCGTGGTCACAACATTGGCGATTGCCGATCCGCTAATCGAGCCCATGCCGGCAGAGGCAATCACGGCAGCCTTGGCTGGCCCGCCCCGTTGCCGCCCCGTCGATGCATAGGCCAAATCAATGAAGAATTTGCCCGCGCCAGTCACCTCAAGGAACGCGCCAAAAAGCACGAAGACGAAAATGAACGTGGCAGCCACACCCAATGGTAGGCCGAAAATCCCCTCCGCTCCGAGGGTCAGCTGGCTTGCCAAGCGGTCCAGAGTATAGCCCCGATGGTTAAGAATACCGGGCATCCAATCGGAGAGAAACGGTAACTCGCCACGGTTGCCAGCAAAGGCATACACAATGAAGGTCGCGCCGATAATTGTCATGCCAAGGCCTACAGCACGACGCGCGCCCTCAAGCACAACCAGCGTCGTGATGACCCCGACAGTGATGTCAATCGGGCGCGAAAAAATCGAATTGGCGATAATGTCGATGTTCATCGGCAACCAAACGCCGACCAAAACTGCACAGAGTACGAGCGCGCCGTCGATAACCCAACCAAGCACGCCACGCACGCGATCTTGGCCGAAAACCGGATAGATCAGAAAGCAAAGTGCCAGAATAAATCCCAGATGGATCGGGCGCTGAAAAAAGAGACCAAGGGGCTGTAGCCCAGCGGCGTAAAGCTGAAACAGGGAGAGCAGGATGCCGACGATGGCTATCGCACGAAGCAAGAGGCGCGAGGTCGCCACAGTTGGCTGTGGCATTGGGGGGCGTTCTGCAAGATCGGTGGTCATCGTCGATTAGTTCCTTATTAAGGCAATGCGAACGCGCGCACGCGGGGCAACAGCCGAAAGCGAGACTTCAGTCCCGTCCATGTTAATTCGATGATCTACAAATCCCGCACCGGGACGTAGGATATAGGCGTTTGTGGGAACGGCCTCGTCGATATCTTCAATCCAGTAACCGCCCTGCCCGTCCGACACTTGAACGCCGCGTCCGGGGATATGGTCAAGTCCAGCGGCGAAATCCGGCAGATGAGCGCGCACCAAAACCATGCGGCCCCCGCGATTTTCATAGCAATCCGACACCTCGAACCCTTGCACGGAATGATGCCAAAGCACGCACCAGCCTGCCCCGTCTGGGGCATCAAACACGGCAAGCGATTCGCCGGTGTCCACTTGGGTCGCCGTCAGAGTATCGGCTTGTGCGACCAAAGCGTTAAACGAAAGGAGGAGAGCGCAAAGCCCCCCTCCGAACCATGATATCATGGGCGCAATTCGTCAGGAACCGTCGCACCAATTTCCTCAAAATAGCGGATCGCACCAGGGTGGAGTGGGATCGGCGAGGCCGACAGAGCCAGCTCAACGGTTGTCTGGTTTGCTGCAGGGTGAACCGCTTGAAGCTCTGCGATGTTTTCGAACATGGCGCTGGTGATCTGATAGGCAAGATCATCCGACATTTCCGAAGACACGACCAAGACGTTGGGCACGCCAATCACAGACGTATCCGCATCGACGCCGACATAGGTTCCGCCCTTGAGCGTGGTCACGGCAAACACCGGATTGGCGGCGTCCGCTGCGGCCAATTCTTCGGCACCAAGTTCGATCAAAACAATATCGTTCGTAGTCGCAAGGTTGAGAATTGACGAGGTTGGCGCACCAACCGACCAGAAGCCAGCGTCAATATCGCCATTGGCCAGCGCATCTGCGGTTTCGTTGAAGTTTAGGCGTTGTTCATCAATATCGTCATAAGAGATGCCGTTTGCCGTCAGAATTTGCTCGGCGTTGACCTCAGTACCGGAACCGGGGGCGCCGATGGAAATGCGCTTACCGACCATGTCCTGAAGCGAAGTAATACCGCTGTCTTTCAGGGCCACGATTTGCACCATGTTTGCGTATGCAACGCCAACTGCGCGCAGCATGGGCAGCTGTTGCCCCTCAAAGCGGCCTGTTCCAGTATAGCCCTGTAGTACCGTGTCGGCCAAAGCAAGCGCGACATCGGCATCGCCCGTAGCAATCAGGCCCATGTTCTCAACGGATGCGCCTGTAACTTCGGCGGTCGCGGCATAGCCGTCGACATGGTTGTTGATGATTTCCGCAAGGCCGCCGCCAATTGGGTAATAAACGCCGCCGGTTCCACCGGTCGCGATTGAAAGCTGTTCCTGCGCGAAGGCAGGTGCGGCCATAACCAGTGTGGCAGCCGCGAGTGTCTTGATAAATTTCATAGTTTAGTCCTCCCATAGGTCCATTTTTGATTGCACCACCTTATGGGGGTGACGAGGACTTTCCAAGAGTGCTGTCAGACTAAATCGAACTCTTCTACATTAGGCCAATATTACTGCCCCAAATTGCGCGCGGATTATACATGCCCAAAGTTCACATGGTGACAGTCACTTTATTGAGCCCCACGGGAGCATCGGCGTTTTCGCCCAGATTTTGCGCCAAAACCTCAACAAAACTGTAGAATGCAGTAATCTGTATCAACGGAAGTACGAGGGGATTGGTCACCACTGGAACAGGCAGGTTCATTTTTAGGCCCATAGAAGAAGAAATCGAGAACGCGGCTGCGCCTTTTTCCCCCATAGCTTTGGCCGCCGCTTCAACGGAACTGCGAGAACGATCCTCAGGATCAAATAACAGAGCGGCAAATTTTTGGTCTGCGAGGACGACGGGGCCATGCAGCACCTCTGCCGACGAAAAAACTTCGGCGTGGATGCGGCAGGTTTCCTTTAATTTCAGCGCCGCTTCGGCAGCAACGGCCAGTCCAGGACCACGGCCAACCGTGAAAACCGATCCAGCCCTTGCGAGGGCCAGTTCAGCTTTTGACCAATCGCAGGTTAGCGCGGCGCGCAGTACGTCAGGAAGGCCGCGCAAGGCTTTTTCAAGGTCTTTGTCTTGTGTAAAGCCCGCAACGAAACCCAAAATCGCAAACAAACTGCTCACGAATGATTTAGTCGCCGCGACCGCCTTCTCTGGCCCTGCGAACACTGGCAACACGGTTTGCGTGCCATGCCCAAGGGGGCTGTTTACCTCATTGAGAATTGCCAATGTGCTTGCTCCGCCCTTTTTGGCGGCCTCTTGCAAAGCGACAAGGTCAGGGCTTCCACCCGATTGCGAAATGGACAGGCAGATAAAATTATCCAACTTCAACGGGGTCTCGTAAATGGACGCAACCGAAGGGCCAATGGACGCAACAGGCAAACCCGTTTGTATTTCCATGACGTATTTGAAGAACGTCGCCGCGTGATCTGAAGTACCGCGCGCGCAAGTGACAAATCCCACTGGATTTGATGTCGCAGCCTTGCGCCCAGCCTCCATGTACCCTGCGAGGCCTTCATTGATCTGACGGGCGATCACATCTGGAATTTCACGGATTTCACCGGCCATAATTGTCTCGATTGGCTTATTCATCTCACGCTACTCCGGTGATCATAGAAACGATTTCGTTCTTGTCTGTCTTGGCTGTTTCGCGGATGCCGATTTGCTCGCCCCGACGTAAAACACAAATGCGATCGGACAGGCGAAAGACCTGATCCAAGCTGTGACTGATGATGAGGATTGCGAGGTTCTTGGCTTTGAGCGCGGCGATTTGTTCTTCTACCCGCGCGGTTTCCGCCACCCCGAGCGCGGCTGTCGGCTCGTCCAACAAGATGAGTTTACTTGCCCACGCCGTCGCACGCGCAATCGCGATCCCTTGGCGTTGCCCGCCACTTAATTCGCTGATTGTTGAGCCTGCCGATGGGATACGGACATCAAGTTCGTCGACAAGATCCTGTGACTCTCGCAACATACGCGCTTTGTCTAGGAGGCCGAAAGGGGGCTTGGTTAGCTCCCGCCCCAGAAACATATTCATATAAACGGGCTGTTGGTCGGCCAAGGCGAGGTCTTGATAGACCACTTCGATCCCCTTGGCGCGCGCGGAACTTGCGTCGCTAAAACTTGTAGGTGTGCCATCCAGAGAAATTTCGCCGGATGTCGGGCTGTACACACCCGACACGATCTTAATCAGCGTGGATTTCCCTGCACCATTATCGCCAACAAGGGCCACGATCTCGCCTGCTTCAAGGTCAAGCGAAAAATCCTGAATTGCCACGACACCGCCAAAGGATTTGTGAATGTTTTTGAGGGAGAGAACTTTTGTATCGGATGCCATTAGAGAGCCCTTTCTGGCCAACCAGTGACCTCGCCGAAAATGTTTTCTATTGTCGTGACTTTGGGGGTGCCCGTTGAGATGCCAGAGATACCTACGATATTTGCGCGCGTAACGAAGGCCTGCCCCCTAAATCCGAACACGACCGTATCGCCCGTTTTTGGTTTTACGGGCCCAGTGGCGTCAATCATCCCGTAATAGTCGATGGCGGAATAATCGGGAATTTCGGCACTGGCCAAGGCCTTGCGTGCGCTTGTCGGTTCCGAAGAAACGATGGCCTGAACATCATATTTCGGGAACACCGGATCAATATAAAAACCGCCGCCGAAGCAGAACGCATTGCCGCCGTGATGGTGCGAGACCTCGCTAAGATAAAGCACGGCGGGGTTTTCGGGCAAATCCTCAACCGCATGCAGCGGCGTCGTGCCATGCAGCGCATTTCCGGGTTCACATTGGGTCGCGCCCGCCTCAGCCAGCGCAGCCAACATCACCGTGGAATTTGTGCCGGGAGCGTTTATTTCAATGTCGGAACGCCCCGCCGCCGCCAGCGCTTCGGAAGCGCGCGCAAGAGTTGCCAAATTCGGAGTTGTTTTGACTTTGCGGCTTTCTCGATCAAACAGGAGCGCAGGAAATGTGGTAATCCCTGCAAATGCTGCCCCTTCCATCGCGTCAATTTGATCTGCGACATTACAAATATCTGAGGCGGCAAACCCACCTTCGTGGCCACGATAAAACGTATCCCCTTCTGTTTGAATACGCGCCATCAAGTTTTGCACCCGTCCTGCCTTAACCGCTGCATTTGCCGCCTCGCGGGCCTTATCTTGGCTGAACACCGTCCAATAATCGGGCTGCAATTTAGCGGCGGCAAACTCGGCGTCACGCTGTGGCACTTGCACGAGATGACCGAGGTGGCCCGTTTTGAGACCCGCCCGATGGCAGGCAACGGCACAATCCATGTCAACGGCAACGGAGCGGTCAATCCCCCCACGCATAATCGCCTCACAGAACCCCGAATGACGGCCAACCTGCTTGGTCATGGCAAATGTTTTGAGGCCCAGCGCATTGGCGGTCGCCACGAATAATCTTGCGTTGCTTTCGATTGCATCAAGATCGAGAACATAAGAGTTTGGCGGGATCGCGCCCGATTGATGCAAGGCCATCGCGGCCTCAATGAACTGCGGATTTCTTCGTAGAAGTACGTCTAGGAACATCTTTTAGGTCCTCGCTTATCGGCTGCTGTCGCGGAGAGATACCGCTACGGCAAGGAGAATAATTAGTCCTCGAACAATCATTTGATTGGAAACTTCGAGATTCATCAGGATGAGTCCGTTGTTCAGCATCCCCATCATCAGCGAGCCAACGAGCGCGCCAATGACGGAGCCTTTGCCGCCTTTGAGGGCGGTGCCGCCAACGATGACCGCCGCAATGACTGTCATCAGATCACTTTCACCAAGCGTGTATTTCGCCGCTTGCAGGCGACCCGCATAGAGCAACCCAGCCAAGCCAGCTGTCGCGCCACAAATGGTCAGAACATAGAAGCGGATGCGGGGAACTTTGATGCCGGAAACTTGGGCTGCGCGTGGATTATCACCCGTCGCCAATACATGTGCGCCAAAGCGCGTATTGCGATAGACCAGATGTCCAACGCCCACGGCAATGGCCGTCCAGATTACCAGTGAGGGGATCGAAAAGAGCTTGCCAGACCCGAAGATACCCGTGAATGTTTCGTTCAAAACGGGGATCGAGCGCAGATTGGTCATAGACCGCGCAATCCCCGCAAAGAGACCCATCGTCGCCAAAGTCACCAGAAAGGACGGGAGCTTAAGATAGGCCACGAGGGCGCCATTCAAAGCGCCGATGAGGATACCCGCCCCCAAGCCCGCAATCACACCGACGGCCATGCCGAAACTTTGCATCGCGACCGCTGCGGATAATGCCGACACCGCAACAATGGATCCAAAACTCAAGTCAATTTCGCCAGCGGATAAGGCAAAGACAAGGCCAATTGCCATAATCGTCGCAGGCGCGGTCTGCAGCAAAATATTCGTTAGGTTCCGTTGGGTTAGAAACCCGTCGTCATGCAGGGTAAGCGCAAAGAAAATGAAGATTGCAACAAATCCGAAGTAGACAACCATTTGCTGGAAGTCAGCGCCGTTTAGTCGGGATTTTATATGTGTCATATCAGCCTTCCAGATGAGATTTGACATTGGGTCGAAGGCACCAAACGATGATTTCGCGTGAAGTGTTGCCAGCTTAATTTTAAGCCGACTTCACTTGTGGATTCCTGTTGGGGGTATCTCGTTCGCCGCTAGGCGAAGCGGTCGACGGCCCAATAAAGACTGGGACGCCCGTTTTATTTTAGTTTGCGCTCAGGCTTTCTGGCGCTTCGATATGCAAGGATTTCATCCAACCTTCGGCGACATTGTCGGCCGTCACAGTGACTGCTGGGGCCACGATAAACGGTGGTACGTCTTGATCCAGCAGGTCAAGAATGGCCGCAGCAGCCATCACACGGCCAAGTTCATAGGCCTCATCCGCAATAATCGCAGCCACGTTCCCACCACGGACCATGTCCAATGCAATCGGCTCGGACAAATCTAGGGTGACGATTTTAGTGGTTGAATTTCCGTTGGCCCGAAGCGACGCCAAAACACCCTCGGCTGGTCCCGCCCAAGTGACATAGATACCGCCAATGTCGGGATTACGAAGCAACATTGCGTTCGCAATATCTTCTGCGCGCGCGGGATCGCTGATCCCCTGTTCGGCAATGATCGAGATATTCGGGTAGTCGTTTTCGATCGTCGCCTTAAACGCGTTATCCCGTTGATTTGTTACATAATATTCCGCATCGTGGAAAATCCAGCCAACAGTGCCTTCATTTCCCATCGCGGCGGCAAGTGCGTCCGCTGCTTGCTTGCCCATTTGGAATAAATCATCCGTTGCGATCGCCGCGTAGTCGGCGGGATGCTCATATCCCGAAGGTAGATTGGACAAGAACACAAGTTTCACACCCTCTTCCTTGGCCTCTTGGAAGGCGGCCGCCGATGTGACGGGATCTAGGGGGAGGGACAGAATGATATCCGGCGCTTTTACGAGGGCGGTTTCGATGTCGCTCCGCTGTTTCGCGGCATCAAAACCGGCGCTTGTCGTCGCAACAACCGTAATGCCAAAGCGCGTGAATTCATCGGTCGCGCCTGCCGTTACCGCGTTTACGAAATCCGACTGGTCATGCCAGAGAAGCGCGGCCGTATACGCGCCCGCGCGGACCGCCTCTGCGCTGGTGTCTGGAACCACAATCGCCGATGACGGGGTTGCGGCCTCGCCTTGGGGACCCACTGTTTGGGCGGCGACGGGAAGTGCTGCCAGAGCAAAAGCTGCGCCAGACAGGACGTTTTTCAGTAAGTGTTTCATTGGTTTCCTCCATTTAAATTCGTTGACTCAGTTTTCGTTCCACAGAAGCGTGCGATAAAAAGTGCAAAGGCTCGGACACCCGCAAGATACTCGCTCACCGCGACGCGTTCCTCAAAAGTGTGGGCAATACTGATGTCGCCGGGGGCGCAATAAACGGTTGGACAGCCGATTTCATTCACGAGGAACGGGCTTTCCGACCAGTAAGGCGCTCCGCCGATTTCAGCCGTGGCCCCCCTTACCTCTGTGACGCATTTGGCGAGAGATTTTGCTGCGGGATGGTCGGGGTCGATCTCAACGGGCGACCCGCCAAAACGGTGATCGCGCCCAGCGGGATAGGTGATATCGAAAGAGATACCGTCGTCGAACGCGACACCCTTCACGACCGCTTCAAATTGCGCTACCGCTTCGTCGAGGTTCTCGCCGGGGCGCAGTTTTCGGATCAACGAAAGCTCACATTCGCCAGGGACAGCAATATAGCCGCCGCCGTTGATTTTCGTCACCAAGATGTCGGAAGCACCGACCAAAGGATGAGTTGGACCTTGGGCAAGCTCCTCGGCATGCTGCCAAAGTGCGGTGAGAAGTTGGTGTGTTGCCTTTAGCGCGTCGACCCCGTCTTGTGGCGTTCCAAAATAGGCGGACTTCCCTGTGATCGAAATCTCCGCGATGAAAAACCCGATCTGCGCGGTGTAAACATCCAATTTTGTCGGCTCAACATAGACGGCGAAGTCGGGTTTAGCGATTTCTCCTGTGACGATGCGTTTCACCAAATCTTTTGCGCCAGCACTAACGCCCGTGTTTGGCTCGCCACTCTCCTCATCGCCGATAAATGCGAAGGAAACGGTGCCCGCCAATTGCATGCCAACAGTATCAAGGAGTCGTAAGGCCGCGAGGGCAGAACAGATGCCTGCCTTCAAGTCACAGGCACCTCGGCCCCAGATTTCGTTGTCGATAACGGGGGCGGAAAAAGGGTCTTCTTGGGGCTGCCCTTTCCAGTGTTCGGCCCAACCGCGCACATGAACAGTATCAGTGTGCCCGACGAACATAAGATTAGGGCCATCTGTGGTCCCCACCCGAGCGCCCCAAGTGTTCGGACGGTCGGGAAGGAAGTCGCCCGAAGCAGGCTTCAACCCTATCTGTGTCATCTCTGACATAAGGAAATCGACAAAATGGCCCTCATTGCCGGTGACACTTTCGCAGCCGATGGCCCCGCGAAGCAGTTCAATGTCGGTACGCGCATCTTGCCGGGCCTCAAGCTTGGCAATCAAATCAAAATCACTCATGCGACGTCCTCCTGATAGGTCTTCAGTTGCGGTGCAGGGATGATAATTTTCGCGCCCGGAAGCCCACCAGAAAATAATGCAACATGCAGCCGGGACAGCGCGATGGACGTGCCGCCAGCGAGCGCCGCGTGATTTCCAAGGGCGGAGACTTCAATCGGAATCTGTCTTGGGAAACACTTGCGAATTTCAGGTTCAATCAGCTTAGTGAATTCGTGGCGCGCGCCAATGGAACCGCCGATAACGACACATGCGGGGTCTACCACGGCGGCGATTGCCGCAATCGCCCGTCCAATATAACGTGCCGCTTGGGTCAACACTTTTTCCGCCGCGGCATCCCCAGCTAGTGCGGCATCAAACACCTCAGGGACGGATTTTTGGACGCCCGTTAATTCCAAATAGTGGCCTTTGATCGCGTTGGTTGCGGTCATGCGTTCCAGCGCGCCAACCTTCAAGCTTTCGGCCTCATATGGATTGGCACCAAAGGGCAGATACCCGATTTCGCCCGCCGCACCCGTTGCGCCACGCACCAACTGCCCGCCAATAACAAGGCCAGCACCGATGCCCGTTCCAATCGACAAAAAGACCAAGTCGTCCTTTTCTCCCTGATGCGTCATCCAGTGCTCCCCTAACGCAGCGAGGTTCACATCGTTTTCCACCAGCACCTCGATCCCGAGGCTCTCCTGCATCAAAGTCGGAAAATCGATAGCGTCGATCCCCGCAATGTTGGGCGCCATATTGATGTTGCCACTCGCCGAATCCAAAACGCCGGGAACGCCAACGACGGCAACGCGGATTTTATCGGTGCTAATGTCCAAATCCGACGCAGATTTATGAATAATTCGGCCAATCTGGGCAACGACATCCTTCCCGCCAGTCTGCACTGTGGGTTCCATGATTTCAGAAACAACCGCGCCAGAAAGATTGCAAAGCGCGACGCGAACCTTCGTCCCTCCAAGATCGACGCTGGCCACCAAGGCCGCTTCGGGAACGATTTCATAGACAACTGCCCGACGCCCGATGTTTCCCTCAGTGCGACCAACGGTTTGTACCCATCCGTCCTCTTCAAGCGAGGCAACAACTTCGGAAACCGTCTGCTTAGACAGGCCCGTCATCTTTGCGACACTCGCCCGCGAAATGGGCCCATAAGTCGTAATTGCCTGCACAACTGAACTCAAAGTCATCCTTCGGGAAATATTTGTTGGATCAATCATGGCGCACCCTATTAGTTCGTCTAGATACCGAACTAATAGGGATTCGAAATTTAAGTCAACGTTTTTTTGGATAATTTGCGGAGGGATTGACCAATTTGAACGCGTCTCTGCGAGGCTAAGACATCATTTTTCACATTGATGTCGGCCGGAAAACCAAACCTTTTCAACGTTTTTTCATAACTTTCAAACAACATCAGCGCGCATGTTGAAGCACGCTACAGTCGTTGTCACATGACTATGCGCTGTAGGTGCGGTCTTCCAACGGCAGGGAATCAAATTCGGCATTAATCATCTCAAGAAGGATCTTTTCTGCGCGATTCATGCTGCGTTTGGCGTTGGTCAGCATATGAATATCCACGGCGGGCAACGATTTAAACGGGGGAACCTGCCAAAGCAGACCTGATTCCACATCCTTGCGGGCCACATGTACGGGCAAGGTTCCAATTCCGATATTGGCGACGATCATTCGGCGGACTTCTGGCAGGTTTGACGACAACCCTTTGGGATCGGCACGCATGCCCAACCGCCGTCGCAGATGCGCAACGCCAGACAGGGGACCGTCGATTTCATCGGTGTGAAAAGACACCGCATCTTCGTTTTTAAGCTCGGATGGGTCGATATCGTCGCGGCCATAGAGCCGATGCCGCGGACCACAGAACAATCCGAAATATTCACGGTAGAGGTGGCGCGCCTCCAGACCCGCAGGCTGCTCATAAAACAGGCAAACGCCAAAAGTGACGCGATTTTGCTGAAGGTGGGTCATCACATCGGCGCTGCCCATGGTCGAAATCGTATAGCTCACACGCGGATAAAGTTCGTTAAACCGCGCTAAAACGGCGTCAAAATGCGGGGAAACAACGTGGCTTGCCACCGCGATACTAATCTGCCCCGTCACTTCATCATCAAGGCTGCTCATCAAATCCGGCAATTGCGAAACCGCCCCAAAAATCGAACTGGCCTCCGCGTAAAGGACTTCGCCCAAAGGCGTAACGCTGAAATGTCGGGGCGAGCGGTTCACCAGTTTGCGCCCAACAATATCCTCGAGTCGTTTCAGTGCCGCACTGATCGTCGGCTGCTTTAACCCCAAAAAATGCGCCGCAGGTGTGATTCCCCCCTCATCCACGACGACCATGAAAGTCCGCAGCAAATTCCAATCCAAGTTCCAAGGAAAGCGTTGTGCATTTAATTTAATCATAGAAGCCATCTATTTTAGGAATTGGAATTATCTATTTGCTCTATGCGACGGTACGGCGCAACCTGTGTTTCATAACGCCTTTCAACTGCGGCCCCTCGGGCACAGGAACAAAAGGCACAAAAACAACAGGGAGAACAGGAATGATGAATACACTGAACATTCTGCGCCGGAACGTCTTGATGGGATCAGTCGCACTGATGGGTTTAAGCTTTGCGCCGTTGGCAGCGAGCGCGGATGAACTTGCCGATATTCAAGAACGCGGTACGCTCAAGATTGCAATGAGCGGCCAGTATCCACCGTTCAACTTTGTAAACGAACAAAACGAAGTGGTTGGCTTTGACCCGGCAATCGGCACTGAAATCGCCAAGCGCATGGGGCTTGAAGTTGAGATCATTACAACCGCATGGGATGGCATCATTGGCGGCCTTCTTGCCAGCAAATACGACGCAGTCGTCGGCTCCATGTCGATCACCGAAGAGCGCGACAAAGTGATCGATTTTGTCGGTCCTTATTACAGCACCAAACGGGCGATCTTTACCAAATCCGGTTCCGACATCACCAGTGTCGCAGATTTGGATGATGCGAAAGTCGGCGTAACGCTCGGCGAGACACATGAGCAATGGGCCCGAGATCAAGGCTATAACATTAACACTTACAAAGGCTTACCCGAATTGCTTCTTGAGCTGGACAATGGCCGTGTGGACGCCATCGTGAATGACTCTATTCCAGTTATGCTCGCTATGAAGGCCGGTCAGTATGATCTGGCAACCATCAACGATCCAGACGCCGAGCCAATTGGCGCGGGTATCGCGATCCGTGAAGGCAACCCAGACCTCGCCGCCGCTATGCAAAAAGCGCTGGACGAGATGATGGCAGATGGCACTTACCTCGCGATTGCCGAAGAATGGGTCGGCGGCGACATCCGCTAAACTCAAAGTATCAACCAGCCTGCCGGTCAATTCCGGCAGGCCTCTTTCCCTGCTTCGAGGACTGCTTTCGTGACAACGACTTACGGCCATTTGACGTGGGAAGACGTGCGTGATGCCGACAAGGATCGCGTGGTTATTCTGAATGTCTCCGCCACCGAGGATCACGGCCCCCACATGCCGCTTGATACCGATACGGTGCTGGGCATGGCCGTGGCCGAAGGTGTCGCCAAAGCCGCGCCGGACGAGGTTTTCGTCATGCCGCCCGTGGCTTACGGCTTCAACGAACATCACAAAGATTTCCCCGGTGTTATCTGGATTCAGCCCGAAACCCTGGTCGCCTTCGTTTGCGACATCACCAAATCGCTCGCCCATCACGGGTTTCGCCGTATCCTGCTACTGAATTCGCATGGCTCGAACCATTCTGTTCTGGACCTTGCCGCGCGCAAGACGGTGATCGAAACGGGTATTATCTGTGTCTCGGCTTCCTACTGGAACCTGATGTCGGCGCGGATCAACGAGGTGCGCAAATCCGAAATTGGCGGAATTGCCCATGCGGGTGAATTTGAGGCCGCGATGTACATGCATTTGCATCCCGAGCGCGTACATATCGAAAAATCGGTACCGCAAAACCTGCACAATCCCGACAGTAAATTCTTTAACCTCGATCTTGCCGGAACTGGCGGCGGGGCGATGTTAATGCGCTGGTGGTCCGAAGTGTCGCCAGACGGCACCATGGGCGACCCGACCGTCGCCACCCCCGAGACGGGCAAGCGTTTTCTGGACGCGGCGATTGAGGAGACCACAGCCTTAATCCGCGAAATTCGTGCGTTGCCGATCCTGCCGCGTCAAGACCATCACTGAGTTGAAAGGCTAAAGATTTGGACATCGACCTCATCCTGCGTGTCTACCCGTTCTTCCTCGAAGCGGCGCTGGTCACGATAGAACTTTCAATCCTGACAGCCCTTCTGGGCCTCACTTGCGGAGCTTTTGGCGCCGCTGCGCGCCTGTCGCGACTGGCTGTGCTACGCTGGATCGCGGCCGCCTATGTCAGCGTCTTTCGCGGCACCCCTGCCCTCATCCAAATTTTCATCCTCTATTTTGGTGGCCCCCAGATCGGCATTCAGCTGGACTCGTTTGCTGCCGGCACCATCGCGCTGGGGGTCAACATCGGCGCCTATATGACCGAAACTATCCGTGGCGCCATCGTATCCGTCGACAAGGGCCAGACCGAGGCCGCCCGCACCTTGGGCATGAGCCGCAGCGAAACGATGCGCAAGATCATCCTTCCACAGGCCGCACGGATGATGATCCGCCCACTGGGTGTGAACATCAACGCGCTCATCAAAGGCACCGCGCTGGTAGCCCCAATTTCGGTGATCGAGCTGACCTATACCGCGCAACGCTTCATCGGCTCCACCTACAAACCCTTCGAGATGTTCTTCCTTTCTGGCCTTCTTTATATGGTGATTATCTATGTGGTCGGTCAGGGCATCAACTGGCTCGACCGTCGGGCGCAGATCGTATGAGTAGCGTAAACACAATAACAGGAGGCCGTCATGGGGCTTGATTTTTCAGTCGTACCCAGCTATTTCGGCTTGCTCCTAATGGGGGCCGGTTGGACCGTCGCGATCACCATTTGCGCGGGCATCCTCAGCTTTGTCGGCGGCATCGTTTTTGCCGTTATCGCCCTCTACAGCCATTGGACCCTGCGCCTGCCCGTCCGCGCCTTCGTGTGGCTCTTCATGGGCACGCCACTTTTGCTGCAACTGTTCTTGATCTATTTCGGCCTGATCCAGGTCGGCATCGACCTGCCCGCGTTCTTGGCAGGGGTCATCGGGTTGGGGCTGCACTTTGCCGTCTATAATTCCGAATTGATACAGGTTTCGATCCTCGCGGTGGACAAGGGCCAATATGAAGGCGCGCGCACCCTTGGCCTGTCGCGCGGCCAGACCCTGCGCCGCGTCGTGATTCCGCAAGCGGTACACGCAGTCATCCCACCGATGGGCAACAACATGATCGCGCTTCTGAAGGACTCGGCACTGGTATCAGTGATCGGGGTTATGGAACTCACGCTTGCGGCCCAACAGGCCATCAGCCGCACCTACCGCCCGTTCGAATTCTACCTCGCAGCGGCTTTTTGCTACTACATTATTAACCTCGCGTTAGAGGCGGGATTGCGCCGCCTTGAACGCCGCATCGCCGCTTCGCGCTGAGACAGGAGAGTCCGATGACCAAACAAGCCTTCGTCACCATTAAAAACGCGGCCAAAAGCTACGGCAAGCTTGAAGTGCTCAAGGATATCAACCTCACGGTTGAGCGCGGCCAGATCGTCGCCATTATCGGCCCTTCAGGGTCTGGGAAATCCACGTTGCTGCGCGCGATCAACGAACTTGATCCGCTCTCGTCGGGCGAAGTCTGGCTTGAGGATGTACAGATCAACAAGAAGCTGCCTCATCGCCAATATGAGGCCCACGTCAATCAAGTGCGCCAGAACATTGGCATGGTTTTCCAACACTTTAACCTGTTCCCGCACCTCACCGTGCGCGGCAACATCACGCTCGCGCCGCGCATGCTCAAAGGGTTGTCGGAGGATGCAGCCAACAAACTCGCCGAGGAACAATTGGCCAAGGTTGGCTTGCTGGAAAAGATAGACGAATACCCCTCACGGCTTTCTGGCGGTCAAAAACAGCGCGTGGCGATTGCCCGGGCTTTGGCGATGCAACCCAAGGTGATGCTGTTTGACGAGGCGACTTCGGCGCTTGACCCTGAACTGGTCGAAGAGGTCAATCTGGTGATGAAGCAACTGGCCGAAGAGCACATGACCATGATCATCGTGACCCATGAAATGGATTTCGCGGCCTCGGTTTGTGATCGCGTGTTGTTTATGGACCAAGGGGTGGTGGTCGAAGAAGGCCCTCCCTCGGTGATCTTTAAAAACCCCGAACATGAGCGCACCCGCAATTTTCTCCGCAAACACCTTAGTCGTTGAAGGCAGGCCCCACATGAGCAATCTGTTCTATCAGACCAAAGCGCCCCGCCCCACGCTCGCCCGCGCCGAAGGCATCTATATGTGGGACACCTCCGGCAAGCGTTATATCGATGGCTCATCGGGTGCGATGGTCAGCAACATTGGGCATTCAAACCCTGCGGTTCTGGCGGCGATGCGGGCGCAAATGGACAAATCCACCTTCGGCTACAGACTGCATTTCCAAACCGACGCCAGCGAAGCATTGGCAGACAAGGTTGCGAGTCTGACCCCCAAAGGGCTGGACCGCGTTTTCTTTGTTTCGGGTGGCTCGGAGGCCGTAGAAAGCACGCTGAAACTGGCGCGCCAATATGCGCTCACTCAAGGGCAGGCGCAGCGCACAAAGGTTATTTCGCGCTATCCGAGCTATCATGGCTCCACACTTGGGGCGCTCGCGATTACGGGCTATGCGCCAATGACCGCGCCATTTGATCCGATGATGCATGCGATGCCGAAAATCCCCGCGCCCCGCGCCTATCTTGACGGGCTCGATCCTACGGATACGGCAACTGGGCTGCATTATGCCAATATGTTGGAGGCCAAAATCCTTGAGGAAGGCCCCGCGACAATTCTTGCCTTTATCGTCGAACCCATCGGCGGCGCGTCAACCGGCGCCTTGGTGCCGCCTGCAGGTTATATGCAACGCATCCGCCAGATTTGTGACCAATACGGCGTCTTGCTCATCCACGACGAAGTGATGACGGGCGGCGGGCGCACGGGGAGCTTTTTTGGCGCGGATCACTGGGACGTAACGCCCGATATCATTGCCCTCTCCAAAGGATTTGGCGCGGGATACGTGCCCCTTGGCGCGATGATCGCGCGCAATGACATCGTTGAGGCGGTGATGAATGGCGGCGGTTTCATCCACGGCTATACCTACGCCGGAAACCCTTTGGCCTGCGCCGCAGGACTGGCCGTTTTGAACGAAATCGAACTGCACAGCTTGACCGAGAATGCGGCACAAATGGGCGACGCACTTAAAACCCGCCTTGAGGCGATGATGCAACGCTATCCCGTCATTGGCGATGTGCGCGGAAAAGGGTTGCTGCTGGCGTTTGAACTGATGGCAGATCGCGCCACCAAAGAGCCCCTGCCCGCCGCATTTAATGCCCACAGCCGACTGGTAGATATCGCCTATGACAACGGATTGATCATCTATTCCCGCCGCACCCGTGGCGGTATTGCGGGCGATCATTTCCTTGTCTGCCCCCCAATGATCGTGACCGAACCGCAACTCGATGAAATTACCGATATACTGGATCAATCGATGCAACAGTTGATGGCAGAGATGCCCAATTCAGTCGATCCAACGTCATAAAGGAAAGTCCAAATGTCAAAAATCATTATCACCTGTGCCATCACGGGCTCCATCCACACGCCTTCCATGTCACCCTATCTACCGATCACCGCTGATGAAATCACCGAACATTCTATGGAAGCGGCCGAGGCAGGGGCTGCGATTTTGCACCTTCATGCCCGCGACCCAGAAGACGGGCGCCCGTCGGCACTGCCTGCACACTTCCGCCCTTTTCTGACCCGCCTCAAGCAAAACTGCGACGCGGTTTTGAACATCACGACAGGTGGCAATGCGAATATGACGCTGGATGAACGCCTCGCAGCCCCCCTTGATGCAGAACCAGAGATGTGTTCGCTCAACATGGGCTCGATGAATTTCGCGTTGTATCCCGCCGCCGCGCGGATCACCGACTGGAAGTTTGCTTGGGAAAAGCCCTTTTTGGAAGACTCCGACGATCTGGTGTTCAAAAATACGCCGCGTGACATTGCCCACGTCCTAACGGTAATGGGCCAAGAACGCGGCGCGCAGTTTGAGTTTGAATGCTATGACGTCAGCCATTTGTATATGTTGCGCCACTTTGTGGATCGCGGCTTAGTAAAAACGCCAATGTTCATCCAGTTTGTGTTCGGCGTTTTGGGCGGAATTGGTGCTGACCCCGAAAACCTGATCCATATGAAACGGATTGCCGACAAGCTGTTTGGCGACACCTATACGTTTTCAGTGCTCGCCGCTGGTCGCCACCAGATGCCGCTGATTACCATGTCTGCGGCGATGGGTGGGCATGTGCGCGTTGGCCTAGAGGACAGTCTAATGATTTCGCGCGGCAAATTGGCCAAAACCAACGCCGACCAGGTTGCCAAAATCCGGCGCATTGTTGAAGACCTTGGGCGCGAGGTCGCGACCCCAACCGAGGCGCGCGCCATGTTGGGCCTCAAGGGCAGCGACCAAACAGCGATTTAGGTTTTTCTGACCCACCAGAACAACAACAATAATTTTGGACGACTTCGGGCAAACGCCCAGAAAGGCGAGACATGAAAGCCATCTTTGACGAGCGCCAATGGAAACATGATCCAAAGCATTTCCTGCTCAACGGCAAGCTATCGCCCAACCCCGAACAACCTGAGCGGATCAAAGTTCTGCACGCAGGCGCCCAAGCCGCAGGCTGCGATTTCGAGGCCCCAAAGGACGCAGGCCTCGGCCCGATTGCGGCAATTCATTCGCCCGAATACCTGAGTTTCTTGCAAACTATCTACGACCGCTGGCAGAAGATTGACGGCGCAGGCGACGAGGTGATCCCCAAAATCCACCCCGCCAACCGCTCCGACAGCTATCCTGAGTCCGCCGAAGGTCAGTCCGGATTCCATCAGGTTGACGGCTCCTGCCCCATTGCTTCGGGAACGTGGGAGGCCGCTTATTGGTCTGCCCAATCCGCAGTGACGGGCGCCGATGCGATGCTGGGCGGTGCCCGCGCGACCTATGTGCTTTCGCGCCCCCCCGGTCACCATGCCTTTGGCGATCTCGCGGGCGGATTTTGCTTCCTCAACAACTCGGCTATCGCGGCGGAACGCTTGCGCCTTGGGGGTATGCGGCCCGCGATTTTGGATATCGATGTGCATCACGGCAATGGCACACAGGGTATTTTCTATGAGCGCAACGATGTTTTGACCGTATCAACCCACGCTGATCCCGCGCGATTTTACCCCTTCTTCTGGGGCCATGCCCACGAACGCGGCGCAGGAGTGGGTTTGGGCTACAACCTCAATATTCCCCTTGCGCGCGGCACCAATGATGACGAATTCCTAGCGGCGTTGGAAACTGCGCTGACCCGCGTGCGCGCCTTTGGGGCAGATGTGGTGGTTATCGCCCTTGGGCTGGACACCTATATTGGTGATCCCTTCAAGGGGTTCGCCGTGACGACGCCCGGATTTGCACGCATCGGCGCGGCGCTAGCGGAATTAAATCTCCCGACGCTTTTTGTTCAAGAGGGCGGCTACCTGTGCGACGAGTTGGGGCACAACCTAACGAGCATATTGAATGGATTTCAAAACAAATGACCCAGCCTGATATCATCGTCATCGGTGGCGGCATTGCCGGAGCCAGTGCGGCGGCAATGTTGGCCAAAGACGCGCGTGTTGTGTTGATTGAGGCCGAGCCACAGCTTGGCTATCATTCCACGGGGCGCTCTGCGGCGATCTTCATTCGCAACTATGGCAACGCGGTTTTGCGCGCGTTGAATGCCGCCTCCGCCCCTGTTCTGGAAACGCCGAGCGAGATGTGGGACACCTCCTTATTATCCCCACGCGGCCAAATGCTTATCGCGCAAGAGAGCGAAACCGCAGTGCTGGAGGCCTACTCCGAGGGAGCGACGGGCCTTGAACGTTTGACCGCCGCCGAGGCCGTCGCCCTTGTGCCGATCCTCAGGCCAGAGCGGATCGCAGCTGCGGTTATCGAGTGGGACGCACAGGATATTGACGTGGATCGCATGCTTCAAGGCTATGCGCGCCTGTTGCGCAACCGCGGCGGCGAAACCGTGACGGGCGCCCCCGTAACAGGCATCACCCGCAGCAAGGGCAGTTGGCAGGTGACGACCCAAAACGGCACTTGGTCTGCACCCATCGTTGTAAACGCCGCAGGCGCATGGGCAGATATCGTCGCGCGCATGGCGGGATTGGCCCCAATTGGGTTGATGCCAATGCGCCGCTCTGCGGTCTTGTTAAAAGCGCCCGACGGGCACAAAATCGACAACTGGCCCCTGTTCGCATCGGCATCCGAAAGCTGGTATGCTAAACCCGACGCGGGGTGTTTGTTTGTTTCACCAGCCGATGAAGACCCCGTAGAACCACACGACGCGTGGCCCGATGACATGGTGCTTGCCGAAGGTTTGGACCGATTTGAGCAGGCCGTCACCATTCCCATCACACGCCCTACTCATAGCTGGGCGGGCTTGCGCAACTTCGTGGCCGACCGAACCCCCGTTGTCGGCTTTGATCCCACAGCGGAGGGCTTTTTCTGGCTCGCGGGGCAAGGCGGATACGGCGTTCAAACGGCCCCCGCACTTGCTACAATTTGCGCCGCACAATGCCTAGAACTTCGGTCGCCAATGGACGATAACATCCTCGACGCCCTCTCCCCGGACCGATTCCGGACAACATAAAGGAACTATTAGAATGAGCACGATTACACGCCACCATGGCGGCCCAAGAATGAGCCAAATCGTTACCCATAACGGCACAGTTTATTTGGCTGGTCAGGTCGGAAAACCAACAGACGATGTCGCCCAACAGACAAAATCCTGTCTCGAGCAAATCGACACGCTTTTGGCTGAAGCGGGTTCCGATAAAACGCGCATGCTTCAGGTTGTCATCTGGTTGGCAGACATGTCCGATTTCGCCGCGATGAATGCGGTTTGGGATACTTGGGTGCCAGAAGGGCATACACCTGCCCGCGCCACTGGCGAAGCGAAGCTGGCTACGCCAGACCATTTGGTCGAATTCATCGTCACGGCCGCACAAAACTAAGAGCACACCCGAAGGCAACGGCGTCTCACGTGGAGGAGACGCCGTTGCCCCTAAAGTCAGGCACCCCCATCGAGCCAAATCGGATTAGACCAAGCACGCTTTCCGTTTTCATCGATAACCGTGACGCGAACCCATGGTGAATCTTTCAGGCGGCTCAATGACAGGGTTTCGCCAGTCATTTCATGACCATGCAGGGTTGCCGTTGACGTGCCTTTTCCTTGAATCACGATCGTCGCTGCCGCAGAGCAATCGACGTCAACACCACCTTCAATGAAGCGTATATCGTGAATTTCGGGCCCCGTGCTTGAATAATATGCGCCCGCCTTTAGAGATGTCAAAAGCGCTTCGGGCGTATTTTCCTCCGCCTTGACCATGACCCAGCCCCCAAAATGATCCGGTGTGTTGAAATGGGCATCATCAGCGGCAATCAGATTAAGGCGACGTCCTTGGTTCAAAAGATGTTCTAAAATCAAGAACCCCTCGCCGCGATCATTATCAACAACGCAGCCGTAATTGTAAGCTTCGACGGCATGGGCCGCCGTGATCGAGCGCGCATCGGCCTCTGACATTCCCGACCAATGCGGATGTGCAATGGCCACGAATGCGCCAGCGTCACGGGCACGTTGCGCAATGCTTGCCGCGGATTCCGACCCAGCCACCGATTGAAAGTGTGGTGCATGTGGCGGGGTAAAATCAGCGGGAAGACCGATACCCAAAAGGTGCCACAGGTTGCCGTTTTCCATCGTACCGGTGTGCATCTCTGCCCCAATAAGAGTCGTGAAGTCGGCGTTACGACACTCTGTGGTGTCCGTGATCGGATAGTCAAACAGTCCAACGAAATGGTCCGTCAAGGCGATGAAATCATAACCTTGCGCCTGATATCTTCGGCAGACCTCCTGAGGAGAAAGAATGCCGTCTGATCCGGTGGAATGGGTGTGTAAGTTCCCGCGAAGGAACCGACCGGGCGTTGTGAAAAAGCTAGTTTGCATGATTTTGGCTTTCAAAGTCTATTTGTGGTCAACGCGGATGGGAAAGGACTATCCCCCTTCAAGCGGAGGATTGAACCAAAAAATATCCGTTATTCTATCGGTGCGAAAAAGGCCTCTGTGCGGTTGGTTACTTCCGCCCATAACCGGTCGCCATAGGAGAAATGCCACCACTCATCAGGATAATTCACCATTCCCGTGGCCTCCATCGCCGCAACAAGTATATCGCGGTTTTTACGGAGTTTAGACGAAACCGGCCAGTTGGTCGGAGCCACCCCCGAGAGCCCCTTCATGGCACCGCCGAATTCCAATTCTGTGCGATCCGCGCGCGCCAGTTTTACATCAACGGCCGCCCCTGCTTGATGCCCGCTGCCAAAACCATCCGGTGGAGAAACCCAACGTGCAGCCTCGGTATAGACCTGTGCATCGCTCCAGTCGGGGTTGTTTTGGGTAATGTTGGCAAGAATTGGCTTCCACAATTCCCACTGTCGGGTGCGGGTGCGGAAGGCGTCAAACACCATGAGGCACAGCCCGTCCGGCAAGGCTTCGGCGCAAGCGACGACCTTATCGCGCACAGCGCGTCTTATGCGCCAATCATCCGTTTCCAATGGATTTAGGAACAAGCGGTCCGTCTCGACAAATGTCACCAAATCAACGGGGTTTTCGCATTCAGTTACTGTGATCATATTGTTAGATCCTTTGGTCCGCATCTCAGGCGTAAAATGGCTACAAAATCTGGCTCAGAAATTGCTGTGTGCGTTCATGTTCGGGATTTTCAAAAAACGCCTCGGGGTTGTTGCGTTCGACAATGTCGCCTGCGTCCATGAAAATCACTTCGTCTGCGATTGTCCGTGCAAAGCCCATTTCATGCGTGACCACGATCATCGTCATGCCTGTATCGGCAAGGTCGACCATCACATCGAGCACCTCTTTGATCATTTCCGGATCCAACGCCGAGGTCGGTTCGTCAAACAGCATAATCTTGGGATTCATGCACAGGCTGCGGGCAATCGCGACCCGTTGCTGTTGTCCACCGGACAGTTGGCCGGGGTATTTATCTGCCTGTTCGGGAATTTTAACCCGCTCCAAATAAGTCATCGCAGTTTTGATCGCATCAGATTTGCTCATTTTGCGAGTCCAGATCGGCCCAAGGGTTAGGTTTTCCAGAATGCTCATATGCGGAAACAGGTTGAAGTTCTGGAACACCATGCCGACCTCTGTGCGGATATGTTCAAGGTTTTTCAAGTTCTTACCTAGTTTGATCCCATCAACAATGATGTCGCCCTCTTGGTGCTCTTCGAGCGCATTGATGCAACGAATTAGGGTCGATTTACCGGACCCCGAGGGGCCACAAACGACAATCCGCTCGCCCTTATGCACGGTTAAATCGATATCCTTGAGAACATGGAACGCGCCGTACCATTTATTCATCTTTGCGATTTCGATGATGACTTCGGTCGAGGCGGCAGATTCAAGGTGCGCCTGAGAAAGTTTGTTTGTCATGGGGAATTCCTTAGCTCGCGGATCAATGCTGGTCACCGGCTGAGAGTTTCGTTTCCAGATGGCGGCTATATTTTGACATCGAGAAGCACAGAACGAAGAACAACATCGCCCCAAAAATCAGGGGTTCTTTGTGAAGGCCCAGCCACGGTATGTCCTTGCTGATGGAGCGCAACATCCCAAGGATGTCGAACAATCCGATGATCGACACCAGCGTGGTGTCTTTTAACAAACTGATAAAGGTTCCAACGATATTGGGGATCATATACTTGAGCGCTTGGGGCATGATGACCAGCCCAGTTGTGCGCCAATAGCCAAGCCCGATGGTATGGGCCGCCTCGTATTGGCCGCTCGGGATCGCCTGAAGCCCAGCGCGCACGGTTTCGGCCATATAACAGGCGTTAAACAGAACAACCGCGATGATGACCTGCACCAGTTTATTCAGAACAAAGCCCTCTGGCATGAACAGCGGGAACATGGTGGTGGCCATAAACAACACGGTTATCAGCGGCACAGAGCGAAAGACTTCGATGAAACCCGTGCAAAGGACACGGACCACCGTTAGTTTGCTGCGACGACCCAGCGCGACAAAGACAAACAGAACGATGGCAAGCAACACATTACGCCGAGTGCGGTCTGGCGCTTTGGCCTTTCCGAGAACTTGCAAAAGAAACTCTTTTAGGGAGGCGCGTGTCGTTATCCCTATGAGCATGTTCGAAGTATTCGCGATCAGCGCAACGATAGCGCCACTCACCATGAGCTGGGTCAACAGGCCTTTTTCGCCGCCCGCAAACAAGTAGCCCGCTAGGAAGGGGTAAAATACAACCACTCCGGCGCCGATCAAGACTTTGCCTTTGACACGGCTCATCCATAACGGGGCCATCCACAGGACAAGCAAAACTGCTCCGAGATTGATCCGCCAAATCTGTTCTCGCGGGTAGCGTCCGTAAAAGATGTTGTCGAACCAGTCGATAACTCCCGCCCAGCAAGCGCCTGTTAGGCTGTTTTCAAAGCACTCGCGCCGACTGTCTGCGATAAATGTCGCGTCCGTCACGCCCCACGTCCAGAGGCCCGTGACCGTGATGTAAACAAGGTAGGCCGTGACCACAGTCAGGATCGCATTGAACCAAGAACTGAACAGGTTTTTGTGCATCCAGCCGATGATTGAGCGTTCGGCAAGAGGGGCGGCTCTGTCTGGCGTTTTTATCGGGGTGATTATAGCCATATCAACGCTCCACCAGCTGTACACGTTTGTTGTAGATGTTCAGAAGACCGGAAATCGACAGGCTGATGACCATATAGAACGCCATCGTCATCCCGACCAATTCCACGGCATGGCCAATCTGGTTCAGCGTGGTTTGCATAAAGAGGGAGACGATATCGGCATAGCCAATGGCGATGGCCAACGACGAATTTTTCACCGTGGTCATCCATTGCGAAATCATGGGCGGTACAATTGCAGGCATTGCTTGTGGGATGACAACCATGGCCATAACCCGACCAGGTTTTAGGCCAATCGAAAGGGCCGCTTCCTTCTGCCCCTTACTCACTGACAAGATACCGGCCCTTACGGCCTCGGCGATTTGCGCCGCGTGATAAATACTCAGCGACACAATCAACGCGAGAAAGGCGGGAGGCAAGCTGGTTCCGCCCGCAAAATTGAAGCCCTGAAGCGTTGGCATATCCCAGCTAAGTGGTCTGCCCGTAAGGATAAAAACGGCACTCGGCAGCAAAACCAACAATCCAAGCGAAGGAATAAGCGTTATGGTTTGCTTGCCGCTGCTCTCCTGCAATTTGCGCGCACGACGTCGCAATATATATACGCCCGCAAGCGCAACGCCGAGTGCAACAAGGGTCATCCAGAACAACCCGCCCATAATCGGCGTCGCCATATAAAGACCACGATTGTTCAGGAGCAGCATCTTGGCACCCAATGAAAGGTCAATCGTTTGCTTGACCGCGGGTAACACAGCAAACACACCAATATACCAAAACACGATTTGGATCAGCAGCGGCGTGTTACGGAAGATTTCAACGAATGACAGGGCGACCTTTGACACCAGCCAGTTGTTTGACAGCCGCAAAACGCCCACCAAAAACCCCAAAGCTGTACTGAAAATGATTGCCATAAAGGATACGAGCAAGGTATTGAGCGCCCCGATCACAAAGATCCGACCGTAAGTGCCTTTGCCGGGCGTATAATCAATCAGTTTGAAATCAATATCAAAACCGGCCGACGTGTTCAAAAAACCAAAGCCCGTGCTCATGCCGCGCGCTTGAAGGTTTTGGGAGGTGTTCGAGACCAGATACCACATCAACAAGCCAAACAACCCAGCGGTAATAAGTTGGTAGAATACCGAACGAACACGTGCGTCGTGGAAAAAGTCGAAGGTCTCTTTCGGCTTGGCGCGCTTTAAACCCGTCTTTGGTGCGGCGTTATTCATGTGTGTCCCCGTTGCGGTATCTGCAATCGTTTTTGGTAGAAGTGGGTATGGAAGAAGGAGGGGACGCCGATGAAATCCACCGGCGTCCCCCTCTATTTATTAGCGCATGGGGGGCGAATACATTAACCCGCCATCCGTCCAAAGCGCGTTCAGCGTACCGGCACGGTCGATCCCGATGCCCAGCTCGCCGCCGCCCATGTAGGCCTCATAAAGTTCGCCGTAATTGCCGACCTGTTTGATGATGTTGTAAGCCCAATCAGGTTCTAGTCCCAACCCTTCGTTCAGGTTGCCTTCGGCTCCCATCATGCGAAGAACATTTGGGTCTGTCGACGTGGCCAGCATCTAATCGACGTTAGCTTGGGTAATGCCCAATTCTTCGGCGTTGATCAGCGCGAAAACGCTCCAGCGCACGATATCGGCCCATTGGTTGTCGCCATGACGTACCGCAGGCGCAAGCGGTTCTTTTGACAGGGTCTCAGGCAGGATCATGTGATCGGAAGGCACCGGAAAGGACGCGATATTTCCGGCCATCGAGGATTTGTCGCCCGTCACCGCATCACAGCCACCATTCAGATAGGTATCGTCGCGAACGTTGAAGTCTTCAAAGGTAACATTTGAAATGCCAAGATCGTTGGTGCGGCTGAAGTCCGTTAAATTCAACTCGTTAGTGGTACCGGTGGTCACGCAAACCTTGGCGCCTTTCAGCTCCAACGCACTGGTAATGCCGCTATCGCGACGAACGGTAAAGCCCTGTCCATCATAGAAGTTGGGCGGCAGAAAATCGATGCCCAACTGGGTGTCACGGGACAGCGTCCATGTGGCGGTACGCGACAACATATCGCTTTCGCCATTTGCCAATGCAGTAAACCGCGCTTGGCTCGACACCGACTGGATTTCCACTTTTGTGGCATCGCCGAATACGGCGGCAGCGACGGCTTTGCACATCGCGACGTCAAGCCCGTACCAAACGCCTTCACTGTCGAGATTGTAATATCCGGCCGACGGCGGCCCAACCTGGCAACGCAGATTTCCGCGCTCTTTGACAATTTCCAAAGTGCTCTCAGCCGAGGCAACAGAAGCGCCCATTACGGCAACTGTGCTTAGAGCTGCAAGCGTCACAATTTGAGATTTTCGTTTCATTCCGTATTCTCCGAGTTGGTTGCGTTTTGTTGGACTGTATTGGCGTTACGGCAAAGCCGTCCAATGCCGATGTCAGCGCGCCTCATGCAGGAAACGCATCGGCCTTTGATGCAATGCACAATTGGTATGAAAACGACGAAACCCGAGATGCCGCGAGACGCGCGCATTCCGCAAAACCTTGAGAAAACCCTTCGAATTTAGGTAACAGAGCCTACCTGCTTCTCAAGTAAGGCCCGCCAGAACGCGGCGACTTTCGGTTCGTTGAAATCCTTGCAACGATAGATGTTGATGTCGACAATAATGTTGTCGGCAATACCTGCGGCGCGTACAAGGCGCCCATTGGCCAAGTCATCTGCGACCATAAAGCTGGGTATCCAAGCAACACCATAGCCCTCAACCGCCATAGCTTTCACGCTCGTAGCGATGCAGGCTTCATAGACCGTCGTGAACGTTAAATCGCCATAGTGCTTCTCAAGATGCCCCGCGACAGGCCAGAGGGAGAGCGACGACGCGGTATGAAGATAGGGGACCGGATCCGTCGGCCTGTCCGGCAGCCACCAAAGCGGCGCGCCAGTGGCATCGGGGGCGACGACTGGCACCAAGGCCTCCTGCCCCAACGTGAGCGAGGTAAACTTTTTCGGGTCGCTGTAAAACCCTGCGTTTGGATTCTCATAGGAGATAAACAGGTCCACAACGTTTTCTTCAAGCCCCACAAGATATTGCGGGATTGTTTCAAAATCAGTGCGCACAACAAACTGATCGGTGTCAATAAACGGCTGAAGGTCTTTTAGCCACGCGGGCATGAAATACTGGGCCAGTGTGCTGAGCGTCGAAAACCGGATTTTCTGTTTCTCAAGCGATACTTTGGCCAAAATGTCTTCGCGCGAGTGATAGGCGGCGCTGACGATTGTCTGAGCGACAACAACAAAAGTTGCCCCAGCATCCGTTAGACATGCAGGCTGGCTTTTTCGGTCAACCAAGCAGGTTCCAACCCATGCCTCAAGCGCCTGAATTCTGCGGCTGAACGCCGGCTGCGAGACGTTACGCTGTTCTGCGGCGATGCGAAAATTGCCACTGGCCGCAAGAGCCAACAGATCTTCCAGCCATTTAATTTCCAAGAAATTACCTTCTTTCTGCTGGATGCTCTGCTTAACTTAAAGCGTTCCCTCAAACGGACCTTAGCGCGTTTTGTACGACAAGAACATGACACACTGGCAATGCGAATTTCAATCGGCGTTGCGACCTGACCCAATGCGCGATTTGTCGATGATGAAGGCCTCAACTGCGGCAAGATCATTCTCGATCAGACTTAGGATTTCCGGATTCTGCGCTCTTTGCGTGGCCCAATCGGGCACGCTTACCGACTGCCCCGTTGCCTTATACACCGTATCGGGGAATTTGGCGGGATGCGCGGTCGCAAGGGTGACCATTGGCGTGGTCTGATCAACAGCTTGCTCTGCAACGCGCATTGCCACCGCCGTGTGCGGGTCCGCAAGGTATCCTGACCGATTGTAAACCTCGCCCATCATTTCTAGGGTTTGGGCCTGACTGGCGGAACCTGCACTAAAAAGCTCCGTCACAAAGCGATGCGCGCTTTCAGGGAGCGCATAATCCCCGTTGTCTGTCAAATCCGACATGAGATTTTTAACAACACTCGGGTCTCGCCCAACAGCGTCAAACAAAAGGCGCTCAAAATTTGATGAAATCTGAATATCCATCGACGGCGTGATGGTAACTTCAACCTCGGCGAGTGTGTAGGAACCGCTCGCCAGCGTGCGGCTAAGGATATCGTTTTCGTTGGTCGCAATCACAAGCCGATCAATACCCAACCCCATTTGTTTTGCCACATACCCCGCAAAGATATCGCCAAAGTTTCCGGTCGGAACGGTGAAGGATATATCGCGATCTGGCGCACCTAAGGCTGCGGCGGCCGTGAAATAATACACCGTCTGGGCCATGACCCGCCCCCAGTTGATCGAATTCACAGCAGACAATTGCACCGCATCCCGAAACCCGTGGTCCGCAAACATGGCTTTGACCATGCTTTGGCAGTCATCAAACGATCCGTCGATTGCGATTGCATGGGCGTTTGCAGCGCCAATGGTCGTCATTTGCCGACGCTGAACATCCGAAACCTTGCCACTCGGGAACATAAAGAATGTGTCGATCCCTTCGCAGTCTTTGAAGGCCTCAAGCGCGGCGCCACCTGTGTCGCCAGAGGTTGCGCCAACAATGGTAAGACGCCGTCCTTGCTCGGTCAAAATGTGGTCCATCAGCTTGGCCAGAATTTGCATCGCAACATCTTTAAAGGCGAGGGTCGGACCATGGAATAACTCCAGCACCCAGCTATCCGCACCGGTTTGCACCAAAGGAACCACCGCAGGATGATGAAACGTAGCATAGGCTTCATCGATCATTTTGCGCAGAAGTGCGTCTTTGATCTCCCCGTCGACAAAGGCACTGATGATGTGGAATGCAACGTCCGTATACGGCATGCCACGAAACGACCGTATTTTCTCGGCACTGAACTTCGGCCAGTGTTGGGGAACATAAAGACCACCGTCCTCGGCAAGCCCCACGAGCAAGGCCTCTTTAAACGTCAGTATTGGTGCGCTTCCGCGCGTGCTGATATAGTCCATATCCCTACCCTTTTCGGAAAATGTTAGGAGGCGGTCCAGTCGAGGACTACTTTTCCACTTGATCCCGCTTTCATGGTTTCAAAGCCGGTTCTGAACTCATCAACGGGAAAGCGATGCGTGATGACGCGGCTCACATCAAGCCCGCTTTGCAACATCGCAATCATCTTGTGCCACGTCTCAAATATCTCACGGCCATAGACGCCCTTAATCGTGATTGCTTTGAACACGATGCGAGACCAATCGAAGGGCGCTTTGCTAGATGGAATGCCCAAAAGCGCGATGCGCCCCCCCATGACCATTGCGTCCACCATTTGGTCCAACGCGGCCTGATTACCAGACATTTCCATCCCAACATCAAAGCCTTGGCGCATTTTCAGTCGCGCGATGACGTCCTTCAGGTCCTCAGTTGCCGCGTTCACCGGCACCACATCCGCGACCTTCTCAGCCAAGGCGAGCCGATCCGTATTTATGTCGGTAATAACGATATTGCGCGCGCCCGCATGACGGGCAACCGCCGCGGCCATGATGCCAATCGGACCAGCGCCAGTTATCAAAACGTCTTCACCCGACAAATCAAAAGACAGCGCGGTGTGCACAGCATTGCCTAACGGGTCGAGAATGGCACCGATATCATCGCTGATATCATCAGGAAGAGGCACAACATTGAAGGCGGGCAAACATAGGTATTCCGCAAACGCGCCTTGCACATTCACACCAATGCCGCGCGTGCTTGGGTCAAGGTGGAATTTGCCCGCCCGCGATTGGCGACTGTTTTTACCTATCAGATGCCCCTCGCCAGAGCATCTTTGCCCAAGCTCAAGGTCCGAGACATTCTTGCCCAGTTCCACGATCTCACCGGCAAATTCATGCCCTGTAATCATTGGGACAGGCACCGTTTTCTGCGCCCATTCATCCCAATTCCAAATATGAATATCAGTGCCACAAATTCCGGTTTTTTTAATCCGGATCAGAACGTCGTCTGGACCAATTTCAGGCACGGCGTGGCGTTCCATCCACAAGCCTTGTTCCGGCTTTGCTTTCACCAAGGCTTTCATGAGATTCGTCATGCCAATACTCCTGTCGCGCGCCCTGCCTTCTTAAAGGCCTCCAACGCAAAATCGAGGTCGTCACGCGTTAAAGCACTGCTCATCTGTGTGCGAATGCGCGCCTGCCCTTTGGGCACGACCGGAAAAAAGAAACCAGCGACATAGACACCGTTATCGTTCAGGTGCGCCGCCATATCTTGGGCAAGCTGGGCCTCACCGAGCATCACAGGAATGATCGGGTGTGTGCCCGGAAGGAGCTCAAATCCAAGCGATGTGAGGCCTGCGCGCCAGTAATCGGAGTTTTCAAACAACTTGGCCCTGAGGTCAGCCCCCTCCTCGACGATCCGCAAGGCTTCGATCCCTGCAGCAACAATCGCAGGCGGCAGAGAGTTGGAGAAAAGGTAGGGTCGCGCCCGTTGCCGCAAAAGGTCAACGACCTGCTGTGGTCCCGCAATGTAACCGCCCAGTGCGCCGCCAAGCGCCTTACCAAGCGTACCTGTCAGGATATCCACATCGACACCGAAATGCGATGGCGTCCCCGCCCCGTCAGGCCCCATGAACCCAGTGGAATGGCAATCATCCACCATCACCAGCGCGCCATAACGTTCAGCAAGCGTCACAATCTCGGGAAGCTTTGCAAGATAGCCATCCATGGAAAATACACCATCCGTCGCGATCATGATAAACCGAGCACCGTCGCTTTGCGCTTGTTTAAGCTGCGCCTCTAAATCCCCCATATCGGAATTGGCGTAGCGGTAGCGTTTCGCTTTGCAGAGGCGCACCCCGTCGATGATCGAAGCGTGGTTCAGGCTATCCGATATGATCGCGTCATCGGCAGTCAGGAGGGGTTCAAACAAGCCGCCATTCGCGTCAAAACAAGCCGCGAAAAGGATGGCGTCCTCTTTGCCAAGAAACTTAGCGAGCTTCTGTTCAAGTTCACGGTGAATGTCCTGCGTGCCACAAATAAAGCGCACCGAGGCCATGCCATAGCCGTGACTATCCATCGCCGCTTTGGCTGCGGATATCAGTCGGGTGTCATCGGCCAATCCCAGATAGTTGTTGGCGCATAGGTTCACCATTCGGGTCGGG
Source organism: Falsihalocynthiibacter sp. CO-5D18 (assembly GCF_041205445.1). Lineage (NCBI taxonomy): Bacteria > Pseudomonadati > Pseudomonadota > Alphaproteobacteria > Rhodobacterales > Roseobacteraceae > Falsihalocynthiibacter > Falsihalocynthiibacter sp. CO-5D18. The sequence goes on along the minus strand of NZ_JBGFCF010000001.1, from coordinate 80,319 downwards.
CCTTTTTCGGAATGCCCTACAGTGATGGTGCCGCTCTGGGGAGAGAGGATTTCGCGCTCGCGCTTCATCAAGCCTTCTGCTTGAATGCTTTCCAGAGTTGTGGTGATGTGGTCTAAGAATTGGCTCGTCATGTACGCGTCTCCCTTACAGCGGATCAATATCCATTATACGGGATGAATTGTCAATATACCGGATTATTTTGCAACATTCCGGACTTTAGGCGTTTTTTACCACCAATATTGCCCGAGACTTTTCGGGTGCGCGAATGGCGTGATCCTTATCCGCCACGTAGCGAATTGTATCCCCTGCGGTCACGTTTTCGCTTTGATCATCCGTCGTCACTTCCAAGCGTCCCTCAAGCACGGTTAGGGATTCCACACAGCCCGCTTTGTGGGGGGAGCTATCCAGGCTCGCGCCCATTTCGAAATGAATATCATATACTTCGGTGTCGCCAACATCTTCTGGCGCACTCAGTATTCGGATCAAGCAGCGCGCGGTTTTGTTGTGAATAACGGGCGTACTTTCGCCCCGCACCACATCAAGGATGGGACCGATTGTGCTACTTTTTTCATCGAGCAGTTCCGCGAAATCAACGTTCAAAGCGCGCGTGAGGTTCCAAAGGCTCGCAACCGTCGGGCTGGATTCACCGCGTTCGATTTGGGACAGCATAGATCGGGATACACCAGAAAGTTTGGCCAATGCATCCAGACTCAATCCCTTCTCCTTGCGCTCATCTTTGAGACGACTCGCCAAACGGAGCGTAATTTCGTGATTTGACGACATTTTCAGAATGCCTCTCGCAGTAAAGGTTTTAGACAACTCATTCGCGTGGATTACTCGCCTTAATAATGCATTCTTGGGGAGAGCGAAACCTGAAGCGAGCCTTGTGTCTACTGCCCCACCCTTAAATTGTCATCCTACCTTTACCCCTTAACCAAAGAATTGCGCCATTTTGAGCGCGTGGCTTCTGTGGGATTGCCCCCCTCCGGATAAAAATGGCCGAACGGAAAATTTCTTCAAATGATGCTTCGAGCAAAGACGCCAAGTGCTGGCAAGGCGCATTCAGATTTCGGTCCGCCAACCATCCATGTGAGTTATTCGCTCACATCACGCCAAAAGTTTCGAAGGCTTCAGTGGTCGACATGCCCTGTCGAATGGCCTTTGCCACTTCATTTTCGGTAGAGACTTTTTCCAATGCGGCGGCGATGGCCTCATCTTCAACTTGCGCAGGAATAATGATGACCCCTTCATCATCCGCAACGATCAGATCACCGGAATGGACAAGAACGCCCTCGATGGAAATCGGAACACGATAGTCGACGACTTTCCCGCGCACACCTTGATCCTGAGCGTAGGAACCACGCGAGAATACCGAAAATTCCAGATTTTTAATTTCATCACAATCTCTGATGAAGCCATTCAAAATCGCGCCCGCGGCCTTTAAATAAGTTGCGCGTGTCGACATGAGCCCGCCCCAAAGCGCGTAATCAAAGGAAGCGCCCGTTGCGATGTATATTTCGCCCTCTTTAAGATCATCCAAAGCTTCGAACAAAAGGCCAAAAGGTCGGTCGGATAGTGGTCCTCGTCCTGAACCTGCTGGATAGTCGGCCTCCAGCACAGTCATCGCGCGTCCAATGAGTTTTTTACCCGGAACGAGGGGTTTGATCGGCTGTGGCAGGAATTGATTTCTATAGCCCAGAACATCCAAAACGTCGCCGATAACCGCGGTGAACAACCGATTTTTAATTTCTTTAAACTTTTTAAAATCACTCATTTTGAACTCCTAAACTAAAAACCTGTCGCGCCGCCGCCATCCACTAGGATAACTTGGCCCGTTACATATTTGGCGGCCGCCGAGGCAAGAAAGGCACATGACCAACCGATATCTTCAGGATCGCCAAGCTTGCCCATTGGGATACGGCTCAGGATCTTGGTTTGGCGGGCGGCATCGCCTTTGGTCGCCGCCCTGTAAAGCTCTGTGTCGATCCATCCGGGAGCGACCCCGTTCACGCGGATTCCACGGCCCGCGAATTCTGCGGATAGCGCCCTAACGACGCCATTAATCGCGGTTTTTGAAATAGTATAGCCCGACACCATCGGCTGGCCGATATAGGCCGTCATGGAGGAGGTAAACAGGATTGATCCTTCCCGCCCCTCCACCAACATTTGCTTGATAATGGCGCGGGTAAGTTCTAGCGCGCCACGCACATGTACGTCAAAAACGCTATCGAAATCCTCCAGAGAGGACTCCTCAAACGGCCTTTTCACCGTGTTTCCCGCATTATTCACCAGAATATCGACGGGGCCAAAGCGGGTTGCGAGAGTTTTCGCAAAGGCAGCAATCGTGTCAGTTTTCTCCAAGTCCAGAGGCAGGGAGCAGCATCCGTGCCCGATGTCCTTGCATGCGGTTTCAAGAACCTCCGCACGGCGTCCGGCGATAATGACCTTTGCGCCAGCCTGTGCGAGGCAGGTGGCGATCGCCTTACCAAGCCCTGTGCCGCCGCCCGTGACCAACGCAGTTCGTCCTTTAAGGCTGTAAATTCTCTCAAGCGAACTGGTGCTGGTCATTTTAGCCCTCTTCCAAGTCAATCATAACTTTGAAGGTCTTGTTGCGATTGGCTTCCCAATATTCGAAAGCCAGATCGGCCTCTGCCCATGCGAATACGCGCGAAATCAAACTTGAGGCCAGCTCCTCTTGACCCGAGATGAAGGCGATAACGGCGTCAAAATCCGTGCGCGTCGCGTTGCGGGAGCCAAGGATGTCGAGCTCTTTGAGGTTAAACAAGGATGTGTTGTAGCTGACTTCTGATTTGGCATAGCCGACATAGACAACCCGCCCAGAGAAACAGACCAAATCAATCGCCGCGCGAAAAGTTTCGGGAAGCCCCACGGCCTCGACCACGACATCCGCTCCGTTGCCATTTGTTAGCGTGGCGAGGGTTTTTTCCAGATCTTCTTTCGTCGGGTTGATCACGTAATCGACGCCGAGCTTAAGAAGGGGTGCGTGTTTTTCTTCGCTCACTTCAACAGCAATAACCCGTGCGCCGCGCGCCTTTGCGCCGAGCATTGCGCCAACGCCTATCATTCCACCGCCCAACACAACGACAGTATCTTTTTCGCTCACCCGCCCACGGGCCACGGCATGAAAGCCAACAGACAGCGGCTCAACCAGTGCGAGATGTGCAGGTATCAATTGGTCATTTCGGATCAAACGGTCGTGGTGGACCACAATGCTGGTCGACATCCCGCCGTCTTTTTGAACCCCAAGTGTTTCGTTATATTTGCACGCGTTTTCGCGGCCATTCAGGCAGGAAGAGCATTTACCACAGGTCGAATAGGGGATGACAATGACCGATGCGCCGTTGGAAAATTCAATGGGGACCTCGGAACCTGCAGAGCGAATGACACCGCCAATTTCGTGCCCCGGGATTCTGGGTAATTTTGAGAGGGGGTTGGTGCCACGAAATGTGTTCAAATCGCTCCCACACAGCCCCACATGCTTAACATCAATCAGCACTTCATCCGCTTTGGGTTGGGGCGCGTCGATTTCACGAAACCCGGCCTGTCCAATTTTTTCGATTACCAAAGCTCTCATGACGTGACCTAATTCCCAATGACTTAAAATGGAGTGGGCGCCCAAAATCCTTCTGGGCGCCCGATTTTCAGAGTTATTTAAATTCTGCAACGTTGTCGGACGTGATCAAAATTCCGTCGATTGGCGTAAACGCTGGAACTTCTTCGCCTTTGATCAGACCAATAACATTGGCAACAGCTTCAGCGCCCATCCGGACGTTGTCTTGCTTGATAGTAGCGCTTTGCTCGTTGGCTTCGATGGAGGCCAAGTTGGCAGGGTTGCCGTCAAATCCAACGATGACCAGATCGTCCAATTTTCCAAGCTCGTTTGCTGCGGAAACCGCGGCAAGTGCGCCTGGGTCCCATGCGCCGAAAATCGCACGGATATCTGGGTTGGATTGCAAGAAGTTGATTGTGGTTTCATACGCACAAGCGTCCTGCCAATCGCAGATTTGGAAGATAACTTCGTGGCCCGCAGCTTCGGCAGCCGTAAGAACACCGTCGCGACGTGCGTTACCAGTTTGGTGCCCCGCTGAACCGCCAAGGATCAAAACAGACCCTTCACCAATATTGTTAACGATATATTCACCGGCAATTCCAGCCGCTGCCAAGTTGTCCGTTTGAACGAGGCTCTTAACGTGCTCATGCTCAATTCCGGTATCAACAGCAACGACGGGAATGCCTTTTTTCGCAGCCATATCAAGGGATGCATCAAAGGCGCGGTTATCAACTGCACCAATAATGATACCGTCGACGCCCATATTGATAGCGCGATCTACGGCGTCTTTTTGAGCTGCGGCATCGGGGGAAGAGGCTGTCATGTCGATCAGCTCAACGCCCATTTCTTTTGCTGTCGCCGCTGCGGAATTCGCAACTCCGATCCAGAAGGTATTGTCCGTAGAATAGCCCGTATAGGCAATTTTAAGATCGGCAGCGATGGCCGCACTGGACATTGCCGCCGTCAGTGTTGCGGCAGTTACGAGGCCTTTTAGGGTTGTTCGTTTCATAGTTGTCCTCCGTTGGATTGAATGCCCATATCGGGCGAGATTGTGTCCAAAACCTCCTCAGCTTTGGATGCAAATTCTTGATGCCGAATTATCGCGTCTGGCGTCTCCAGACGTCCCAGTAAACGGCGAGAATGATGATGGCGCCGATGGCGATCCGCTGAACAGATGTCCCAACGCCCATGTAAGCGAGGCCCACAATGATGGTCTGCATGATCAGCATCCCGATGATGGTCTTGCCAACACCGCCGCGTCCACCAAACAGGCTGGTGCCGCCAATAACCACCGCCGCGATTGCGAATAGCTCGTAGCTTTGACCGCGGGCTGGCATCGCAAAATTGAGTTTGGACACTTCCAAGATCGCTGCGGTTGCCGCCATCAAGCCACCGATCATGTAGTAATAAATACGGCTTTTGGCGACATTCACACCAGACAGGCGGGCGACCTCTTCGTTGCCACCAATTGCAAAAGCGTGGTTTCCAAGGCGGGTTTTGGTTAGGAAAAGGCCCGTCAGAAGAGCAGCCCCAAACATGATGAACATGGGCACCGCATAGCCAGAGCCAAGCAGTTGAAACTGATCGGGGAAGCGCGACAAATCGCGTCCGCTGGCTAGAATTTCCGCAACGCCTTTATAGGCGGTAAGGCCTCCGAGTGTCACAATGAACGCGGGAACACGGGTGACGACTTGCAGGATGCCATTCAACGCCCCAAGGGCAACACCCGTCAAAAGGCCTAGGCCGACGGCAACGATGACTGGCAGGTTGTATTCCGCAAGTAGAATGCCAACAACGACGCCCACAACGGCAAAAATCGAACCAACAGACAGGTCAAGCCCGCCCGAGATCAACACAACCGTCGTGCCACACGCCAAGATCGCAAGGATTGAGGCTTGTCCGAAAATTGAGAGTAAGGTGTCGACGCTCCTAAACGGAGGCGAGAGGATAAAGAACACCATATAAATGAGCGCTAGAGCTGCAAGCACTTGCCAAATCTGCATGAATTGGTGCTTGAAGGCATCCCAATTTCCCGAATTTGCTGTTGGGGTCGTTATGGATGTTGAACTGTTTTCATTGGTCGTTGTCATATCAAGCCGCCTTCGTATCGATAGTGCCCGTAATCAATCCGACGAGCGTGTCGCCATCGACATCCTTCACATCGCGAACCGCCGAGAGTTGCCCCAGCCTGAGAACCGCAACGCGATCGCAGTAATTCAGGACATGTTGCATGTTGTGGGTGATCATGATGACCGACAATCCGTGATCTTTGAGAGACCGCACAAGGTCCATCGCCATTTTGCTTTCGCGCACACCGAGCGCCGCAGTTGGCTCATCAAGAATGGCAATCCGCTTGCCGAACATCACTGTTTTAGAAAGGGCGACGGCCTGTCTTTGCCCGCCTGAGAACGATTGCGCATCCCGATAGATGTCGGCAATCCGTATATCAAGCTTTTCAAACAAGGACCGGATTTCCGCGTCCATCGTCTTAAAATCGAGCGCGCCGAAAATCTTGCCCAGAATGTCTTTTCTAACGATTTCGCGTCCCAAAAATACGTTTTTGGTAATCGACAATTCATTCACCAGCGCGAGATCTTGATAGACGGTTTCCATACCGGCAGCTTTGGCGTCCGTGGGGCTATCGATCCGAACTTCTTTGCCGTCCAGAAAAATAGTTCCGCTTGTTTTAGCAAGCGCTCCGGTGATTGCCTTAACCAATGTTGATTTCCCGGCCCCGTTGTCCCCGACAATCGCAAGAACCTCGCCTTCGCGAAGGTCGATACTAACGTCGTCGATCGCTTTAACGCCGCCGTAATGCTTGCTGATCCCCTTGGCCTCTAGGATAATCTTTGAAATACCCGCGCTCGTCATCACTGTCCCTCCTCCACTTACACATCGAATTGTCGACCTGTTACTTATCTATAAAAAACAACCTATCCCGCTGTCAAAGGTTTTTTTTGCATATAAATACAAAACCTGCATAATGAGGGCAACGCTTTACCCATAAACTTTGCTGCCAAGAAAAATGAAATCCACCAACGCCGCTTAAACAAGAAAGACAACACAATGCTTCAATCACGACCTTTAGGCACCACCGATGTAACCGTTAGCCATATTTCCTTTGGCTGCGCCAGCATCGCCAACTTATATGCGCGTGTGACGGACAAAGCGGCGCAAGACGTGCTGTCCTACGCTTGGCAGCGAGGCATTCGTTATTTTGATACGGCCCCTCATTATGGCCGTGGTTTATCCGAAACACGCCTAGGGCAGTTCCTGCAAACTGTACCAAAAAATGAAGTCACCCTCTCGTCCAAGGTTGGTCGTGTTTTGACTCCGGGGAAGCAGAGAAGCGAAGCGGACGGGTTTGTCTCCCCCCTCCCCAACGACGTGCGGTATGACTATTCTGGTGCCGGAATTATGGAGAGTTTCGAAGGGAGCCTTGAGCGGTTGGGCGTCGATCACCTTGATATCGTTTATGTGCACGACATTGGAAAACTGACACATGGGGCCGATAATGACCGCCATATGGAGGATCTGCTTTCAACGGGCCTCCCCGCGCTGGAACGCCTCAAGGTCGCCGGTAAAATTGGGGCCTATGGGCTGGGCGTTAATGAATGTGAAGTCTGTGTGGACGTCATGAAACACCATACACTCGATGTTATCCTCCTCGCAGGCCGGTGGACTTTGCTAGACCGAAGTGCCGAAAAGGAACTCATACCGCTTTGCCAACAGGCCAACACGAGCCTTGTCCTCGGGGGGATTTTCAACTCTGGGATTCTGGCCACCGGTGCCAAGGAAGGCGCGCACTTTGACTACGCCCCTGCGTCCGAAGAAATCCTTGCGAAAACGCGCGCCCTTGAGCAAGAGTGCTTGCGTGACGGGATACCGCTGGCAACCGCTGCAATGCAATTTGGCCTCTCAAAAGACATCGTTGCAAGTGTGCTCTTAGGCACTGGCAAGGTTTCATCCCTCGCGCGCAATCTCGATGCGTTGAAACTTTAGCAGATCGGGGGCGGTGGAGTATTGGGACCGAACCTGCCCCCAAAAACCGCAGTAATTCATGCATGACCACAGGACAGCGATCGTGCCGTCGGCCCTCCACATCACAGCTAAGCGCGTTTTTTTGGACGCCGTTTTAAAACAACAAAATTGGGTTTCCCCAACGTTGTTCCCCACAGTAAACCCACAAATAAATCTGCTATTCTTGCGGTTTTATAAAACATTTATTCAATGAGGAGCGTTGGTCAATCATCGACGAACAAAAAGGAGAACACCATGTTTCGTTTCACTATGATTTGCCTCTGCGTCCTAACCCTTACCGCCCTTTTTTCTGCAACTGCAATCAGTGCAAGCGCAGCCTATGCAACCACCGATGTCGAAGCCGCAGAAGTCTGGAACGACATCGCGAGCGATCTCGAAACGGCCATTGCCAAACTCTTGGTGGGTCAAATCACCAAGGAAGGGGCCACAATCTTGATCGACATTGATGAGGTTTCTTTGGCGAATAGCCTGTCGCAAATGCTTGGTGTTGCCGAAACACAGCATAGAGGCGCCGTTGTGATCAAGGAAGATGACACCGCCTAACACGAGAGTTTCGAGTTGACGGTTACGGCGGTGCAAGCCCAAGCTCACTATCCCGAAGGCACCGTTGTCACGGTACTCAATGTTGGAAATGAAGCGTTTTACAACGCGACAATTGCTTCATTTGCCGAACACAGACTGGTGCATTTCATCATGGGCCAGTAAAATCAGGCTTGTGGCGTCTTGTTCAGAAACATCCATGATCGCGCCAATATCCTTGGTGTCGAAGTCCGCGACGGTCGACAAAAGCAGGGCTTCGCGGGTGTTAGCGGAGAGCCGCGAGAGGTAGAACTGGGCCTTGGCGCGCAGGTTTTTGGCAGTATCTTCAATCGGTTGCCCGCTGCTTGACCAAAGTATGTGAAACACACGAAACAGGGCGGTTTTCCCCCAAGGCGCGGCGCATCGAAACAGGATGGATCGGCCAAAGCTGCCTCAAGGGTCGAGGCCGCATAGATGTCGCCACTGGTTTGCGATCCGGTTAACGCGCCGCAAATATGGCAAGTGCTGCCTGATCAGATCGGACATTTCCAGGGGTTTTTGGGCAGTGTTCGACATTCTTTTCCCCTGTTCTTAAACTTTTCATGGAACAAACGTACCAGTCGTGCGTTTTTTCCAGAGTACGCGAGTTTTTTTTGCCACTTCAACATATCCAGTTGGTAAGATGTGGCACTCAAAACAATCCGACCTGATCTTAAGACCAAAATCGACGAAAACCTAAGGCGGGTTTTCGAAGAGGTATCTGACGTCAGCACCTGCTGGACAGATTTGAGGATTTGAATAAGGGAGGATTTCTGGTTCATCTTATCGATTAGGAGATCGAGATGACCAAGAAACCGCAGACATCGAAAGCGGCCGCCGAAAACGGGGATGCCGCCGTGTTCAGTACAATTAGCGGCGACTTTGACGGTTGCCTTGCTCCCTCACGGGTTGATTGCCGTCCATCAAACACAAGTGTTGCAACGGGAGTTGGCCGAGGTACGCAACCTCAATCTTCACGCACGAACCACTTACTATGCCCAGTCAGAACGCGAAGCATTCATGGTGGGGCTTGGGCGCGGCAAAGGCTCTCACTGCGGCGGTTTCCGATATTATTGGCGATGCGCAGGCGTGCTCTGCCGTTTTGATGCGGAATCCCAAGGTCGGTTTTCCTTCGCCGAATATGTGCCCCCTCAGGATATGTCGAGTGCTCCAACCGATCCGAGCCTTTTGACGTTTCAAGCAGCGCGCATTTTCAGGAATTCATCGCAGAGGATGAGCAAAAACCCCGTCTAAACAGCAATGCCAAGCGAACCGGAAAGTCAGGGGGCGTTGCATCGGTTCCCGTGACGGGAACGGCGAGTGGCTATGTTACCGTTTCCATTCCCAACAGCGAACTCGATACACAGGAAGACCTTGAGGGCGGCACCAAATCGCCGCTTGAACTTTTCACCACGACCTTCAGGAAGAACCCCTGATTTTCTGTCAAAGTGGCCCTCACAACAAAATCCCAAATGCCATCATGAGCTTCGGCAAATGGCCGCGCGACGATTCTGAACTGGCAAAATCCCTTCCTGCAACGAAAGAAGAAATCGACGCGATGTTCCCAGAGACCCGCAAGTCCCTACTCGCGGATGTCGCATGGTTCCTTGCGTCCGAAAAAGCCAATGATGCGAAACCTTTGGACCCTGTCTGTCGATTCCACAGTGGCACTGGCGCGCCTTAAGTGGCTAAATTCGATGGCGCATTTCATTGGCACGCGGCCAGCCAAGCCTTTTGCCATTATGGTGCATTACAAACCGTCACCAAGTTTTCGCACACACAAACACCGCAAAGCGAACAGGGTAAATGTCAGCGCCTAGCGACTTTCGGCCCCTACTTTCCTGGAACCCCAAAGTTATACTCGGGCTGGCTCTCATCTTGACCAGAATATAGCCCGTTATCGGCGGCCTGCCCCAGGTCAAGCACGGCCCCTTCGCTCGGGATTGCGTCGGGCGTTGTTATTCTACCCTCAACAACACTGTTTGCGCCGCCGTTGTCCTTTTTAGGGTCGCCGCCAACAGGGACTTCGGGAGCCCCAAAATGTCGAAGGAGCCAAGCACGCTCCGAGGTACTTTCATGTTGCGAACCAATCATATCCAGCAGCGAAGACAGACCTGTGGCATCAGAAATAAATCAAACTCGCTGTACTCATTGTCCGAAATTTTCCCAGCATCCATCAGAAATTGGGACCGCGTATCCACTCTTTTGGGTCTGTTCCGTTTCCTTGGTAAATGCGTACCGGTATCCTTGGTGCAATAATCCACAAAGGCTTGGGTTATGGTATAGCTCGAAACGTCCCTCATCGGAATTCCTAATTAGTGTAGACTTAAAGGGGAGAGGATGGGGGACTAGATCAATAAGATCAGGACCGGCTTAAGAGGCACAGAGATGACCAGGATCTGAAAGAACGACATTTCCTTCGTGGGCAGAGCTTCTTCGAGTTGATTTGGAAGCCCAGCATCCGGCCATGGAGATGAGCAAAAAAAACGCCGCATTGAATGTCAATATTTTCGAGTTTACTGCCCCAAGGACAGCCTTGAGCATATTGGGTGCAACCTCAACCATGTTGTGAGCCAGCGCCGCTTCTGGCCACAACATTGCCGCTTCAGTCGCGCCCGTTTGCACCATGTGATAAAAAAAGGTGGGCAATCCGCCTTGAACGCCCGCGGCGCCTTCAATTCCTTCGAGGCAACGAAGATTGCACCCAGAAGTCGCAACCTTTTTGCCTCCAAGATCGGCAACGGATAAAACTAGCTATCGAGAAAATTTGATATGAGCGTGAGCAACGCCTGTCGGCAAATAGACTTGATTTTCAGCTGCGAGCTCTTTTTCAACCTGCGAGAATTCCTTGGCGATTTCGTCCACGGCCTTCGCAACGATTGCAGCGTCACTTGAGACAAACGGCGTGACCACAGCAATGCCTTGGTTTGGCAAAGCGGAGGTGTGGAAAATGGCGTATTTTGTAGCAATCAACTGCAACGAAATCGGCTAGTTTCCTCCGGCAGCGCCCTCACCTAGCCTAACATTTCCGGATGACACCGAGGTTGCCTCTGATGAAAAACCGCTCATAACCAGTACCCGGTTCGCACCAATTGTGATCACCACCAACATAAACAATGCTAACAAAAATGCCTTCATCTTACGCGTCCTTGCTTTGCTGCATTTCGGCTTTTCGAACGTCTTCAACCCAAAGACTATGGTGTTCCCGCGCCCATTGTTCCTCGACTTCACCACTGCCCATAGCGTCAAAAGCACCTTCCATACCAACAGACCCGATATAGATGTGCGCAAAGATTATGGCGGTTAAAACGAGGCTCACAATTGCATGCCACAACTGGGCATATTGCATCTCTTCCTGCGGCGCCAACGGATATGGCAGCGGGTCAAATCCAAACCATCCCGTCACGCCCCAAGCGTTCAGCTTTGCAAACGTTGCCCCGAACATATGGAATTCAAACGGGAACAGCAAAGAGAGTCCCGACACCGAAATCGACGACCCCAAGACGATCACAGACCAGAATATTAGCTTTTGACCTGCGTTAAACTTCTTGGCTGGCGGGTGACCTCCGCCAAAGATACCGCCGCCTTTCTTCAGCCAGAACAGATCGGTTCGATCGGGCAAATTGTGCCCAACCCAGAAAACAAAGATAATAATAAGCGCCACGATGAACGCCCAAGAAATATTGTTATGCACCCACTTAGTGCCGATGGCGACGGTCGAGAAGGCTTCGTGGCCGAAGGTCGGTATCAACACTTTGCGCCCGAACAGCGATATCAAGCCCGTCGCGCCAAGAATAAGAAACGAACTCGCCAAAAGCCAATGGCCGAACCGCTCAACGCCACCGAAACGCGTGATCGTGCGGCCCGTTTTTTCACCTTCGATACGAATACGCCCGCGGATGAGGTAGAATAACGCCAGAAGCACCAAAGTGCCCCCAAGCAGCCCAGCGCCATAGGTCAAAAGTGGGCCTTGGCGAAACTCCAACCACCACATGCCGCCATCTTGGATCAACGTTGTTGCTGCGGGCCCGCGTGATTGGGTCTGCACATCGGCCGTGTTATACCGCAGCGCCCGCCACAGTTCCGGATCAGATTGGCCACCAAGCGTGCCAAGCGGCGCGGTGATTTGCGCGGCAGCGTCCGGATCGCCAACAGCCGAGCGGCGGAATTCGTCGTCCACTTTTTGCGCATTTTGCCGGAGGAGAATATCGTTAAGCGTCTGTGCGCCGCCCGTTTCCGCGCGCGGCGTATCAGCAGCTTGTTGCGCTACAGCCGGAGAAAGCAGACTGCACAGCAAGAAAAAAACAGCGAAAAGACGAAACATCAGAGTGGACCTTTACAGTGTCGTAAAAGAAAGGCGGTCCGTCACAGACCGCCCATTTTGCATCGCAAAGGGAGGGCGAAAATCAACCGCCCTTTAGACCGTAAGCCGTACCCCAGCCCCAAGCCCCAGCGCCAAATCCGCGCGAAACGATACGTTCGCGGTAAATGGTAGCAACGGTATCACCGTCCCCTGCGAGCAGGGCTTTGGTGGAACACATCTCGGCGCAGAGTGGCAGTTTGCCTTCTGCGATCCGATTGCGTCCATACTTGGAGAACTCGGCGGACGAGTGGTTTTCTTCCGGTCCACCGGCACAGAAAGTGCATTTGTCCATTTTGCCACGCGACCCGAAATTGCCCGCCTGTGGATATTGCGGCGCACCAAAGGGGCACGCATAGAAGCAATAGCCACACCCGATGCACAGGTCTTTGGAGTGCAGAACGATGCCGTCTTCGGTTTGGTAAAAACAATCCACAGGGCACACCGCCATGCAAGGCGCGTCCGAGCAATGCATACACGCAACCGAGATTGATCGCTCTCCCGGTTTACCGTCATTGATCGTTACCACCTTGCGGCGGTTAATGCCCCACGGAACCTCGTGCTCGTTTTTACAAGCCGTAACGCAGGCGTTACATTCGATGCACCGTTCGGCGTCGCAGAGAAATTTTGCTCTAGCCATGATCTGTCTCCCTTTATGCCGACCAGATTTTGCAAAGAGTCGCTTTGGTCTCTTGCATCTGGGTTACGCTGTCATAGCCATAGGTTTGCGCCGTGTTGGCCGACTCGCCCAATACATAGGGGTCTGCGCCTTCGGGGTATTTATCCCGCAAGTCCCTCCCCTCAAAATGGCCGCCAAAGTGGAAGGGCATGAACGCCACGCCCGTCCCCACGCGTTCTGTGACCATAGCCATAACTTTAACCTTGCCACCCTCTGGGCCTTCGACCCAGACCTGTGCGCCGTCACGCACACCAAGATCATTGGCGTCGCGTATGTTGATCTCGACGAACATGTCCTGCTGCAATTCGGCAAGCCATGGATTGGAGCGGGTTTCGTCGCCCCCACCTTCGTATTCAACCAAGCGACCGGAGGTCAGGATAATCGGATATTCTTGCGAGAAATCATTTTCCTGAATCGAGCGGTACATCGTTGGTACCCGCCAGAACTTCTTGTCCTCGTAGGTCGGATAATCGACCACGAGATCACGGCGGTTGGTATAAAGGGGTTCGCGGTGAAGGGGGACTGGATCAGGGAAAGTCCAGACCACAGCGCGGGCCTTGGCGTTCCCGAAGGGCGCACAACCATGGGCAATCGCAACCCGTTGAATGCCTCCCGACAGGTCGGTCTTCCAATTCACGCCGCCTGTTTTGGCTAGGAAGTCTGACGGAATATCGCTTTGCTGCGATGTCTCGCCCACTTCTTCAGCATTGTTAGAGCCACCATCATCCGCAGGCTCCGCCGTTAAGGGCGCCCCATCGGGATATCCGGCAACGCCGTTGATACTGGCTTTTTCGACATCGGTAAGGTCATTTTCCCATCCCAGATCACGCAGCATCTGCACCGTAAATTCGGGATAGCCGTCCTTAATCTCTGACCCTTTGGAATAAACGCCCTCGGCCAGCAGGTTATCACCTTCACGCTCCACACCAAAGCGGGCGCGGAAGGTCAGGCCACCCTCCGCCACAGGGATCGACATGTCATACAGAATGGCCGTTCCGGGATGATTCATTTCCGGTGTGCCCCAGCAAGGCCATGGCAACCCGTAAAAATCGCCATCCGCAGGTCCGCCAATGGCGCGCAACGTCGTGCGGTCAAAGGTGTGCTGATTTTCCATGTGCATTTTCAACCGCTCGGGACTTTGCCCCGTATAACCGACGGTCCACATGCCACGATTAAACTCGCGGGTCAGGTCTTCGACATTCGGTTCACCGCCCTCGTCAATCGCGATGTTGCGGAACATCCGTTCATGGAAACCGAATTTCTCGGCAAACTTGGCGAGGATTGTGTGGTCGGGCAGCGACTCAAACAATGGGTCCATAACCTGCTCGCGCCATTGCAGTGACCGGTTCGACGCCGTGACAGAACCGCGAGTTTCGAACTGTGTTGCGGCGGGGAGAAGGTAAACCCCATCTGTGCGATCCTGCATCACAGCAGAAACCGTCGGATAAGGATCGATCACAACGAGCATCTCGAGGCGCTCCATCGCGGTTTTCATCTCTTTCATGCGGGTCTGCGAGTTTGGTGCATGGCCCCAAAGAACCATGGCGCGGGTATTATCGGGCTGATCAAGGTTGGCCTTATCCTCTAGCACCCCGTCAATCCAACGGCTGACCGGAATCCCGGTCAAGTTCATCATTTTGGTATCGCCAAAGCTCGCATCGGAAAACTGCCCCTTGAGCCAGTCAAGGTCTTCGTCCCATACACGTGCCCAATGCGCCCAAGAGCCGTCAGACAGGCCGTAATATCCCGGCAAAGTATCGGCTAGAACGCCAAGGTCGGTGGCGCCTTGCACGTTGTCATGGCCACGGAAAATATTAGTTCCCCCGCCTGCGACACCCATATTTCCAAGTGCCAGTTGCAGGATGCAATAAGCGCGGGTGTTGTTATTCCCGTTGCTGTGCTGGGTGCCACCCATGCACCAGATCACAGTGCCGGGACGGTTGTTCGCCAGTGTACGCGCCACGCGCTCTAACTGTTCCCCAGGCGCGCCTGTGACACGTTCTACTTCTTCTGGGTTCCATTGCTTCACTTCATCGCGGATCTGGTCCATGCCCCAAACACGGGTGCGGATAAACTCGGTATCTTCCCATTTGTTCTCAAAGATATGCCACAGAATGCCCCACACCAATGCCACGTCCGATCCGGGACGGAAGCGCACGTATTCGTCGGCATGTGCCGCCGTGCGGGTAAAGCGCGGATCGCAAACGATCAGTGGCGCGTTGTTTTCTTCTTTGGCTTTTAGCAAATGCAGCAAGGAAACCGGATGGGCCTCGGCGGGGTTTGCACCAATGAGGAAAATCGCTTTGGAATTGTGAATGTCGTTGTAGCTGTTGGTCATGGCGCCATAGCCCCATGTATTCGCCACACCCGCCACAGTGGTCGAGTGGCAAATCCGCGCCTGATGGTCGACGTTATTAGTGCCCCAATAAGCGGCAAATTTGCGGAACAAATAGGCCTGCTCGTTGCTGTGCTTCGCAGAGCCTAGCCAATAAACCGAATCCGGTCCGCTTTCTTCGCGGATTTTCATCATGCCATCGCCGATCTCGTTGATCGCCGTTTCCCAACTTATTTTTACCCATTCGCCGTTTTCTTTTTTCATCGGGTATTTCAAACGGCGCTCACCATGGGCATGTTCGCGCACCGCGGCGCCCTTGGCGCAATGCGCCCCCAAGTTGAACGGGCTGTCAAAGCCGGGTTCCTGCCCCGTCCAGACGCCATTATCAACCTCGGCAATAACCGTGCATCCAACCGAGCAATGGGTGCAAATGGACTTCTTGATTTCGACCGTGCGGTCCAAGGCCGTTTGCGCGGTGGCTTTTGAAACAGTTCCGCCAGTTGCGGCAACAGCGGCAAGTCCGCCGATCACAAGTCCCGAGCCCCGCAAAAACGAGCGGCGGTCAACGGAGGTGGATTTGGCCTGTGCCACTGCGGGTCGTGCCGACCCGCGTGCAATGCCATTGGTCTTTCTTCTGAGCATGGTCGTTCTCCCTACTACTGCGTTGCCTCAGCCTTGGTAGCCATAAAATTTCGGTGCCCTGACACAGTAAGTCGGGGCGAGGTGTCTTAGAAACGGGTGCTTTCAAGATAAGCACGCGTATGTTCTGTGTCTTGCATCACGTCCGATGACAGGTCGACCGGCGCAGGAGCTGCAGCCTCTGCTTGGGTACCCGCGGCAACCGCCACCACTCCTGGAACGGCGGCACTTGCTACCTTCAGAAAATTCCGGCGGGTTGTCTCTGCTTTTGTATCAGCCATAAAATGTTTCCTTCTCCCGTTGTCTTCGATGTTGCGTATGAGGGGACAGGCGTTCAGCCTATCATCATCCTAAACGCTTCCCGCTCAATTTTCAGGAATTCTGCGCCAACGGCCCCGACAGAAGCGTAAAGAACCGATGTCTTTGCCCCCTGTAGATCCGTATAAAAATGTGTGGCCCATGGACCAATGTGTTTGTTAAAGAAATCCTTCTGCTGCTCCAAAGGAGCCACATCGCCAAAGCGCCCAACGATCATACCGCCCATCATTTCCATCAACGACGCGATGCTGTCTTCCGGCTCAAACGTATCCTGTGAGCGCGTGATTCCCTGTGCGGCCATGTCAGCGCGCAGATTGGCGAGCGGCTTTTCGTTCAGAAATCCGGTCATATAGTAGCTGGCATAGGGCAAGAGTTCGCCCCGTCCCAAACCGATAAAAAGGGCGTTATACTCGCTCAGTGCGGATTTGGGTTTGGTGACTTTTGCGACCCGTGCAAGGCCACTGATCGCCTGCCCTAATGGTGAGGAATCCCCCGTCAAACCGGCAGTTTGCGCCAACAATAGCTCATCCGGTGGCCCAGCAAGCAAAACGCCGAGATAGTTGTAAAGGTCCGCGCGCAGACGATCTTCTTCGGCAATTTTGACTTGTGCTTGAACCGCTGTCATGCGTCGCTCCCGTCGAAACTAAAAACCATTCTGCGTGGTGGTGAAAACTCTGGTTCTTCAACATCTTCCGCCAAAACATCCGTCCCAGCGTCAGCCACCAAATCCTCTTGCTGTATATCTTCGGCCAAAATTTCCACTTTGTCGAGGGTGGTCTGCTCAGAGGCTTCAACTTCGTCCGGCTTCGCCATCTCGAGAACATGCGAAAGTAAGCCTTTGCCCACTTGATAACTCGTGGTGATCGGCGCATTGCCAAAACTGCCCGTCAGATAATCATCATCGTAATCATTAAGCCCGTCCACACAGGCCAAAACCGGATTGCTCCGCCACAACTTGCGCAGGGCACGTTTGCGCAGATGCTCAGGTACGGCCTGCGCCATAAACGCGGCAAAATCATCGCCCAACTTCAGCGTTTCTGGGTCAGGCAGGTCCAGCTCTTGCAGAATTTCCTCGTCACTTTTCTCCGCAAGGGTTTGCTGATACGCGGCTTCCTGCGCGGCTTTTTCGGCATCGGCGATGGCGATTTCTTCGGCTTTGACCGCAGCGCGGCGCTGGCCCCAGAAGGTTGGTGTGCGTGTCATTTCATCCCTGCCTTGCGACCCCGAGGCGCGCGATACACATCGCTGTCCTGCGAAATCCGCGGATCACCGATACCATCCTCCTTTTCGTCTTCGCGCCAGTCTCGACGCTTGCGTTTGACAAAAGCTTCTTCCTCGTGGTGGCTATTTACGAAATCCGCGACCCAAGCCAACATACCCTCTGGCATCACAATTTTTTCGACTTGGACCTCAGCTGAGTCGCAATAATCCTGCGCTTCATAAGGCGAAGCGGTCGCTAACATCACCTTCCACGGTAAATCCGGCAAAGTGGTATCTGGACTCAGGACAACATAGATAGACGGCGCGCGGGTCTGTAATTCGTGCACATAGGCTTCGGTATCGGAAACATATAAATTGAGCGGTACCGTCCCCGCATGAAACTCTGTAACGTCCCCCTCTTGGCGCAAAACCGTCCATTCCGCAGGCCCAGCACCGGGCAAAACACCAACCGCACGCCATGCCCACTTCGCCCAGCGGGTCACGCCGGGTGATTTGCGGATCACAACCCCAAGTGGGATAGATTGAGAATTAGGAAAGACGAACGACAAGCTGGCTCCTCCGCTGGCTGGACAACATCATTGTTTAACCACAGTATACTGAATTATTGAAATAATTTAAAGATGGCATCTTCATCGTTTCGCTTCTCGGTCCGATTTCTCTGTCAATTATGGGGTCCAAAGTAGAATTCGGATCAGAATTGTGACGGAGCCTCTTTCATCCACTGCCGTTCCAATCTACCGTTGCAAGCTTAAGGGGGGCAAAATGAAAAAAACACTGCTGATCTGTGATTGCCTTGGCACACAAACTATTGATGCATCTGCCTTAAGTACGGCAACAGGGCTGGAATGTTCGCGGATGCATACATCGCTCTGCCAATCCCAGCTCGACCTCGCGGCCAAAGCCATCAAAACCGGAGACGTGGTGATTGCCTGCCAGCAAGAAGCCCCCCGTTTCGCCGCGCTTGCTGAAGATCTTGACGCGCCCGTTCCCGCGTTCGTTGATATCCGCGACCGCGCGGGCTGGACGTCCGACCTTGGCGACACCTCTGCCAAGATGGCGGCATTGGTGGCGGACGCCCTTTTACCGCAACCATCCCCTAAAACGGTGGATGTTGTATCCGAAGGGATCTGCCTGATTATCGGAGCACCAGAGGTTGCGTTTGCTGCCGCAGAGAAGCTCGCGGATATTTTGACAGTCACCGTATTAGTAGCCGAAGCTTCAGATATGCCCGTGACGGACACCTATGACGCCCACGTTGGGAAATTGCGCCATGCGAAGGGAACACTCGGGCAATTCCGCGTTTCGATTGACGGGTTCCAACAGGTTTTGCCAGGTGGCCGTGGCGCCCCTTTACTGACAGAACCGCGCGATGGCGCGCAATCTGAATGTGATCTAATTCTCGACCTAACGGGCGACACCCCGCTGTTTTCGGCCCATGAAAAGCGCGACGGATATGTCCGCGCCGACCCCGCAAGCCTTCCTGCTGTGGCCGATGCCATCCTCGCCACCAGCCATATGATCGGCACCTTTGAAAAACCGCTGCATATCCGGCTAGAGACTTCGCTCTGCGCCCATTCGCGCGCGCAAAAGCCTGCCTGCTCGAACTGTCTAAATGTATGTCCCACGGGTGCGATCCTCTCGGCGGGAGAGCATGTAAGCATCGACCCAATGATTTGCGCAGGGTGTGGCGCGTGTTCTGCGGTCTGCCCTTCGGGCGCGATCAGCTATGATACGCCGCCAGTTGATTTCGTCTTCCGCCGCGTCGGCACGTTGGCTTCGGCCTATCGCAAGGCGGGCGGCACAGGCGGCGTGCTGCTGATACATGACGCCCACGGGGCCGAAATGATCCGATTGGCCGCGCGGTTTGGCAACGGCCTGCCCGCACAGGTCATTCCCATGGAGATCGACGCCCTTGCCATGTTCGGCCACGCCGAGATGCTTGCCGCTCTGGCCAGCGGCTTTGCGGGTGTCGACATTTTGCTTGCTCCAAAAAGCGACCGCGCCGTGCTAGCGGCCCAATCTGAACTGGCCATGGCCATGGGCGCGGGAGACTCGCTGCGACTGCTTGATATTGCCGATCCCGACGAATTGTCCGAGCAACTTCATGATCGCGCGGCGACACCTATACGTGTGGAAAACCCCATCCTTGCCCAAGGGTCGCGACGCCAAATTACCCGCCTCGCAGCCAAAGCCCTCATGGTTGACGTCCAAGTCGCCCCCCTGCCCGAGCACGCACCTTACGGCGCGGTGATCGTCGACACGGATGCCTGCACCCTCTGCTTGGCCTGTGTTTCACTGTGCCCCTCTGGCGCATTGGTCGACAACCCCGATATGCCGCAACTGCGTTTTCAGGAGGATGCCTGCTTGCAATGCGGGCTGTGCACCAATGTTTGCCCCGAAAAGGCCATCACCCTGCAACCGCAAATCAACCTCACCGACACGGCCCTAGCGCAAGTGGTGCTGAACGAGGAAGAGCCTTTCGCCTGTGTTGAATGCGGCAACCTTTTTGGTGTCAAATCCACCGTCGAAAAGATAATGGAAAAACTTGCTGGAAACCACGCAATGTTCGCCAATCCCGCGACCGCGCGAATGATCCAAATGTGCGACAATTGCCGCGTTCAAGCCCAATTCCATTCTCAAGACAATCCCTTTGCGGGCAAAGAACGCCCACGTGTACGCACGACGGACGACTACCTGTCAAAACGCAAAGATCACTAAATCCGAATAGGAGACGAAAATGAGCGAAGATCTCAACATGTCCATGCGTAAATTTCTCAAGCAGGTCGGTGTGACCTCGCAACAGGCCATCGAAGAAGCGTTTCGCAAAGCGGGCGGAACCGAGGGCAAGCAATTCGAGGCGCGCGTAGTCCTGACCATTGATGGCGTGGATTTAGAACACGTCGTAACCGGCACGATCAAGGGTTGATCCGGATATGACACTCGCTCGCGAGGATGTGCTGGCCGCGCTGAAATCATTGACCGATCCGGTCAGTGGCGCGTCGCTTGTTGATGCTGGATTGATCAAGGCGCTAACCGTCGAAGGCGGTGCCGTTCGGTTCGTGCTGGAAGTCAGCGGCAACCATGCGGCAACGTATGGTAAGGTCAAGGAGGAGGCTGAGGCCAAGATTAAAGCCCTGCCCGGTGTTGAAAAACTGTCTGTCGTAATGACGGCCCACAGCGCACCTGCCGCGCCTCCCGACCTTAAATTGAGCCGCCCCGCAGAACCCGCAGGGCCGCAGAAAATACCCGGAGTAGATCGGATTGTTGCCGTGGCTTCAGGCAAGGGCGGCGTGGGGAAATCCACAGTTGCATCTAACCTCGCCTGTGCGCTGGCGGCGGAAGGGCGGCGTGTTGGCTTGCTCGATGCCGATGTCTATGGCCCATCGCAACCGCGCATGCTCGGCGTGTCGGGGCGGCCCTCGTCGCCAGATGGCAAAACGATCCTACCGATGCGCAATTTCGGCGTGACGATGATGTCCCTCGGACTGATGACAAATGAAGACCAGGCCGTTGTTTGGCGCGGCCCGATGCTGATGGGGGCGTTGCAGCAAATGCTGACGCAGGTGCAATGGGGCGCGCTTGATGTGTTGATCGTTGATCTGCCTCCTGGCACGGGCGATGTGCAAATGACATTGGCCCAAAAAGCACAACTTAACGGGGCGATCATTGTGTCCACCCCGCAGGATGTGGCGCTTTTGGATGCGCGCAAGGGCATTGATATGTTCAACCAACTCGGCACGCCGATCATCGGGATGATCGAGAACATGTCCACGCATATCTGTACACAATGTGGTCACGAGGAACATGTCTTTGGTCATGGCGGCGTTAAGGCGGAGGCCGCCAAACTGGGCGTACCGTTGCTGGCCGAAATTCCGCTGCACCTTGATATCCGACTGGCCGCAGATGGAGGCGCGCCGATTGTCGTCTCCAAACCCGACAGTCCCCAAGCTGCAGGGTTTCGCGCCGTGGCACAGCAGTTGATAGAACTTGGCCACGCATGACACCGCCCGTGTTCCCTCCGCTGTTTTCCGGCTTAGACGCCAAAGGCACCAGCCCTTTTGTGCTGGCTTGTGACGAGGCGTCAAACGTGTGCGACGCGGGATTGGTCACCTATGATCTAGCCTATGATCGGCTGCGGGCCGCAATCGTTTTTGCCCCCGAAGTGCCGCTGCGCGACGCGGCTTGCATGCTGCCGTTATGTGGCGTTGGATTTCAAAATGCACTTGGGGCGTTGGCCCCGCCAGAAGTGGGCGTGCATTTGGGATGGGGCGGCGAAATTTATTTGAACGGCGGCCTTTGCGGTAAGTTAAGCATCGCGGCATCAAGCCGTGATCCTAACGCGCTCCCCGACTGGTTGGTCATCGGTATCTCCCTAGATCTTTGGCCGCCTTCTGATGACACGGGCCTAACGCCCGATGCCACCGCTCTGTACGCGGAGGGCTGTGGCGAGGTCGATGCTGTGACATTGCTGGAAGCATGGGTGCGGCACACGCTTGTCGAAATAAACACTTGGGCCGATGACGGGCCTGCGCGCCTGCATCGCAACTGGCTTGGCTTGGCGCAGGGACTCGATACCGACATGACCATTTCGGAGCATCGCGGAACTTTCATCGGCATTGATGAAAACCTTGGCCTCCTGTTAAAAACCGAAGGCGAAACCCGCCTATTTCCCCTCACCGATCTGCTTACGGAGCCCGCATGAAACTTGCCCGCGCCATCCATTTTGACGAAAGCGACACACGCGTTTTTCACAACCCTGCACGTACCGGCGAATGGTGCATTTCAGGCGGCTTTGAATTCTCCAACTGGTCCGAGGCGGACCTGACGGGAAAAGCACGGCAGGCCTTTGCCAACGGCTGGATGGGGTGCGAAACCTTTGGCCGCGTCAGTTTCGTGGCCGTGACCCAAATAGAACCCGCCGAACGCGACGCGCTGGCCGATTTATTGGCGCAGCATTTCGTCGACATCTACGGCGCGCCCTCCCTTGAGGCCGCCCGCAATGTCGCGCTGGAAGAGTTGTCACAGATGACGGATTTGTGCGATGAGCATGACCCCAACACATTGCTCACCGTCGCGCGCGACCTAACCGAAGCAGGCGTGCGGGAAAGCTACCGCGTGATCGAAGCACAGGCGGCGGGGCTTGAGCAATTCGCAATTCACGGCTCATTGGATGATCCACATTAAGCGGCACCCGCGCCCCCTAACGCGCGTAACGCGCCGCAGTCAGCCCCTCCATGGAAATCTCGGGCGTTTTCCCTAGGACCACATCAGCTACGGCACGACTTGAGCCACAGGCCATCGTCCACCCCAAAGTGCCATGGCCAGTATTCAGGAACAAATTATCGTATTGGGTTGGCCCAAGAACCGGTGTGCCATCTGGTGTCATAGGGCGCAGACCTGTCCATCCTTCGGCACGCGAAATATCGCCACCTTTGGGGAACAAATCACCGATGACGTGTTTCACCGTATCGGTGGCGTGTGGCCCAAGGCGGTTGGAATACCCCGCAATCTCGGCCTGCCCTGCCACGCGAATGCGGTCGCCCAAACGGGTGATCGCGACCTTGTGGGTTTCATCCATGATCGTGGATTGGGGAGCAAAGGCATCATCGGTGACAGGGAGCGTGACGGAATACCCCTTGACCGGATAGACGGGCAGCTTGATTCCAATCGGATTTAGTACATTCACAGCATAGCTGCCCATGGCACAGACATAAGCGTCGCCCGTGATGCGCCCCGCGATTTCCGTATCCACGCCAGCAATTTTGCCGTCTTCAACAGCGATGGATTTAATCGCCTGACCATATTGAAACTCCACCCCCATTTCGATGCATTTTTCGGTCAGCGCAATCGTGAACATGCGACAATCGCCAGTGCGGTCAGCCGTCAGGCGCAGTCCACCGACGAATTTGTTGCGCACCTCGGCCAGAGCAGGCTCTACCTCGATACAGGCGTCGCGGCCAAGCACCTCATAGGGCGATCCGTATTCCGCCAGAATATCCTGATCGGCCTTGGATCCCTTCATCTGTTTGGCTGTGCGGAACAATTGCAAAGTGCCCTGCGCGCGACCATCGTATTCGACTCCAGTTTCCGCGATCAAATCGGGCATAACATCGCGCGAATAGCTAGAGACACGCACCATGCGCCCCTTGTTTATGCGATAGCTTTCCTCGTTGCAATTGCCGACCATCTGCACGCACCATTTCCACATGGTCGGGCTGATCAATGGCCAGATGAACAGCGGGCGGCGCTTCATAAACATCCATTTGACGGCTTTCATCGGAATGCCAGGAGCGGCCCAAGGCGAAGTCATACCATAGCTTAGCTGGCCCGCGTTGGCATAGCTGGTCTCCAGCCCCGGACCTGTCTGACGATCAATCACCACGACCTCGGCACCTTGTTTGGCCAGATAATACGCAGTGGTAACGCCGATGACGCCCGCGCCCATAACAACAACCTTCATAGCAAACCCTTTCGTTGGCAGCGTCGGCTGTTTCCAGCGCCGTATCTGCTGTTACCTTGTGTGTAGATGCGCAGCCTTCTCGTTAGGGATGCGCATCGGCATATTATACTCATGTAATGGTCAGGTAATTGGTACGAACCACTCAAGGCGCCTTACCCTCAATACGCAATGTTTAATTTATCGCCGCAGGTTGCTCGACCGTGATAATCGTCAACATACGGCGCTGATTATCTCGGGTATCCCAATAAAAGCTTGCGCCTTCTGCCAGTCCCAATAGGGCGACACCGATTGGCGTCATCACCGAGACCCGAAGCTGTGCGATATCGGCGTTTTCCGGATATACCAGCGTCACCGTTTTTTCTTGGCCCGTCATTTCGTCGCGATACCTCACGGTACTGCCCATGGTCACGACATTTTTAGGCACCTTTGCGGGAGCCACAATGCGCGCGCGGGAAAGCTCTTCGAGCATGCGGTCAGCCAATGCCGGATTACGCTTCATTATGCCGTCAGCGAGGCCTTCCAAATGCGCAAGCTCTTCTGCATTAATGATGACTCTTGGGTTAGCTTTGGTCGCTCTTTTTAGGGGTTGGACGGTGAGTGACATAAGGGATACTCCTTTTGTAAATTATGTGATGGCCTAGGCCGAATGTGTGACGACGATCACCAAATCAGAGAAATAGACATCGGCTAAAGGCCGCGTGTTCATCAACTTATTCGCCAGGACATAGGCAGTTGCGAACTCAAGCGCATGGCACGTGCGCAATCTTCAAGGTGCGCTTGTCGTTTCTGATAATCCGCCTCGGGCAAAGGAGACGGAATATTCCGGAGGGCCCGCAAAATAGAGTGGCATTGATTACTGGACTGTTCGGCTTGGACGAGACTTTTCATACCACCTCCTCGGGCGAGATTTCGCCGCGTTCACGTTTTAGGAATGTGAGGAGACCCCGGAAGGTATGGAAGGCGCGAACGCACCCTGACCGCCCAGGGTTACGGGCGGTTCAGCAGTAGAAATCGATAATGATCTGCGTGTTCCAACATACCTCTATAGCTATGTATCGACGCCTCAATAGTCAATCCTGACGGAAAAAATTGGCGTCTTAAGCGTCTTGTGACCCAAATGGCCCAGAAGCAAACATGCCTGCTTAAAAAGATAATCTCCGCCCCCATCCGTCTTGAAGCGCTCGGTCAGGCCCCCCATATTAGAGTAATGATGTATAACGTTGATATGAGGTTCCTGCTTTTTGCAGGTAAACAACCGAACCGCTGATAACCCCGAGGGGGGCGCGCCATTTGTGCCGCTTTCCGCCTCGGGGTTCATACAGATCACTTTGATCTTATTTCGAAGACGCCCGTCTTTGCACAGTCCAATTTCAAATCGCGAATAACCGTTGTCTGAAATTTGGGTGCGGCAAAATTCGGCGTCATGGCTTCAGCAACCTTATACTTGGAGGATGACATGCATCCCTATATATTGAACCGGAATCACTTAACACATCGTATGAACGCAGCGGTCGTACACCCTCACAGGGCACCCGTTCGGGGCGGGGTCTTGCGGCGTTGGTTGCGTTCGGCCATCCGAAGCTGGAAGCGGCGCAAAATGATCGCGGTATTGCAGGCAATGGATGACCGCCTGCTCAGAGATATCGGCATTTTCCGCTACGACATTGAGCGCGTCGTTGATGGCATTGAAGAACGTGAACTCGGCATGGTTCCATTTGCGCCAAAGCAAATCGCGCGTGTGGAAGATCAAAACACTTTGCGGCAAGCTGCGTAATGAGAAGCAGACCAAAAAGGGCGCGCCCTTGTACTTAAAGGACGCACCCCATCCGAACGAAAATGAAAGAGAAAATCAACCTGAAAGGGACAAACCAATGATGATTTGTAAAGCTGACTTTGAAGAGCTCTTCCCACATTTATTTGAACCCAAAAACCATTTCGCAATAGAGACATCGTCCTCGACGCGCGAGGTTCCTATCGACCGTTGGAAAGACGATGGAGGTACTGTGCAACAAATTCGAACGAGGCACGACAAGGACAATGACACGGCCCATTAGTCCGCATCGAACTGGCGCCACGCTAGGCGAGCAACCTTACGACTTTGCATCAAAGGAACTCGCTGCGATCGGCTAAGTGAGGCCTTTGAAAACAGATGCGTGGACGGTGGGCAGCCTTCACATCCGACGAGAGCGAAAGATGGATTTTCTCGGCGCAAATCTTTTCTCTTAGACACAAGGAAACGGCCACAATTTAAAGTAGGATAGGTATGTAGGGCGGCCGTGCACATTGTCAGGAGGCGATCATTTTCTGCAGTGCGTATCGATCAATCTTGGAGGCGTGTCGTTTGTCCATCGGCATCTTGGCGACCCGTACAACTCGATCAATATCGAACTCTGTGGCCCGTTTTTGCCAAATCGTTTCATGGCGCGGATCCCCCTCAATCACGAGGTAGCTTTCGTTTTCCATGGACATGAGCGCGCATTGGTTCACGCCGTCCCATTGGCGCACCGCGACCTCAACCGAGAATGGAAAAGTCGCGCGGCCCGCTAGGAAAACTTGCGAGCCCATCCGCCCCAAGAGCCAAAGACGCCCCTGTTCATCCAAATACCCCGCGTCTCCGGTGCGATGCCAGATGGTATCTCCTTCTTGAACCTTGTTTTCCACATTTTGGCGGGGGTCTAGGTAGCCACTGTTGACGTGGGCGCCTGCGACTTGAATCTCATAATCTCTTATGCGCAGGCGAATGTCCTCTACGGGACGCCCCACCAGAAGTCCGCGTCCCTTGGCCATCGCAGAACGATCATCGGAGGAGATGTCGGCGGCGTCAAGATGAGCGATGGGCTCCGCTTCGGTCGAACCATAAACGCAGACAATTTTCAGATCGGGTTTCGACGTAGTCAGACGATCCAGAGCATCGGGAAAGACGGGCCCACCCCCCGTAAAGACAGTGTGTAGCGAATCCGGAATACCCGCCTTGGTCAGTTTTTCGCAAAGCGACGGCGGCAGCAGGGCTCGCGTTATGTTTTGGCTTGTGATCCAAGCGGCAAGTTGCTCTGGAGTCAGTTGATCAAGGTGGGACATTTTCCAATTGGGCAAAATGGACGTCCGCCCACTTGCTATATTGATCAGCACAAAAACAGGAAACGCAACGAGATCACGCTCCACCTGAGCGCTTTGCAGCAAAGGGGCGATGGCCCGATGTTGCGCTGACAAAAACGCGTGGCTGCGGGGAATAGCTTTTGGCGCGCCCGTGGTTCCTGACGTAAATGAGATGAGCGCGATATCCGAGTCATCGGGCGTGTGGAGGTCGAAATCCGCCCCCTTGATACCATGTGGCCTTAGATGACGCCGCGCCCATAAGGCGGGTATGACCCATTTCAAAAGCCCATACAGTCCAGAGCTGCAAAATGCGCTGATATTTGTGGCGCGTGCCGCATGGCGCAATCCCGCAAGACCCATCGCAGGTTCGGGTAAAACCGCGGTCGCCCCAAGGGCCCAAAGAGCGGCAAGTGCGGCGTAGAGGTCGGCGTCAACCGACATCGCCAACAGGACTTTATCGCCCCGACGAATCCCGCGTGCATGCCATGCGCGCGCAAAACCGTCGGCGCGCTCCTTGAGTTGAGCGAATGTTACTTCGCGCCCTTTGCCGTCTATGATTGCAATCCTGTCAGGATGTTTGGCAACCGCAGCGGCAAAATCATCAAGGAGGTTAGTCATCCAACTTCAGCCCAAACAAACCATAGCGTCGAAAGATATCCGCCCCTTCAGTAGCGCTGCGCAATGCAGACAAGTTGTCATCGTGGATCAAGGCGTGGATCGCGCTTGTGTATCCGGCCTTCTTCGCCGCAGTATGAAAAGCATAAGCCAGATGTTGGCCCGCGCCTTTCGATAGGCTGGCATAGGTCTTAAGAATAGCGCTGGTTGGGTTTGGCCCTTCTGCGTAATTCGGGGTGCCAAATAGGAAGCCAGCCAAAGATTGATCCGGCCTACGGGCAAAGAAGATCAGCTCTTGTTTCAGCAATGGTACGATGGGCATATACATCGCCATGAACGCCTCGTGGGTTATGGGTTTGTAGAACGCATTTTTCGCAAAGGCTTGGGTAGATAGGGCAAAAACCTGTTCAAACAACCCTTCGGGATTTTTGCCGTTCCAAGCTTCAATCGTGAAATCTTCAGTCGTTGGGGGGGGCGTTTGCGCGGTTTGTGAAAGCGGGACGCGGGCCGAAAAATAGCTGCTGATTTCCGTGAAACCCGTCGCCTGCAACACCTCAAGCACCAGAGGTTGTGCTGCGGGTTCTAGCAAAAACGCGGGACTGTCATCTGATTGCGTGACAGCGCGATAACTATGCCACGTATCGCGCTCCATTGGCCCCAAAACCCGCCGCGGCCCGCTGGCGCGAATATAGGCCAAGGCTTGCGCAAGAACCTCCGCCCCTGCGTCAACGGATGTGCAGCTAAACCCGCCAACCGTTGCGGCGGGGACGCCCTCCCAAAGCGGTCCGTCCAAATAGGCTGTGATCTTTGCGCCCTCGGTTTTGAAGGTCTGTTGCGTCATGTCTTTGCTCCTAAAATCCGGTGGATATCACGTAGTATGGCAGCGGGATGAGCAGCGCCAAAAATGTCAGTTTCACCACACGGTGCTTTGCAAATACGTGCGGCAAGATCATTGGGCCAAGGGCCGTGAGGGCGACACAGGCAAACACTACGGGCCACATCGGGCCGTTCCAATTTGCACTATCTGGGTTCAAACGCACAACGCCTTCGCGGATAGCGAACAGCGTCAATGCAAGGGCGAGCACCATCGGAAAGCGAACCACGGGGCGACAGGCCGAGGCTGCAATCGCGCAAAATCCCATCAACATGCCCATCGCTGCGATTCCATAAAACGATATCGCTGTTGGCCCCATTGCCTTGCCTAGGGTCAAAAATCCGAGGCTGACCAGCACCAATGCGGCAACGACATCGAGGTCTGGATACTTGCTGTCACAGGGGGCGACGCTGCGGCTCCAGATATGCGCGACGAGCACGAGAATGGGAAAGATCGTGTTCTGGGGATCAGTCACCGCCAGCAATAAAAATATAGACGTCACATAGACGCGAACCGCATGCGCGTTCAGACCAAATTTCGGGGCCACAATTTTGAAGGCTACGATACTGAGCGCAAAAATCGCTGCGAGAAACACGAGTTCCCCTAACGTGCTCGTCCCATGGGCCGATAGGAAAATCAGCAAGCCGACAGGTAGAAACAGATTGTCAAAACCGCGCCAACTTGCGGCCTCAACCAAGGTGCCGAATCCCGCGACCATCAAGGAGAGAACGATGATATTGAGCGGGGCAAAGGACGTCATCAGCATGAGGCAAATAACCGAAATCAGCAGTGTGACCGTGAAAAACACCGCGCTGCCTTCGAGACTTTTCTCGCCTTCCTCAACACGGAAAAACTTGGTGCCGTAGGTGCTTCCAGCCAAGGCCGCTGCGGCATCCGCGAGGGTTAGCACGGCAATAGGCAGGACATAAAGGTACAGTTGATCCCCCGCCAAAAACAGGCAAACCCCAACCGAAATCGCCAGAAGAAAATCACCATAGGACTGTCTTTCAACGCTATGCAACGTCGCGCCCAATCGCGAATTTGGTAATCGAAGGAGGAGCATTACAACAAGCGTCAGCCCAACCAACAGATACATTGGCCAGCGATCTGGGAAAAGCCAAGGCAGGGTGAGCGCGTAAATTCCAGTGCCAATGTGGACCAGTTTGCGCTGCACCTCAGAACCAATTTGCCACGTGCCCGCCAAATGCCGAACACCCGCCATCAATCCCATCAGGCCGACAACAGACCCAAGCGCCAGCGCGATTTGCAAGATGGGGCTCACCCTTTGACTTCCTCAACGATGAAGTCCGAATAGAAGAACGCCTTATCGATGGCCTTCCCCTCGCCCTCCACTTCGCGAAGGGTCGTCACGCGCGCCGCAAAAGCCGCCGGAACACGGCGCGGGGCCATCATGTTCCAATAAACCAGCCGTGCATTGGGAGCGGAGGCGTTCAAGATACTCTCATAGACTTTCGTGAAAATCTCGGGCGACATATATTCAAAGATATCCGAGAGGTTAAACCCATCCGCCTTTTCGCCAGTTGACACGAATGCCTCAAGCGATCCAGGCCTTATCTCAATCCGGTCAAGCCGCGATTTGATCGTTTCGAAATGTTCCTCGCGCCATGTCATTGGCAAGGCCTCGCCATGCGTGCCCTTGATAATCCAATGCAAATAGGGGTTTTGTGCGGGGTCTGTGGCGACGGCCGCATGGTGAATACGGCGCGCCACATGTTGGGCGGGACTACCTTCGACGTGATCAAAAAACGCCTTATCACGCCCCATGCGCCCCATCACGAACCTTGAGAAAAACACATTCAGCAACAACCGCCAACGCCAAGTATTAAAACGGGTGTCATAGAACGCCTGACGATCCGCCGAAGTGCGCGACACGAAGATATCATCGAGGGTTTTCGCCGAATGAACCAGTGGCAGCAAGCGCGTGCGAAAAATGCGAAAATACCGTTCAAACTTGCCGACGCCACCTGCACCGACCTTCTCTACATCGTCCCGAAGGGCGGTCCAGAAAGCGCGGGTCTCCTCGTCGACACCGTTCAAAGCTTTGCTCAAAAGAACCTTGCGCCGTGTTGAGGGACGTGCCCCCATAAGCTCTACAAATTCCGCATGGCTTAGGTTCTGAAATACGCCAATCCTCAGCTTGAGGCAGGCAATCTGTGCGGGAGACAGATCGACCACAACGATTTTCGCAGGGTCCAACGTTAACATCGCCAAGGCATTGTCGCCCGCCGAGCAGATCGACACCAGCATCTTGCCCGCGCAATCGCCCAACCCTTGGGTCAAGACATCCGCGTCCTCCCACAACTGGGCGTAACGAATGTGGTCAAATGCGGCTTTCGCCTCGATTTCAGAGGTCATCGTTGTGCCGCTCCACCTGTCCTGTTGCTCCGTCCACGGTGATCATCTCCCTATCATTTATCCACTGAGTTGCCCCCTTGAGGCCGACCACGCAAGGGATTCCAAGTTCGCGGGCCACAATCGCCGAATGCGACAGGAGGGAACCACGCTCAACCACAATAGCCGAGGCATTTGCGAACACCGCAATCCATCCCGGATCTGTATGGCGCGCAACCAAAACATCGCCAGAAGCAAGCACCTCAGTTCTGGGATCCCGGATAACGCGCGCCCTTGCGGTGACCCGTCCAGCCGAACAGCCCGTCGCCGTGCGCACCAAACTCGCGTCGTTTTCCATCACCGGATCGTTCCACGTTGGTGCAATTGCTGGGCCGCGCAATTCGATCCGTTCAGGAGGGTCTGCGCGTTTTGCAGAATGCGCATCCTCCGATTTACGTAACGCCACCAGTGATTTGAGGTCTGGCGACAGACCAAAACCCTCAACGGCGCCAAGCAATTCCTCTGTGGTCAAAAAGAACACATCGCGCGGTTCTTCCAACAGGTCCCGCGCCGTCAACTCACGGCCCAGAGCAACGAACACTCTGCGCGCATAGCCAAAGATACGAGTCCGTTCAAATCGCAGGTTTTCGCGGTCGCGCACACGGGCTTTGGTCCATGTGATCAGCCATTTCGCAAATGCTCGTTTTACTGGATTCTTGAACAACGCTACCCAATCCGGTTCACGCACCGCGTGCTCTGCGACCGCACCGCGCGTGGCACTCGCTGCAATCGCCGCCAACAGGCTGCTGGGGTCTTCGCGCAAAGTAATGCTTTCCAACTTCAATTCTTCGGTGCACCTGTCGGCGAACTTTTCCAGATAGGCCTCCAACTCTTGCTGAATTTTTGGGTGCGCCCTCAAGCCAGCAAGGCCTTGCGCCACCAACGTATCCGCCACACCTGCGGCCTTAACCATCTGCCCAATCCGCGCGATGCGTTTGGCTGGCTCTGCGGAGATGATATTGCCTTGACCGATCATCACATCATTATGCAAAAGCACCCCCTCGGGGCCGAGCCACTTTTCCATTAAATTGCGCGAACTCCCAAAGGCGATCATGCACAGGAAGTCGTTCACAAGCGGCGCGTCCCAGCGATCGAGCAAGGTGCTTTCGATCTTGCGGTATTCAGCGGCCAGCGCGGTCGGGCCAGCAGTTTGCAAATCAAAGCCACTGTATAATGCAGAATTCAACCTGCCATAAAAACGTCTGCGGGTACGGGGCAGCAAAACCGCCTGCCAGAGCAAACCTAAACCCGCGCGGGTCATCTTGAAATACTCAGTTACGCGCGCCATTCCGCTAGCGGGACGAGGACCAATGGCATCCGTCACCTCCGACGGCATCGGGGTATCCACCCCCATCATCGTCTCCATATAGGCCCGATTCAGCGAGAACCCCGGCAAGAGGGCCAGCGCCCGATACCAATTGACAAGGTTGTAATAAACACGACCATCCACGCGCGCCAACATGTTGCTAAAGACCGCTGATTGCTCGGCAATCGTGGCGTCTGATACGCCTAGCAATGCAAGGAACGCGCGGTAAACGCGATCATAAACATGCACGGCAAAGGAATATGTCAGCGGACTGACCATGCTGGGATAGCTTTCAACGATGTTGGAATTATCAAATATCGTTAGCGCAGTGTCGGGGTTCGCGAGCGGCAAAAGTGCCGTTGTGATGGGCCGCGATTGCAAAATATGCAAACCATCGGCATCAATCGCCCATTCGATATCCTGTGGAACACCGAAAGCTGCCTCGGACCGTCGCGCCAATTCGGCAATGTTTTTCGCTTGCGCTTCGGTTAAAACGGAGGGTGTTTCGGGGCCGATAATCGTCGCGCCAACGGTCCAGTCTTCGCCGTCTTCTTCGCCCGACACCAGCCGCTCCCCCAAACCCGCAATCGCAGAAATCACCACCTCATCCCGACGCCCTGTCACTGGATTGGCCGAAAACGCGACGCCCGCAGAAACCGCATCGATCATACGTTGCACAATCACGGCTGGCCCCTCAGCCTCGCCACCTGATTTGAGCGCGCGATAGGTTGCAACCGTTTGCGAAAATCCAGATTGCCAAACCTGTTGCGCCGCTTTCTCTACGTCGGCGTTAGCGACATTCAGAACCGTCTCAAACTGCCCCGCGTGGCTGTGATCTGCACCATCTTCCTGTTTGCCAGAACTGCGAACGGCGAACGGCCCCTCGCCCAGCTTGGCCATAGCCGCCACTAGTCCAGCAATCTTTTTTCCATCCTCAAAGGCCTCAGCGCGGATCACGAAAAATGCGGGCGGCGTAAACCCGAACCCCGCGAGTCGCGATAACGCAGCCGCCTTACCGCCAACCGCCTGCACGTCGCGCGCGTCTGCCTGAGATACAATAAACGACATTAAAAAACCCTCATCAAAATCGGTGCAAAACCGGCAATCGCGTAGCAAGAAAATACCCAGAGACCGGCCAGTGTATCCATCCGTTTTTCTGCCTTCTCCGTCGGAGACTTGGCATAAGCAACCGCACTGATCAGGCAGAGCGCCGCCCCAGAACCACCCAAAACAAAGCTGATCCAAAACACTCCTGTTAAGGCCCCAACGCCCAACAGCAAAGCAAATGAGGCTCCGACACAGGCCGTCCAAATAAGTACAGCTTTCGCAGGGCCCCACAGACCAGAATAGGTATCGACTCCCACGATTTCGCGTGCTGGCGCCCACAATTTGCGCCCTATTTCCAAAACGCATCCATTCACGAAGGACAATGCCAAAAACAAAACAAGCCCCAGCGCAGCCTTGCCATTCGGCATCCATTCCAAACTGGTCAGCAGCAGATCAATCAGCGGCATAATCGCCATGTGACTGAGCAAATAAAGGATCGGCCTCGCCTTGAGCCATGCAGGCATCCCAAATTCAACGGTCATCACGGCCAACCAAAACCAGACCAGTGACAGCAACCACAAAACAGGAGGATGCCACAGCCAAGCCGCTAGAGCGGTGATCGGCATTGAGGCAACGCCCATCCAGACAATCGTCTTTAGGGAAATCAAACCGCGTGGGATTGGGCGATTAGGACGGTAGCGCAGATCATCTTCCAGATCCTTGTATTCGTCGCAAACTCGCATTTGAAAAAACAGCATCATCGCGATAAGGAAACCAGCAACAAACGCGCCGACACCGGGCAAGGGACGTCCAGAAAGTTCGGCAGAAACGCAAATACTTGCAGCAGAAAAAACGGCTAGTAACGGCCCTGTCTTTGAAAGCGGAAACCGTTCTTTTTGATAGATCCAGAGGGCTGAAAAACTCATCGATGCCGCGCCAAGTTTTCATGCGCACGGGTGAAATGCCCCGCCGCAATCGCTGCAACAATCGAGATTTCGCCGCAAAGGCATGTCGCCGCCGCAACTTCAGCCAAGGCGGCGCCTTTGCCCAAACCCTTGAGGCCCAGAATGTTTAAACCCGCCGATTGGCTGGGCAAGGTTGTCCCGCCACCGACGGAGCCTACCAAAATATTGGGCATGGTCACACTGCAGAAAAGATCGCGGCCTCGGGCCTCCATCCGTGTGATGCCCATGGCGCTTTCTGCGACGCAGGCGGCATCCTGACCCGTTGCAATATACAGTGCCGCCAACCCATTGGCGAAATGTGCCTGTGCGCCCAATTGCCCCGACAGGTGCGACCCAAGGTTGGCAACTTGCCCATACGCAAGCATCGCCTCAACGTTCGTGCCCAATGTCTTTTCGACCACCTCAGCCTTTAGTATCACGGAAGCACTCACCTTTCGGCCACGCCCCGTCACCAAGCCCAGAAACGACGCCTTTTTGTCGCCCGAGAAATTGCCTTCGATGTACCAAGCCTTGATGTCAACGGGGCACCCCGCTTCGATTTTCTCACACAGCGCGTCGGTCGCAATTGTCACCATATTTTGGCCCGCCGCATCACCCGTCGTGTAACGGCAAATCAGGAAGACGATGTTGTTATCAATAACGGGTTCAAGCGACACCAATTTGCCATACTGTGTCGTTCCCTCGGCCGCCGCTTTCAGCCCCTCGATTTCAGTGACAACCCACTCAACGAACATGCCCGCATTCAGCAGGCTATCAAACACAAAAGCAGGCGTTCGGATGACCCCTTCGTACAAAAGCGCCGTGCTAATCCCCCCCGATTTTGTTGCCGCATAGGCCCCGCGCGCATAGGAGGCAACGAGCGCCGCTTCGGTCGTTGCCATCGGCACGTGATAGTCACCGTGCGCGTTCAATCCGTTAATACGCAGAGGACCAATGATGCCAACCGGCACTTTAACCGTTCCGATAAAATTCTCGATATTCGCACTAAATTGCTCGGGGGCCTCCATCGTGAGCGGATCAGCAAGCGCCGCGCGATCCTCTTCTGATGCGACCTCCAACAAGCGCGTCCAGTATCGCGCAACCGAGGCCGCTGTGGCCTTGCGAACGGGGCGCAACGTTGTAAACTCCGCATCACTGGGCAACATACGCTCTTGCAAGGGACCCATTTGAAACCGAGCCCGAATTTTTTTCAGCATATCTTTCACGTGAGATGGGATGGTCATTCGAGGTCTCCGGAATTACTTCTGCGATAATATTCGCACATCTAGTCCTAAATAAGTCAAATATGGAACGATTGCCAGATGAACCGCCCCCTTAAACATCGCTCGCAACTACCACACCAGTGTTACATTCGGAAACTGGTTCAAACTATTGGCGCAAAACGGCTTTTGCATATCTCCGACCTCTATCCACTGCGCCGAGATCATCACTTTGGCGCGCCTGTCAAACTGTGTGTTAACCTACATTGAAAACAACCGCCTTGATCGCAAAATAGCGCAGACGAAAACCACCCAACGCCTATCAACTGCTGAACCCAGAGGCAAAACCGATTGTGCCCACGCGAGAGCATAGCAAGTGGCTTAAATTTCTTGCTCTTCCGCCGCACGAAAGACGTTGTACGCCCCTGTGACTTTTTAATTTAGGTCAATACCGTTATGTCCACAGCGCGTTACACAACCCACACGTTATCGGTGCCAGAATCGAACGCCACTTTATCGATAGTGAATAGAAAACCCCGCATATTTTGTGTGTCCAATAGGGGTATGGCAACATGCGCAAATTACTCACTCAGTAGTACAATTTGCAAGCCGCTTTGAGGTGTAACGCCAACGCGGCCAAGGGAGTACATAAGCCCAAATGGACCATCCTTCGCGCAAACCACTCCTAGAAGGAATTCAAGGTCGAGGTCGGCAAATGCAATCAATCGGCCTGTTTCGTTACGTATGTGGATGCCCCAACTGCGCCAAGCCAGTATCCTTTGACACCACCGCCTGCCCAAATCTGGCAGCTTAGCGCGACCAGCGCCCTAGGCCTTGTCCTAAGTACTGGAATCGGCTACGTTTCTTCACAATCTAACGCCGACCGACCGGCCCGCATCACGCTGGGTTTTTCTAACAAGGTCCATCGGATAGTCATGTAACGGCCCCGGCAATTGTTCTGGCGGGGAAAAAGACCACAACCATTCGGGGTTTCAGATGCTGAGCGACATTTCCGCAATTGATCTGGCACGGGCACAGTTCGCATTCACCATTTCGGCCCATATCATCTTTCCAGCTTTCACCATCGGATTGGCAAGCTGGCTGGCCGTTCTAAACGGACTGTGGCTGTGGCGGCGTGACGCGGTTTATCTGAGTTTATTCGAACGTTGGAAGACGATCTTCGCGGTGGTTTTTGGCATGGGCGTGGTCTCAGGTATCGTGATGTCCTACCAATTTGGCACCAACTGGTCGGTCTTTTCCGACAAGGCGGGGCCCGTTATCGGGCCGCTCATGGGGTACGAGGTTTTGACAGCGTTTTTCCTTGAGGCTGGCTTCCTTGGCATCATGCTGTTTGGGCGTGAGAGGGTTGGCGAAAAGTTGCACATGATGGCCACGACGATTGTGGCAATCGGAACCGTGATGTCGGCTTTCTGGATTTTGGCCGTCAACAGCTGGATGCAGACCCCGCAAGGGCACGGTTTCAATGACGTCGGCCAGTTCATTCCCCTCGACTGGTGGGCCATTATTTTCAACCCGTCCTTCCCCTACCGGCTGGTGCATATGGTGTTGGCGGCGTACCTGACGACGGCCTTCGTAGTAGGTGGCGTAGGGGCATGGCACTTGCTAAAGTCCCCTAAAAATCGTGGGGCACAGATCATGTTTTCCATGGCGATGTGGATGGCCCTGATTGTCACCCCAATCCAGATCATCGCGGGCGATCAGCACGGGCTTAACACGCTGAAACATCAACCAGCCAAGATCGCGGCCATTGAAGGCCACTACAAGGGGTTCCCAGAGGGGCGCGCACCGTTGATCCTGTTCGGACTGCCTGATGATGCGACGGGCAAGGTTCGCTACAAGGTGGAAGTCCCACTTCTAGGCTCGCTGATCCTCACACATAACCTCGACGGACCCCTTCAGGGGTTAAACGACTTCCCACCAGAAGATCGCCCGAAATCGGCGCTGATATTTTGGACGTTCCGTATTATGGTGGCGACAGGTTTTGCGATGCTGGGTATTGGCCTCTGGGCGGCATGGGCACGCTGGCGCGGGCAATTGTATGATGCGCGCTGGCTCCAACGCTCCGCCGTATTGCTGGCGCCGTCGGGTTTTCTGGCTGTGCTTGCGGGTTGGATCACAACCGAAGTCGGACGCCAGCCCTTTACCGTCTATGGCCTCTTACGGACCAGCGACAGCGTGTCCCCCTTACAGGCGGAAGCCGTTGGCGCTTCGCTCACTGCCTTTATCGTGGTGTATTTCTTCGTTTTCGGGTCCGGAACGTTTTATGCGCTACGCCTGATGGGCCGTAGCTTTGAGGGCGACCTCGCGGCACAGGTCGACCACACCGCATCTGATCCTGAAGGAACGCATCATGGTAATTGAACTTTCCTTTATCTGGGCTGGATTGATCGCCTTTGCGGTCCTGGCTTATGTGTTGCTTGACGGTTTTGATCTGGGGATCGGCATCCTGTTTCCGTTTCTAAAAGATCGCGACGAACGTCATCTGGCAATGAACACCATCGCGCCGGTTTGGGATGGTAACGAGACATGGCTTGTGCTTGGTGGCGGCGGGTTATTAGCTGCGTTTCCGCTAGCCTATGCCATCGTGATGCCTGCCCTCTACCCCTTGATCATCACTATGCTTCTGGGCCTAATTTTTCGCGGTGTGGCGTTTGAATTCATTCACCGAACCAACCGGATGAAGGCGTTTTGGGAAATCGGCTTTTGCCTTGGGTCCCTGATTGCCGCTATCTCACAAGGCATGGCGCTTGGAGCCTTAGTACAGGGCATCACGATCGACGGGCGCGCCTATGGCGGTGGCAACTGGGACTGGCTAACGCCGTTTTCCGCGTTGACGGCGCTGGCGCTCGTGGTGGGGTATGCAACGCTCGGCGCGACTTGGCTAATCCTGAAGACAGAGGGCGAAACACTGACCCGCGCGCGTCGCTTTGCATGGCCGCTTGGCATCGCTCTACTGGTTCTGATCGGTGTGGTAAGCATCGTCACGCCCTTCCTACGGCCGGAATATCTTGAACGCTGGTTTGGCTGGCCCTCAGGTGTCTACAGTGCTGTGGTGCCGATCCTATTGGCTTGTGCCGCGTGGATGTTGTGGAGTGGATTGCGCGGCCGACACACCCTGCGCCCGTTCCTCGCAACTGTCGCGATATTCGTACTCACCTACATCGGCCTCGGGATCAGCTTTTACCCAAGTCTGGTGCCCCCATCACTAAGCATTATTGATGCCGCAGCACCGGATACGTCGCTACGCTTTCTGCTGATCGGCGCGTCGATACTAATTCCGATGATACTG
Source organism: Falsihalocynthiibacter sp. CO-5D18 (assembly GCF_041205445.1). Classification (NCBI taxonomy): domain Bacteria; kingdom Pseudomonadati; phylum Pseudomonadota; class Alphaproteobacteria; order Rhodobacterales; family Roseobacteraceae; genus Falsihalocynthiibacter; species Falsihalocynthiibacter sp. CO-5D18. The sequence goes on along the minus strand of NZ_JBGFCF010000001.1, from coordinate 41,313 downwards.
GTCTATACTGCTTATTCCTATTGGGTTTTCCGAGGGAAAGTTCGCCCCGAAGACGGATATCATTGATGCGGCAATGGTTGTGGTTCGCAGCGCTCTACCTAGCCGGAATCGCAGTCGTCGGCACCATTGCGTTTATGATACGGGCAGTACTGCTCTAAGGTGTGTCGGGGGAGCGATTTGTCGTCTTAAGAAACTAAGTCGCGCCCTACCCGCTTCAAGCTAGATCCTCTGACCTCTTTATCATGCGGTCCCCCCGCGCCATAAGCCCTCAAAGAGGGGGGCGAAGAAAGTTTTTTGCGATAACCTGTGCAGAAAATAGTGTGTTACAAACGTTTCTGAACTTATTGGAATAGTGGGTTAAAATGATTGGTAATTTCCGCCCAGCATGGAATAACACGGTCAAAATGACATCGAGATATGGTAAACCGAAATGAATTTGGCCGAAGAAACCACCCCATCAGTTAAATCCAGCCACTCCAAGCTACACCATATGGCACCCATTATTTTGGGGTTTGGCATGTTTTTTATGGGCGCTTATGCCCTCTATAACCTACTTTCCTCGGTCAATATCGGCCACGTGCGCCAGCAGGCGGCGTCGGTTCCCATCTCCCATATTGCGGCGTCGGTTTTGGCGACAGGTGTGGGGTATTTTTCCCTGATCGGCTATGACTGGTCGGCTTTGCGATATCTGGGCAAACGTTTGCCTTTTCCTGTGGTGATGATGGGCGGATTTCTGGGGTATAGTTTTGGCAATACCATCGGTTTCAGCGCCATATCGGGCGGCGCTGTACGCTATCGCATTTACTCGGCCTTCGGGCTAAACGCCTTTGATGTGGCGGCTATTTCGACGTTTGTCACGCTTGCGTTTAGTTTTGGCATTACGCTTGTTGGCCTCGCAGCCCTTGCTATCCATCCCGCCGCTTTGGGGGATTTGCTCCCTTGGTCGCGGGACACCATTCGCATGGCTGCCACGCTCGCGTTTTTGGTGCCGATGGGAGTTTTGACGTGGTTGTCTGTGACGGGCAAAGTTGCAAAAATCCGCCGTATAACCGTGTCGATGCCGTCGCCCAGCATTCTGTTCAGCCAGCTTGGCTTTTCAATCGTTGATACGTCGATGGCGGCCTTAACGCTGTATATTTTGATGCCGACGGGAACACCCGATTTCATCACGTTTATTGCCCTTTTTGCCGCTGCCGCTTTGATTGGGGTCGCCAGCCATGTTCCGGGGGGCATTGGCGTTTTTGAGAGTATTATCCTTGCGGGATTGCCCGATACAGTTCCGTTGGATCAAGCGGTTGCGGCCTTGCTTTTGTTCCGTGTTATTTACTATTTACTGCCCTTCGCGTTGTCGGTGGTATTTGTCTCGGCGATTGAAGGGCGGCTTGCGTCTGGTTTTTTGGCCAAACGTTTGGGGCCAGTTTCCAGCCAAATGGAACCTGCATTCAAGGTTGTCGCATCTGTTGCCCCAGTGGCCGCAGGGTTTACGGGTTTTGCTGTGGGGATTTATCTTTTGCTGGCCGCCGTCGTGCCAGCCTCGCGCAAGGAAAATATTGACCCTGATGATCTGCTGTCGATCATTTTCTTGGAAGGGGGCGCCTATTTGTCAGCGGCTCTCGGGCTTTTGCTGATTGTCCTAGCGCAGGGTCTTTTCCGCCGCATGTCGGGCGCATTCTGGCTTACGCTCGCAGTTCTGAGTGCTGGGGCCATTGTGTCCACGCTAACGGGAGCGGATTGGAAGGAAACCCTTCTGCTCGTCGTTTCAGCCGCAGTATTGTGGCCGCTGCGCCGCGAATTTTTCCGCGCCACCAAGTTGACGCAAGGCATGTTTACTTGGCGCTGGATTGCGCTGCTCGCCGCCCTTCTGGTCAGCATCGGCGGGTTCATCCTGTTGCTCCATCAGGCGGTTCCGTATTCCCATGAGCTGTTGGGGCAATTTTCTGGCGATGCGCGCCTGCCCAGAACCCTCCGCACGGGGCTGTTTATGGCGGCGCTTTCGGTGCTTATCTTGGTCTATTTATTGCTTCAACCTGCGCGGACGCGCGGCGTGGTTGTGGATGAGGTGGCAATGAAACATGCAGAGCGCATCATTGCCTTGTCGGGGCAACCCGAAGGCTGCCTTGCGTTGACGGGCGATAAAACCCTGTTCTTTTCCAAGGAGATGGACGCATTTATCATGTATGCCGTGCAGGGACGGTCTTGGATTGCCTATGGCGACCCAATCGGCCCGAAAGGCGCGATTCCTGAACTGGCTTGGGACTTCTTTGACTCTGCCTATAGTGCCAATTGCCGACCGGTTTTCTATGAAATCAGCACGAAATATCTGCCTCTTTGGGTCGAAATCGGCCTGACGTTGCATAAAATGGGCGAAGAAGCCGTGGTGGATTTGACAACATTCTCATTGGCGGGCGGCGATTTTCGCAAGATGCGTGCGGCCCACAATAAGGCGGTCAAAAGCGGCCTGAAGCTCGAAATATTGCACCCGCCCCATAGCGCGGAGTCCGTTGCGGCGTTGAAAGAAGTGTCGGACGCGTGGCTGGGTGAAAAACATGCGACCGAGAAGGGGTTTTCCGTTGGCCAGTTTACCGCTGAATATTTGGCCCATTTCCCCATCGCCGTTGTGAAACGGGAGGACCGTATTTTGGCCTTCGCAAATGTCATGTCCCCTGGGGATTTGGGGGCAGTCAGCATTGATCTGATGCGGTATTTGCCACAAGAAGCCGATGGCATGATCGAGTTCCTCTTTATCAAGCTGATGGAGCATTACCGAGAGAAAGGCGCGCAGACCTTTAGCCTTGGAATGGCGCCGCTTTCTGGGCTTGAGGCCCGACACGGAACGCGCATGTGGAACCGTGTGGCCTCGATCATTTATCGTCACGGCGGGGCGTTTTATAGTTTTGAGGGCTTGCGCGGCTTTAAGAAAAAGTTCCACCCGCAATGGCAGCCTCGCTACATGGCAGTTCCAGGGGGGCTGCAACCGATTATTGCGCTCCGCGATGTTACGCTCCTCATTTCTGGCGGCGCGAAACGCCTTTGGGGCAAGTAAAATCCATTTAACTCAAGAAGATACATTTGAAGCTGCAAATGCTTGATTTCGTTTTTTGAGGCCGGGGAGGGAATTTCTCTGTTAAGGCCCCCTATGCCATTTCGCCGGCAACCCTGATCTATGCAAGCATACGTTCCGTTTCTAATCTATCCGAATAGGTGCCCAGCGGAAGAGTTTGAGAACTTCATGGATCGGCAAGTGCAATCGCTCGCGCTGATAAGCGCGGAACAAGGCCCGCGGATTGGCGAGAGGTTTGGGAAGGTGCAGAGTCGCTATCGGTTGGGGTGAAATGGAAGGAAGTGTTCCTCCGCTGCGCTGGAGAAGTATTTCACACGAGAGAGACGCTGGTAGGCGCCTTAAAAATGCCTTTTTCTGAACACCTCTCAAGAAAAAATAAAACTTTCTACATAAATATCAGCGGATTGCTCGGCGTTAGGAAAATCTTAATTCTCGCCCTAATTTCACCACAGTGTTTGCATACAAAAGTAGAACGGCTTCGAAAATATCGATGCAGGTTTATAAAAATACCCCCCCCTGCACATCCAAAAGGGATTAGGTCTATGACTATTTGTGAGCGCAAAAACCAAGCACTCGAATTTGTAAAGAATGAACGTGGAACCGCGACGGTTGAGTTCGTGTTGATCCTTCCGGCCTTTCTACTGCTCTTTTCTCTTTTGGTTGACGCGGCCCTCATATTCAACGGACGCACAGAAGCCTTAAGAACGCTTCAAGATGCAAACCGGAAATATTCGATAGGTTGGTTCGACAGCACAACAGATTTAGAGGACTATATTGTCGCGTCATTGGCATCGACATCCCCGTCCGCGATTGCACGTTCGAATTTGGCGTCCGGTTCGATCCAAAGCCAAGTCGAATTTCCTTCGAGTGAACTTACAGTGGTCGGTATGGCGACGGGTCTCTTGAATATTAATCTGCTCGTTAAGGCCGAGCATGTCGTGGAGTATTGAAATGAATACATTCGTGAAACTCACTCACCAGCGGATCAAGTCCATTGTAACGGACGAAAGTGGAACCGCAACGGTACTAGGGCTCTTGTTTTTTGCAGCGGCTGCGGCTGTTGGGGCTGCCGCTGTAGACTACTCAAATATCGTGGCTGCCCAAACACATCTTCAAGTTTCAGCTGATCATGCGGCACATGCCGCGCTCTACCACCGTGAGTTTAACGACGAACAATCCTCTAAACTAAAAGCAATTGATGTGGCCGCTTACGGTGCGCCAAATAATCGGTTTGGGACAACCCTCGACGTCAACGATATTCAATTTGGGAAATGGGACTACGCCAACCGAAAGTTTACTGCCGAGAGTGGGTCCCGTTCGGCCGTCATGGTTACAACAAGCCGCTTGTCCAGTAAATTGAATAGTGTCGAGAGCTTTCTGTTTCGTCTGGTCGGGGTGACCGCATTTGACGTCAGGACAAGTGCTGTTTTCACAACCTACAGGCCCGCATGTTTTCGTGAGGGTTTTGTCGCGGCCGACATCGTCGATGTTCAAAGCAATAACCTCTATGGCGAAGGTTTCTGCATTCACGCGCAAAACTATGTATCTCTCAATTCAAACAATACTTTTGAATCTGGCACCGTCGTTTCCATGCCCGATTCAAACGACCTCGACCTTCCCAAAAGTGGGTTTGATACGAATGCCGGACTGAAAGAAGCGCTTGGACAAGCCTCCTATCAAATGCGCACGGTTAATCGCATCGAGTCGATCATCCAAAGCTTGCAAGACGAAGACCCTTCGTATTTGCCAGATTATATCACCGAAGACACGGTGACACTCAATCAATCACAATTGGACGAGACCGATTTTGTTCAGGGAGCTGTGCATTTTCTGAATTGCAATGGCGGCGGGCAAGCTTTTCTCAAAGACGGGGCACACATTAAGCAAGTTGTATTCGTTACGAACTGCCAAGTGAAATTCGGTCAAGGCACCATACTGGAGGAATCCATCTTTGCTACGACAAATACGGGTGCCAAATCTTTCAATGCTCCGTCCTCTTTTCAGTTAGGTCTCGATGACGATTGCCTTGTAGGCGGCGGGTCTCAAATGGTCACTATGGGCGGAATGGATTTTGCTGCCGATTTCAAAATTTTCGGAAGTCAGTTGATCGCCAAAGAGACGATTTCTTTCTCTGCAAATGCGCAAGGTATCAAGGGCGCTTCGATTATTTCCGGCGACGACATTAGCGGAACATCCAACTCAAACATGGGTTTTTGTAACGGCTCCGGTATGGAAAGAAACTTTGAATCCGACTACTTCCGGTTGGCGGGCTAGTCTTAGGTGCCCACTCTAAAAAGCAATAGCCATGAAGGAGTATATCTAGATTTTCTACATGGCTATACTGTTTTCAGTTACCTCTGATCAGATCAATGCCGTGAACATCAAGGTTAACGCTGTTCCGCTTCATTGTTCAAAGTCTCGCTGAACGGCTCTGAAATGGGCGGAAGGAATGGAAATGCGGAAGTTCGTGAAAATAGGTGTTGTGAGTTTTGCTTTGTCTGCATTCGCAATTGCGCCAGCAATCGTCGTGATGAGTGCCGATGTCGCAATCGCCAAGAATGACAGCGGCAAAAGCGGTGGTAACTCTGGCGGCAATGGAAATAGCGGCAGCAAAGGGAAGTCAGACAACAAAGGTAAGGCCTCTACTGGTAAATCCGGGAGCAGTTCTGGGAAATCACAGGGCGGGAAATCCTCAAATTCTAGCGGCAATCAAAGCCTCAAATCCCTAGGAAACAAACTCAAGAGTGGGTTCGGCCTCTTTGGTGCACCGAAAAAAACCAAAACTGTTCGTAGTAATTCTGTGGCAACCACTAAGCCCAGCACTGGAAATTCCAAATCCTTCGACCACCCCAGCAACCTTGGCAAGATGAACGGTGCTATTAATTCCAGCCCGCAAGCCAAACTGGCCCACATAAAGAACGGCAACTTCAATGGGCCCGTCGGAATTGCTGCCGCCTATGCGCTGGCTGATTACGATTATGACACCGCCCATACCGACTACGAAGAAGCACAATCCGTCGTACAGACGTTCGGGCCATTGGCCGAAAGTTATAGCTATGTGGCAGGCTATGATGCGGCTGTAGAAGAACTTGCGCGGCTCGATACCTTAGAAATAGATCCTGCATCAGAGGAGTATTCAAACGCCGCTGCGGCGGCAGACCCTGACGCCTATCAGAGCGCAGTTGACGCAATTTATACCGCCGAGGCCGCAGCGATAATCGCGGGAATAGTTTTGAACGAAGCGTCTGTGTTCGAACAACTTGCTGCGGCAATTGCCGTCGAAGAACCAGTTTCAACGACGCGTGACGTGGCCGAAGCCAATCTCCTCGCGCTCTATAAAGGGGATGAAGAGAGCCTGACAGACCGTGAAAAGGAATTGCTTATCCAAAGTATAAATCTGCCTACAACGGAACAAATCGAAGGTATTATCACCGCTTCGGAAAACGAGGACGAGAGTGACTAGCGACAAGTGGAGACCCCACCTGGAGGTAAAATACGCACCGAGTGAGGCTGAATTTATAGAGCTTATTCGGTGAGGAATTAGGCTTTGTGGTTGGTCAGCAATGGTCGCAGGCAATATGTCGCTTCATCTCATGCAAAATGGCCCTGCATAAACAACAGGACTGTGCCGGAAAGTAGCAGGCGGCCTGCAACCTCCAAGAACTAAAAGAAAAAACACAACACAGGTGCAAAATGAGCCCTTCAGACTGCCGGAGGCCGCCGTGCAATAAGGGTGAATCTGTTTATTAAAACGACGAAAACTTACCGCCTAAAATTAAGTTTCCACCTGATTGATGTGAATCAATTGGCCCATTTTCTGATGGTGTATTTATTTTTGATCGATCGGATCGATCGGTTTTTTCTAGAAATCACCTTTGGAGGAAAAAATGAAAAAGTTACTTATCACCACCACAATTATTGCGTTCTCGGCGTCAATGGCCATGGCCGACCAACCTGCCGAAAACGCCGACAATGGCGCGGGCGGTCAAGCGGTCAAGGCGGTGAACGAAGCTCTGAAGGCCGCAGGGACTAACTTGGGACAAGCCAAGAAAGCGGCCGGTATCACTGGACTTGGCGAGGCTGTCAGCTCAATAAATGACGCCGCAAATCACAACTAGGCCTTATCCTCAGGGCCAGCGGCACCCGTCTGAACAACTCGGCGGGTGCGCACACGCGTGAGCTTTTATACTGGGCGGTACTGTCAGCCGATGCTAGCACCTATCAGAGTGCTCGGTATGAGCGCTCTCTCAAGCGCGCAATTGGCGTCAGATGAGAGGAAGAGTTGGCCCCGGTCAGGCACCAATTCGTCAAAGCAAACGATGCGTCAAAGCAGCGATTTGAACTTCCTTTAACGCAGGGATTCATTTCGTATTTTTCATGAGCTCTCCATAAAAAAGGTGCAACGGAAGTTTGAATATGCAGCTGGGAGGTGCCGTTAGACGTCTTTATCATGAACGGCTGGTTCCTAACTCCATAATGTCGCTAACCTGAGATACCTGCTGCCAGCGGCCTAGAAGTACAGCGAACGTTGGGGTCCGCCTTGACTTCCGCCAACACGAACCGGACCGGACCTTGACCGGATAGCTGTGAGTGAAGGTGTTGCCATCAGAAAACGGACATTTATACATTTCGCAGCGATTGGTCGGCTTGATCGTAGGTAAACGCCTTGCCCGCCAAACTGTCGTGATCAAGTGTTCGAATTGGGACTGACCCGCGCTACTCTGAAATTGATCCAAAATATTCTTGCCAACTCTGGTGCGGACGCCCGGCGGCGGTTGCAAAATCGCTGGGGATGTCGAGGGCACCGTTTTGGATACCTTGGTAAATCCCCGCAATGATCGTGCCGATAAACGCGCCCAACTCAGCAATGCGATCTGCTTTGTAATCGTCGAACGACATCGCACGATAGACCAAGGCGGTACCGAAGGCTTGGCTCAAATAGGCGGCCAACTCACTCTGCGTTAACAACGCGCCGTGCAGGTTGTAGGTGTGACCATTATGGCTGGCACTGGTCAGCATGCGTGCATATGCAAAGGCCAATTCCCCGCGCGTTGTATAGCCGCAACGGCCATCCCCAGCACAATTCGTGATTTCGCCCGCTTTGCGATAGGTGTCGATATATTCCACATCCGGCTCGATGTAGATCCCGTTGCGACCGATGACCCAGTCGAGGCCGCTTTCCCGAACATCCGCCTCGGTCTGGCGGTTACTCTGGATGATGGGCGAGAACGCGGTGCCCTCCTCGGCACCTTGGACGCTGGTATAGACAATCTTTTTCACACCGGCCGCTTTTGCCGCGTTAATCACGTTTCGGTGTTGCCCGATCCGATCCTCTGGCGCCGCCATGCCCGACACCAACAACACAGTGTCGACTCCGGCAAATGAGGCCTGAAGCTGCTCCAGATTGTCATAGTTGCCGGGACGGACTTCAATACTGAGCCCCTTGGCATTCTCAGGTGTGCGCGCCAAGCCGATGATCGGCTCTCCGGTGTTCATAGCAACCAGAGCCTTGGCAATGGCGGCCCCAAGTTGGCCCGAAACGGCCGTAACTGCGATTGTCATGATGGTTTTCCTTTGCCCTAAATGTCATTTTCCTGCGCCGTTGTGCTTTTTTCAAGCGGCAGCACGCTGCCGTCGCCGTTCAAAGTTATACCAAAACCGATAGGCCACCAACAGTGCAAGCGGTGCGTAATTCACCATTGCCGGAACAAGGCCCCCCCAGTCCCGTGTCGCGACCCAATGCAAAAGCGTCAGAACTGCCGCGCCATAGGCAAACCGCTGAAGGGGTTTCCATTTTTTACCCAATCGGCGGACCCACGCATCACTGGATGTCACCGCGAGCGGCACGAAAATCAGGAATGCCAGCCAACCAGTCCAGATATAGAACTTAGAAATTTCGCGCACCGTGAGCGCGATCGCGCCTTCATCGATCAGATAAAGAACTGTGTGGAGTGCGGCATAAAGGAACGCGGCGACCCCGATGTAGCGGCGCCGTTTCATCAACCAACGCGGGCCTCTCCAACCTTTGAAAAGCATCATCAATGGCGTGATCATCATCGAAACGATCATGAACCGCGCGGCAAATTCACCCGACGGATATAAAATCGCCTCCACCGTTTCGGGGTTCCCCGATGCCAACCCAGCGATCATCGGAATGGCGGGCAGGCTCAGGAAAGCCCAGAAGGAATAGGGATGGTTCAGGAAAGATTTAAGAGATGACATTACCGTAACTCCAAGTTGCAGATGTTTAACGCTGCTGCGCAGCAATTCCGTCGCCTTCTACGCGCAAAACGTTGCGATTTTTACAAACGGGGGGCAAATGTATGCCCCCGTACATTCGCATTATCCGTGGTAGGCTTGGCTGACAGCAAAGCTGTCTTCGAACCCATGCCAAAGAACGACCTTACCGTCGCGCACTTTGGCGGGGCAAAGGTGAACGGACCCGTTCCCTTACCGGATTCTGTAGTGATGGCGTTCATCTTGCCAAAGACGGCAACGGTATCACCAGAGGCGTAAGCGTCTGTGTTGTCCCAAGCCGTTGTTTGGAAGTTTTCGCCAAAGATGCCCATGAATTCAAAGAGCTTCTTTTTGCCTTGCCAGACGCCGATCCATGGCAGCCATTTGTCGGCCACGCCCCCTCTTGCGAGCAGGATGTCTTTCCAGTATCTCGATTCCAGCAGCAATTAGAGCGCAGGAACAAAAATGTATCGCGTCTGGAATTTCATCACAAGTTACTCGATTTTGCTTATTGCGGGCGCCCTCCTTGCGCTGATCTGGGCAAATATCAATGCGGAGAGCTATAACCACTTTGTTCATCTGGTTCTCATTCCCGACTTTTTCATTGGAGAACTTCATGAGAGTCATGGCGAAATCACCCGCACATTGACGCTCCACTATCTTGTGAATGATGTCCTGATGGCCTTCTTCTTTGCCATCGCCGCGAAGGAAGTCTGGGAAGCTGTGATCCTCAAAAACGGCAGTTTGCGCGGCAAAAAGGCCGCAACCCCGCTGATTGCCACGCTCGGCGGCATGGTCGGCCCGATTTCCATATACCTCGGAATCGCTTATTTCATGGGCAGCACCACCTTTGACGCAGTGGCAAATGGCTGGGCGGTTCCGACCGCAACCGACATCGCGTTTTCCTACCTTGTTGGGCGTTTGGTCTTCGGTGCGGGGCACCCAGCCGTGCGGTTCCTTCTCTTACTGGCTATCGCGGATGATGCGGCGGGCCTTCTAATTCTGGCCATTTTCTACCCAACAGGGGATGTGGCCCTTCAGTGGCTCGGGCTTTCCGTGGGGGCTGCGGTGCTCGTATATCTCCTGTTCAACTACTTGCCCCGTCGCATGGACAAGGGCGATCAGTTGCGTAGAAACTCCACGAGAATGCGCAGCGTCTTTGGCTTCTGGCCCTACCTGATCGCAGGCTGTTTGTCGTGGTATGGCTTCCAAAATGCGGGCCTGCACCCATCCCTTGGCTTGCTTCCAATTATCCCCACAATCCCCCACGCAGACCGCGAATTCGGGATATTTGCCGAGGCCGAGAAGCACCTAACCGACCTCCTCAACCATTGCGAACACCTGCTCAAGCACCCCGTGGAAGTTATCCTGTTTTTCTTTGGTTTGCTCAACGCAGGCGTGGAATTTGGCGCGATTGGCAACCCAACTTGGCTCGTGCTGGGCGGCCTGATTATCGGCAAACCACTGGGGGTGTTTATCTTTGGCTATATCGGCGCGCATGTCTTGCGATTTGGTCTACCCGTAGGGATGAAAACGTCGGACCTGTTCGTCATCGGCTGTGTTGCGGCGATTGGCTTTACGGTTTCCCTCTTTATCGCCTCGGTCGCTTTTGAATCCGGCCCTGTGCAGGATGCCGCGAAAATGGGGGCGCTCCTGAGTTTCGGGGCCGCTGTCTTGGCCATTGTCGCTGGGAAAATTACCCGCGTTGAAAAGAAACAATTTTAGGCTTCTCCCCCAATTTTGGCGGATTTTAAGCAAATCTCTCTGGATTCGCCACATTGCTTCCAGTCAATAAACAACGCCCATTGTAAAATTGGGTGTTTTTTGCGACATACTTTGCTTCAGGGATCCTCTATATCTAACATTAACTAGAACCCGTTAAGGGTATCGGGATACCAGAGGCACAATTGAGGCGAGCAATGCTCGAATTTATAGAAGTCAGTAAGTCCTTTTGGACCGGAACGCAGCGCAAGGTTATTCTTGAGCAAGCGTCGTTTCGCGTCGAACTTGGCAATTCTATGGGTATCCTTGCCCCCAACGGCACCGGAAAAACGACCCTCATCAATATGATGGCTGGCCTTGAAAAACCCGATGAGGGCACAATCAATCGCAACTGCCGGATTTCTTTTCCGCTTGGCTTTATGGGCGGCATCTCTACCAAACATTCCGCGATGGAAAATTCACGCTATATTGCCCGCCTTTATGGTTTGGACCCGGATTACATTGAGGCCTTTTGCCGTTGGCTCTGTGCGCTTGAGGAATATTTTGATCGCCCCGTAGGCACCTATAGCGCTGGAATGCGGGCGCGTTTTAGTTTCGCGCTGATGTTGGCGCTCGATTTTGATATCTACCTCATCGATGAGGGGATGCCGTCGACAACGGACGTCGAATTCAATCGTAAAGCGGGGACGTTACTGCGGGATCGTCTGCGCAAAGCAACCGTCATAATCGTATCCCATCAGGCCAAAACCCTTGAAAAATTCTGCAAATCGGCTGCCGTCCTCCATCGTGGTCGATTGCATATGTTTGACACCCTAGAAGAAGCAAAGAGGCTCTATGACTACGAAACCAAGAGCTAAGCGATTCAACATCCGGCGCGGTGTTATCAAAGCTGCAACCGAAAACCCTACTCCGCTCACTGCGGGCCTAACAATGTCGGCAGTGGCGCGAAATTCCGGCCTGACTCCCCCCCCCGAAGAGACCCCGCAAGCAAACACGTCCAGCGCCGAGGGCTCGACCCCACCAGATCAGGATATTGCCAACATTCGCCGCGAAAACCTGACGGGTCGCCAATTGCGTATGGCGCGTCGTGTCGCCCAAAAACATGCGCTAGCACCGACGTCGGATTTTGATGCCGTCCGCCTGCTGCGTGCGAAAGGTATCGACCCGTTTAAGCGCGCCAATATGCTTGAGTTGGTTTCCGCCGAAGAGTCCTCCGCGACGAACGACGGTTTCATGTTGCCACAGACCATGCCGGTAACGGGCTCAAATCTTCCAACAACAGAGCTCGCTCCACCCGACGATGGCATAGCAGAAATCAGCCGTATTCAGCGCGATATTGTACGCCGCCGTCGTCGCAATCTCGCGATGCTTTTTGCGCGTCTGGCGTTTTTCATCTTCCTACCCACGTTTTTGGCTGGCTACTATTATTACGTGTTGGCCACCCCGATGTACGCTACAAGTTCCGTCCTAAAGGTTGAGCAATCTCAAGGACCTGCGGGATCCAAAAGCCTTTTGGCAGGCACACAATTTGGCGATACAGATTCCATCGTTGTCCAAACTTACCTCCTCAATCGCGATGCGATGCTGCGCCTCGACAGAGACTTAGGGTATCGCGAACGCATGAGTGCCTCCTTTATTGACCCCGTTCAACGGCTCCCGCGTGACGCATCCTATGAAGAGACCTATAAACTCTATAAAAAGAACGTCAAAATCGGGTTTGATCCCACTGAGGGCGTCATTCAAATGGAGGTCATTGCTTACGAGCCTGAAAACGCCGAGGCCTTTGCGCGGGCGCTTATTTCCTATGCCGAAGAAACCATTGATAATCTAAGTCAACGTGTACGCAATGACCAAATGAGCGGTGCGAGTGAAAGCTATAGTGACGCCGAAATCGCAATGGAGGGCGCACAGCAGCGGGTTATTGAACTCAAGGAATTATATAATGTTATCAGCACCGAAATAGAGGTTAGCCTCCTGACCACCCGCATTTCTGCGCTTGAATTGCGGGTAACCGAAGACTCGATCGCGCTTCAGGAACTCATGGCCAACGAGCGGCCCAACCAAACCAAAGTAGAGACACTGGAGCGAGGAATTGCCAACCGCAAAACCGTAATCCACGATCTGCGCGCGCAACTTACCGAGGGGCGCAGCGACGGGCTTTCGCTTGCACGCATTCAAGGCGAACTCCAAGTCGCGGAAAGCGAACTCGCCACCCGCGTTCTGATGCTTCAAACATCACTCCAACAAATGGAAGTTGCGCGGATCGAGGCTGGCCGTCAAACACGCTACCTCGTGACGGTTGCCGCCCCGAATGCCCCCGATGCCCCGAGTTATCCGCGCGCGTTCGAGAATACGATCCTCGCGTTTTTTATCTTTTCTGGCATTTACCTAATGGCGTCCCTCACCGCTTCCATTTTGCGTGAACAGATAACTTCATAAGTGCTTTCAACGAGCCCACAACAAACATTTAAGGACGTTTTTTCAATGGCAACTCCCGCTAAATCCGTTAGCCCCAACACGTGGGAATTTCTGCGCGACCCTATGATTGTACCCACTGGTTTTCGCGAGTACGACGCACGCTGGAAATTTCCCGAAGAAATAAACCTTGTTGGGATCACGTCACTCGGGCTTGGACTTGGCACGCAAATGCGGCGTCGCGGCATCCCACCGATTATCGTCGTAGCCAATGATTACCGCGATTATTCTTTGTCGATAAAAAATGCTCTGATGTTGGGTCTGATGCAGGCTGGAATTACCGTCAAAGACATCGGTCCTGCGGTTTCCCCAATGGCCTATTTCGCTCAATTCCATCTTGATGTCCCTGCAGTTGCAATGGTCACCGCAAGCCACAATCCCAACGGCTGGACCGGCGTCAAAATGGGCTTTGAACGCCCTCTTACCCATGGCCCGGACGAGATGTCCGAACTGCGCGACATTGTCCTCAATGGCGAAGGCATTGCCACCCCCGGTGGGGCCTACGAATTTGTCGACGGGGTAAGGGAAGCCTATATTGACGATCTTGTCGGCGACTTCAAAATGACGCGAAAGCTCAAAGTTGTGTGCGCAACGGGCAACGGAACGGCGGCCGCCTTTGGGCCTGCTGTCTTTGAACGCATAGGGGCTGAAGTCGTACCAAGCCACACAGATCTCGACTACACTTTCCCGCACTATAACCCAAATCCTGAGGCCCTCGAAATGCTCCACGACATGGCCGATAGCGTGCGCGCATCAGGAGCGGACTTCGCCCTTGGATTCGACGGCGACGGTGACAGATGTGGCGTCGTCGACGATGAAGGCGAAGAGATATTCGCTGACAAAGTCGGGGTTATCATGGCGCGGGATCTCTCGAAAATTTACCCCAACGCCACCTTTGTTGCAGACGTCAAATCGACTGGACTTTTTGCCTCGGACCCCGAGCTCATCAAAAATGGCGCCACCGCCGACTATTGGAAAACCGGCCACAGCCATATGAAACGCCGTGTAAAAGAACTCGGAGCGCTCGCAGGGTTTGAAAAATCCGGACACTACTTCCTCGCCGAACCGATTGGGCGGGGCTATGATTGCGGCTTGCGCGTGGCCGTTGAAATCTGCAAACTTATGGACCGAAATCCGGACATGAAAATGTCAGACCTACGAAAAGCCTTGCCTCAAACATGGGCTACCCCCACGATGTCACCTTATTGTTCTGACACGGAAAAATACCATGTGTTGGAGCGTTTAGTCGCAAAAATCGTCACTTTGGAAACTTCAGGCGGCTTAATCGCGGGCCGCAAGATCAAGCAAGTCGTAACCGTAAACGGCGCCCGCATCATCCTCGACAACGGCGCTTGGGGCCTCGTGCGCGCAAGCTCGAATACACCCAATCTGGTCGTCGTCTGCGAAAGCCCAGAGAGCGAATCTGAAATGCACGCAATTTTTGCCGATATTGACGCCATAATCCGCACCGAGCCACTCGTTGGGGAGTATGACCAGAAAATTTGAGTCCGCGCCCCTTGCAGCCAATGAACCCACTCTGAATCAATAGGAAACAGAAACACTCCATTTCCTGCCTCAAAATGGGTTCACTCGGCTGATTTTGTTGCGGAAAGCTTAAGGTATTCCCATTGAGACGCCAACCAAACGCCCTTCCGATAAAAATCCCGACTTTTTACTAAATCAGGGCTTGAAGACTCCGCAATCCCGTCGTAAAACCCGCAAGCAGTTGGGATGTGGCCTAGTGGTAGGGCAACGCTTTTTGGTAGCGCAGATCGTAGGTTCGAATCCTACCATCCCAGCCAACACTCATAACATATTGATAACACTATATAATATCGTATTTTACCCGGTGTTTTCGCGGACATTTCAGGGTATTTGGATACGCCAGACTCGGATCATGCCGTGAATCGGCCGGATCCCGCTAAAAGTCTGGGACTGGCTTTTGCACGGTCGCAGTTTGCGTAAGTGTGATGCTCAAGCGATCCGGCTCCTAAATTGATGATGCAGCGCCCCGACGAGAACCCGCAACCGGTTCCGTGATATCCTCATAAAGTGAATGGCGGGATACTCCAGAACTCCCTCCTCAACGGCGAGCGCCCAGACAATTGCGATGGCCATCTCCTTGTAAGCCTTTGAAAATAGGGCGTTAATTGGGGTGCATCAAATGATGTAGTGATGGTTCGAATCCTACCATCCCAGCCAAACACTTCTTCTCTTTTTGAACGTACGAAGTACCCGCCCTTTTGTGGCGTGGTTTCAGCGACTTGCCTGTACGACATTCAAGGAGAGACGCTCTTCAGAGAGCAAATACGGCCATCATATGGCCAATATCTCTCTTCGACATTTCCGCGGTGCGAGTTTGGGGTAAGTTTGCGTTGTGACAGGTTCTGGTGTTGACGTGTTTGCCGACAGACTAAGTGAGCAAGTCGTCTTGCTGGGCCCAGTCAGAAGCAAAGCCCTTCTTGAGAAGATAGTCTGTTGTAATGTGATGCGGCAGAGTTCCATTAACAGCACGCTCAATCATGGTCGGCGAGAGAAACGCGAGATTCGTCACTGCTTGGATCCGACGGACAGAGCTTCCTTCGCGCGCCGCTATTTCTTCAAATGTAGTGCCGTTTCTGATTGCCGTGTACCAACCTATCCCGCTCGCGATATTGCGGAGCAGGGTCTGGTCGATCTCGGGAGGACTGCTGCCAAGGATGATCTTTGTTTCAACACCTCTGCGCCGAAGCCGGAAGGCCGCAGTGATATGCAGGGCATCCGATTCAAGCCGATCCGCCTTCAGGCCCAGATGATCTGCAATGAACTGTGCGTTTAAAGCGATTGCAAGCGATCCCGGCTCAATGATGGTTTTGGCAATCAAGTCTGCCCAACTGCTCACTGTGGATTTTGAATTCAGATTAGAAGCCAAAGTGTCCATACGCTGTCGGAATTGGTCAACATCGGTTGCCATGATGCCCGGAATGGTCCTCGGCAGAAACCCTGGCGCTGAAACATGTTCCGCGACGGCTCTGGCTATCGCTGCTTCGAGTTGCGGCGCGGGTAGTCGCCAGGCCTCGGGATGGTTTGCGCTGCGATCCGTCACCAAGCGCCTCGAGATATAGTACCGCAGTCTTTTGCCATTTTTGCTAGAATGGCTTGGCGTCAACCGGTCACCTGTTTCATCAAACAATTTTCCTGCGAGGGGCGACGGGTGGGCCGCGTTCTTTTCTCCGCGGATCCGCGCGTGGTTTTCCATCAATCTTCGCTGAACCTGATCCCACACCTCGGGATCAATAATCGGCTCGTGCAATCCCTCATAGATATTTTTGTGATGCCGGATGCGCCCGGCATAAATCGGATTGGTCAGGATATGGTGAATGTGGCCGCGATCGAACGCTGTGCCACCTCTTGTCACGCCCGCGGCCGTGACCGTCTGCTTTGACCGCAGGTTCAAACCATCCGCCCGCTCTTTGACCAGACGGATGTTGCCGTGCTCCCTGTAGAGATCATAGAGCGTGCGCACTGTCTTCGCTTCTACTTCCTTGATTGACAGGGTTCGACCGCTTGGATCGTATCCCAGCGGGACGTTACCGCCCATCCAGAGCCCCCTGCGTTTGGAGGCGGCGATCTTATCCCGAATTCGTTCTGCCGTGACCTCGCGCTCAAACTGGGCAAACGACAACAGCATGTTCAGGGTCAGCCGCCCCATGCTGGTAGCGGTATTGAACGACTGGGTGACGGAGACAAAAGACGCCCCTACCCCATCCAGCCGATCCACAATCTTTGCGAAGTCCGCCAGAGACCGTGACAGGCGGTCAATCTTGTAGACAACGATCTGATCGACCCGTCCTTCGTCAAGATCTGTGAGCAGGCGTTGCAAAGCGGGCCGCTTTAAGGTCCCGCCAGAGATGCCACCATCGTCATAGGCTTCCGGCAACAACATCCAGCCTTCAGCTCTCTGGCTTGTGATGTAAGCGGTGCAGGCCTCCCTTTGGGCATCCAGCGAGTTGAACTCCTGCTCCAAGCCATCTTCGGAGGATTTACGGGTATAAATCGCGCAGCGGATCTTGGGCTTCATTGCGTAAGTCCGAAGAAGCGCGGGCCAGACCAGTGCGCACCCGTGATGCGTTTTGCGATGGCAGACAGGGATTTATAGGTCTGGCCATCCATCACAAAACCCTGCGTGACCACCTCAACCTGATAAGTTCGTCCGTTCCACTCCCGCATCAGATGTGCTCCGGGTTTCAGAGAGGACGTCGAGCAGGTGTTTGGCATTTTCCCACTCGCCATGACCTGCAGGCGCCGCAGGGTTTGTTTTGGTACGCGCCCGTGTTTCTGACACTGTTGTTCATGGAGGATTGCCTTTCGCAAGAACCCGACAGACAAGCGCTTGGGGGGTGGGGCATCAAACACCTGCCGCCAGACTTCAAGGCAGGTTGCACGGTCTGCCAGGGGGGCGTCTTGAACAAGGTCCGCCCAGATTTGTGGCGCCGCGTTAATTGCTTTGGATGGCGGGCTGATCAGTCCGCCCTTTTTAGTCTCGTGCAGCCTTCTCTGCGCGCACGCTGCAGGCTGTATCAGACGCGCGTTGAGGGCTAAGCCGTGCTCAACTAGATCCATAATTATCTCCGCTTCGATCCTGGGGCGGGTACTCCTCCCCTTGTACTGAGCAGAGCCCGGCATTCGGGCGGCAACGGCGACACCTCAAACGCGTCGGCGTCGCACCAGTGACGCTTCCCGTGGCGATGAAGTCCAGTGGAAAGAACAAGTGAGAAAGGCAGACAATACACCACGTAGGCGCAATCACGGCCTTGACCAAGACTGCTGTCAAAATCTCAACGGATGGCATGCATGCGCACTTTGGCAAGACTACGAGGGTGAAGAGAGGCAAACCCAAGAACGACAGGATCTGACATGTTGGCACCAAGCGCGTTTTGAGACCCATTGGGAAGTCCCAAAACGCCGAAAGCCACCGAAGGAGGCTTGTTTGCCGGTATTGGTTGCGGGAGGAGGCAACCAGCGTGGCAGAACTAAGCTGAGGTGCTTCGCCTAAGGGCAGCATACATGCCTAAGGTATATTTCTTTTTCTAGTGCAGCAATCGTCGCTAAGGGCGGAAACCGGACTTTCGCTGCGGTTTGCACAGAGGTCTGCTATGCGGACAAAGCCGACCTTTGCGACTTTCGAACCAATGGCCGTTTATTCTATGCTACGCTTGCAGCGAAACACAGCGCGGGCGGAAAGCAGACATTCGCTGCGAGCGCGCCTTGTGCACCTACTTCCAATAAAGTGCGCTAGGTATTTATCGCTCGAAAAGTGAACGACATGTCGCACCATGGAAGACCGCTTGCTTAAAACTAAAAACCATTAAACCTTGTTATTGAAATACCCGCCGCCTCAAGTGCTGCACGCGTTTGGGTGGCAATATCGACCGCCTCGGCGGTGTCGCCATGCAGGCAAATGGTATCGATCGGTGTCGGGATATGTTTGCCGCTTTGCGTAATGATTGCACCTGCTTTCACCATCTCGACCATGCGGCTTGCAGCAAATGCTGCGTCGTGGATCACTGCGCCTGGCAGGCTGCGATCAACCAACGTTGCATCGTCGTTATAGGCGCGGTCGGAGAAAATTTCGCAGGCCATTTTACAGCAGAGCTCTGTCGCTGCCGTCTGTTGCGCCGTGCCTGCAAGCACCATAATAATGATGTCGGGGGCCACGGCAAGCGCCGCGCGGTAACAAGTCAGCGCCATGGCTTTATCTTCGGCGGCCATGTTTGCCATCGCGCCGTGAAGTTTGAGGTGCCGCACTTTGGCACCTTGCGCCTGCGCCATCGCAAGTGCCGCACCGAGTTGATATTGCACGATATTGCCGAGGCTTGCGCCGTTCAGCTGCATGCGCTGCCGTCCAAACCCTTGCAGATCGTCGAAACCAGGATGTGCGCCGATGCCCACGCCGCGCTGGTGCGCCGCTGCCATGGTTTTGGCCATCACAACTGCATCACCAGCGTGAAAGCCGCAGGCTATATTGGCGGAACTGACCACATCAAGCAGGGCAAAATCATCACCCATGACCCAAGGCCCAAAGCTTTCGCCCATATCGGCGTTGAGATCGACAGTCGTGGTCATGGTGTCTCCCTTTCAAGGTCGTCGCCCGCAGTGGCGCCGCTGATCAATTGATACGAGAGCAAGTCCGCGATGTCATGTGGATTACGGATCATCGGTTGCATCGTTCCGCGCAAAGCCTTGCGCCGCGTGGCTTCGCGCCGTTCCAAGACAAGGGCCTCTTGCAACGTGACGAATTGGAACCTGAGCGTCGCCCCAGCGCGCGCCTGCGCGACGCGCGCCAAATCCATTGGCAACACCGACCCTATGCGCGGATAGCCCCCTGTCGTTTGACACTCCGACAGCAAAACAAACGGCGTGCCGTCGCCAGTAACCTGCACGTCACCCGGCACGATCACTTCTGACAGGATCGTAAGGCCCGCTTCGGTTTTAAACCCTTCGCCTTCTGGGATAATCCGCACGCCCATACGGTTGCCGCGCGTGTCGCGCTTGAACGAGGTCGCTTCAAACCGCGCAATTTCGGATGGCGCGAAAAATTCGGTCTGCAGGCTTGGCACGATCCGCACGGTGCCACCTTCAAAGCGTGGCTCTGCGATAATCTTTTGCCCTGTGAGGGTTTGCGCGTCGGGGCCGATTTGCAATGTGTCGCCATCCCCGAGCATCTTACCGATGCCCGCCGCCAGATGAGCACTTTGTGCGCCAAGCATGAGGTCTGCGCTAAATCCGCCACCGATATGCAGATAGCCGTAGCTGCCTGAAGTCGCCGCCCCGATACTGAGCCGTGCTCCCGTTTCAAGCAGGTGGCTCGCGTTCCACTGGATGTTCACACCATCAATGCTCGTGCGCATTGGCGCACCAGTCAGGGCTATCCGAACTTGCTCGGAAACCTCAAATTCACCCCCCATGCCGCCCATCTCAAGGGCCGCAAGTTTTGAATCTTGGCCCAGCAAAGCGGCCCCTTCCAGTAAGGCCAAGCCATCGGCGGCCCCGCCACGCGAGAGGCCAAAAGCCAGATAACCCACGCGGCCTTGATCCTGCACCGAAATGGCAGGTCCTGCGCGCAGCACTGTGAGGGCTCTGCTCATGTGATGGCCTCGCTGACGGCGCCACCATCGGGGTCGCTTTGCATTTTAGCAAAGGCCTCAGGCGTGGTCTGTGCAAACATCACCTCGTCACCGGGGCGCAGCACGAATGGCGCATCTGTTTCGGGGCGGAACAGGCGAAACGCTGTTTGCCCGATATGTCGCCAGCCCGTTGGGGTGGCCACTGGAAACAGCACCAATTGCCTGATCGCAACACAAAGCCCGCCTGCGGGAGTTTGCGCATTCAGCGCCGTTTGGCGCGGGATGTTCCATACCTCAGGCAATGCGCCCAAATAGGGCATGCCCGGAGCGAAGCCGATGGTTTGCACCCGCACGCGACTAGTGGAAATCGACGCGATGGCCTCGGCGCGGGTTAACCCTGCGGCCTGCGCTGCCTCGTCCAATTGCGGCGCGAAATCGCCCTCATAAACGGTAGGCACCCGCCACAGTTTACGCCCTTGTGGCAAGTCGGCCTCGAACCAATTGCGATCTGCCAAGAGCGCCATCAATGCCTCCCGCATCGCTGCGTGATCAAAGGCCAACGGATCAAACCGCAGGTAAGTTGAGACAAGCGAGGTCGAGGTCTCTTGCACAGCAGCCAAATTCGCACGCTCTACCGCGTCACGAAACGCCAAGGCTGCCCGGTTTGCAGGTTCATTGAGCTGATCACCAAAGCTGATCAGGAATCCATCAAACCCTGCAGTTTTGACATTTGGCCATGTGCCGTTTTGCATCTTTGTCATGACCCTATTGTAAGGCGTTGGGCAGCATGAGCGCAATTTGCGGAAAGGCAATCAGCGCCGCAACCATGACAAGCATCGCGAAAGCATAAGGGATCGCGCCAAGCATCACATCCGACATCTTACCACTTTTGCGCGCGCCATGCACGACGTAGAGGTTCAGACCGACGGGCGGCGTGATCAGGGCCATCTCGACCAGCACGATCATCAGAATGCCAAACCAGATCGGATCAAAGCCTTGGGCCACAACCAGCGGCACGATGATCGGGATCGTCACAACCATGAGCGAGAGAGTCTCGATAAAGAACCCAAGCACGATGTAGATCAGAACCACGACGAGAATGGTGCCAAGCGGCGACAGCCCCATCCCTTCAAGAAAGGCCTGCAATTCGCGGCCAAGCCCTGCGGAAGCCAGCGTGAAGTTCAGGAACGAAGCGCCGATAACGACGAGCATAATCATGGAGGTGATCTTGACCGTGCCGAGTATGCTTTCGCCAAACATCTTGAAGGTGACGCCACCAAAGAAGGCTGCGATGACGATTGCCCCTGCGACACCAACGGCCGCGGCCTCGGTGGGCGTGGCCCAGCCCTTATAAATCGTGCCAATGATCACCGTGAACAGCAGGATGATGGGACCCAGCTGCAATAGTGCGCGCAGCATTTTCGGAAACGGAAACACGCGGCGCGGACCACCAAGAGACGGGCGGATCATGCAAATGATGATCGTGATCACCATAAAGCCCACCGCCAACGCCAGACCGGGGATGAGCCCTGCAAGAAACAACCGCGGGATCGAGGTTTGGGTCAGGAAGCCATAGACGATCAGGTTGATCGACGGCGGGATCATGATGCCTAGCGTGCCACCTGCGGCGATGGCACCTGAAAAGAGTTTTGGATCATAGCCCAATTTCTCGGCCTGCGGCATGGCCACGGTGGCCACCGTCGCGGCCGTGGCGACGGAAGAGCCAGAGGTGGCCGAAAACATTGTCGCTGTCGCGATATTGGCATGCACCAAGCCGCCGGGCAGCCAGCTTACCCAATGGTCAAGCGCCGCGTATGTGCGGGTCGCGATGCCAGAGCGGACAAGGATTTCGCCCAGCATCACAAAGAACGGAATGGCGATCAGTGTAGCGTTGTTCGAAGTGGACCAGACAAGATTGCCCAAGCCCTTGATCAGGGGAAATGGGCTATAGAATGCGTCGATCCCAAAACCCAAAAGAAACAAGACGATGCCAACAGGAATGGAGAGTGTCAGCAGGCCCAACAGGCCGATTGCAATAGACCCGATCATAGTGCTGCCTCCTCTTCACCAAAGGCACCAATGGCGGCCTCGGATTGACTAAATTCACCTTTGCGCACCAACATCACGGCCGCGACAAAGGTAAGCCACGAGACAACAGCAAACCAAACCCACCCTAAGAACCAAGGCGTTTGCACCCAAGCAAGCGGTGTTTCCAGCGGGGTATTGGCTGTAGATGAATTCTCAAGTGAGCGGGCCAAAACCGGCCAAGACATCACGGCAATCAACGTCACCGTGCTCGACAGGATCAACATCGATCCCAAATCGAAAAGAGCACGTCCACGCGGGCCTGTCTTTCCCCGTAACAGATCAATACGCACATGGCCCAGCTCGAGTAACGTATATCCCATGCCCCAAGAGGTCGCGATGGCCATGACATAGCCGCTAATTTCATCGGTGCCGCCAAGAGAGGCCCCCAATTGGCGCATCACAATATCCAGCAGTATGACCGCTGCACAGATCAACAGCATGATCCCAATCAGGATCGCGATTGCGTGGTTGAGCTTGCGCAGTGTCGTGAGGATATTTTGTGCCATTGGAGGCCTCCTTGGGTGAGCCGATTACTTTGCTGCGATTGTGACGCCAACTGCCGCGCCGACAGTGTCGTTCCAACGTGCGGTCCACTCAGGGCCAGCGCGCTCTGCCCATTCTGGCAGCACGTCCGTCACCAACACGTCACGTGCATGGGCAAAGTCGGCGTCGGATACATCAACAAGGATCATGGAATGCGCGTCACCCGCTGTGCATTCGCCGTTCCCTGTCAGGCAGGCGATATCGCTTTCCAGTGCGCCTTGTGCGCTGGCCCATGCAGGAGCCTCGAAATTAGCTGCGATCTCCGACGTGATAAGTGCTTGGGTCTCTGCATCAAGGCCGTTCCATTTGTCCATATTCATAGCCGTAACAACGCTATCCCAACCGCCCAGAGGGATCGGCAAAAGATGGGTGGAAACTTCCCACCAGCCAGCGGAGTAGCCAGAGCCAGCGCCTGTGACCGCGCAATCAACAACGCCTTTTTGGAGAGCACCAGGCACCTCGGCAAAGCTGACATTTACGCCTTCTGCGCCCAATGCCTCAAGGAATTTTGCTGTCATACGGCCAGAAGCGCGAACTTTCTTGCCTTTCAGGTCATCAAGGCTAGCGATCTCGGCATTACAAAACACGACCTGCGGTGGGTATGGCGCAATCGCCAAAAGGTGGCTGTTGAAACGCTGTGCGAAAATGTCGGCCACCATCGGGCGGGCCGCATCGACCATCGCCAGTGCCTCATCGGCGGTGAGCGCCAAGAGCGGCACATCCAAACCTTCAAGTTCGGGCGCGTCGGCGACGGCATAGTCGGCCACAGTCATGCCCACGTCATAGACGCCATCGCCCAGCAAGCTAAATACATCCCCTACACCGAGGTTCATCTGGTCATGCGTGGTCATTGTCACCGCAAGTTTCCCACCAGAAGCGGCGGGCAAAGTCTCGGTCCAGAATGGCGCTTCATATTGCTTATGTAGTGGCAGGCTGGACCAGCTGCCAACTACGGCGATGTCTTGCGCTGCGGCAGGCATCGCGAGTGCGGCTGAGACTGCGAGAATACTGATTGTGGTTTTCATGGATTTTTTCCTTGTTGGAGTTATCGTTTCTTAAGGGTTTGTGAAGGTCATGACTGGGTTTTCGGCGTCTTCAGCGACGTCAGTGATCAACATGTGACCAGGTTTATGGGTAATGCAGATCGGCAATTGTGCGGTTTCAATTGCAACTTGCGGGGTCACGCCGCATGCCCAAAACATTGGCAACTCGCCCACGCCCACAGGGGCTGCATCCCCCCAATCGGGGTTTGCGATGTCGGAGATGCCAAGGCCCGCAGGATCGCCCCAATATACAGGCGCGCCATGCGCCAATGGAAAGCGGCGGGAAATCGCGATTACCTCATCAATGCGGTGCTCTGGGATCGCGCGCATCGAAACAACCATTTTGCCAGAAAACGGACCAGACGGCACAGTATCGATATTGGAACGAAACATAGGGACGGTCTTATTGTTGTCGATGTGCCAGACAGCCACGTCCGCTTTTTGCAGTGCATTTTCAAAAGTGAACGAACAGCCAAGCGCAAAGACGACCATATCGTCGGTCCAAAGGTCTTTGATATCGGACAGGCTCGTCTCAAGCTTACCGTCGCGGTAAATGTTATATGCAGGCACGTCGGTGCGAATGTCGATCTCACGTCCCATAGTAAACATCATCGGATTGCCCGTGTCGGATACACCCGTCAGGGGACATGGCTTTGGGTTGCGCTGACAATAGCGCATGAAATCAAGCGCGTAGATTGATGGCATGATCGCCAAATTGGCTTGCAAATAGCCGCGCCCAAGACCTGCTGTATGCGACTGATATGCGCCAGAACGAATGGCTGCCCGCACTTGCTGCAAGGACCCGCTTTTGAGTGTTTCATATGTCTGATGCAAATTGATCCCCTCCGCTTTCGGTGAGGGTCACAGGAATATTTGATCAGGTCAAATTCATTAATTTACTCGATAGTGATCAAACTTTTTTATCATGATGATAGGCAACAGCCACTTCATAGGCAGTTTTTGCAGCGGTCTGAACCATATGACTTTTGGGCTCACCCAAATAGGACGCCGAAAACTCCAACGGATTGGGCACCCACCCCGCATCAAACTCTTCAATCTTCCCAGCGGCGACGTAATCGGCCCCCAAGGCGCGCGGCAATACAGCGATCCCAAGATTTGCCTCAACCAGTCGAAAACAGGCGGAAAGCGACGATGAGGGAAACAACGAAACATTCGGCCCGACTTTCTCAAAAAGCATCTCTTTCAATTCACGATATGGCCGAGTGTGCCGCGCATATGTTAAAACGGGGCGTGAAAGATAGGCATTTCCTGTAACGTCTGGGCCTGAATTTTTGGCCGCATACCACGCCAACTCAAACCCTGGCAGGGCGATATTGTTAACCGAATAGTCCGAAATCGGCCCAAGCAAAATCGCGAGATCGATCTCACGATTCAGAATTCCTGCACGCAGGTTGATGGAGATGTCTACGTTAAATTCAATTTCAATACTTGGATAAATCAGATGAAGTTTCGCCACCAATTCGGGCAGCCAACATTGTGCAATCGTTTCAGACACGCCCAGACGCAAGCGTCCTTCAATGCCCTTGGGATCAACCACTTCACTCTCGACAAGTTCAGACAGATATTCAAACTTTTCCGCATGCGCCACAAGCAACTCACCGCGTTTAGTAAGCTTCATGCCGCCAGAACTACGATCAAACAATATGCAGCCTAACGCATCTTCCAATGTTTTGATTCGCGCAGTCACCGCAGGTTGCGTAAGATTTATCCCGCTGGATGCCTTGCGCACGCCGCCAAGTCGCACGACGGCAAGAAATGTCTTCAATTGTTCAAGGTTGATTCTTGCCATGCTCCTTGATTGCATGGCTCGACCCAACTTGCATACCCACAAGAGTGGTTGCTTTTAACGCCCGCAGCCCTCTATCCCCTGCATTGCAGTTAAGGGATAAGACTTTGCCTACGTTTGCAGCGCCTTAGGTCATCTAATGCGCTCAAGGCTTCTCATCTCTCGACCATGCTAGACTTGATCAAGGATATCATCATTGGATTACTGCTTTATTGTTGGTCCTGCCCTCGAAATTTCAGGTTAGCTGCTGGGCGGTCTCTGTCTTTTTATGGCAGCTAACAATATCGGCTTGGAGGACGCAGCGTTGCGGAGATTTCAACTTTTTAATGTCCGCAATGAGCCAGAAGTTCTAAGTTGATTAAACCAGCCGCCCTAAACCTGACCTTCGTGCGCGGCGCAGCATCAGCGACTCTGGGCTCGGAACTGCCGTTCGCTGCGCAATGCGCCAAGGTCCGCAATGGGCCGTTCACGTCAGTTAATCGGGGGCAGTTTCGGTGCTTTTGTGTTATCGCAGCATTCGACACTATGGGCGGCGATCTCAACGGGTCAACGCAACACACTCTGCGAACTTCTCTGCTGGCGTTTGATATTGCAAGGTCTTGCGAGGGCGTTCGTTGAGTTGCCTTGCGATTGCACTGAGCTTTGCTTGGGAATAGACCGATAAGTCGGTACCGCGCGGCAAATACTGCCTCAAAAGCCGGTTGGTGTTTTCGTTTGATCCGCGTTGCCAAGGCGACTGTGGGTCGCAAAAGTAGACATCAACATCCGTGGCCAGCGTAAAGCGCGGATGATCTGCCAGTTCTTTTCCGCGATCCCAGGTCAGAGATTTGTAAAGCTCACGGGGCAGCTTCTGAGCCGACTTGATCAGCGCCGTGACGACACTCTCGGTGTCTTTGTTGGCGACTTTAACCAGCATCACGTACCGTGAATGCCGCTCAACGAGGGTTGCGATATAGCTGTTCTTGGATCCGCCAATCAAGTCGCCTTCCCAGTGGCCCGGAACGGCGCGATCTTCGACGGACGCAGGCCTTTCGCTGATAGATACAGCATTCTTAATCTGGCCATTCCCGTTGCGCTTCTGGCTGGCGTGTTTGGAGCGCCTGACAGTCCGTCTTGCGCGCAGATGCTCCAGGAGTTCTTTTTTAAGGACGCCTCGCGCCTGTATATAAAGGCTTCTGTAGATCGTTTCGTGTGACACCTGTTTGTGCGCCTCTCCTGGGAAAGCGCGTTTGAGCCAGCCCGCAACCTGCTCGGGAGACCACTTGCGCCGCAGCTTTGCTGATACTGCGCAGGCCAACTTCGGGTGACAAGCCAGCTTGCACATCTTGGGACGCCGCGCCCGATCCCACGCCGCTTGATCAGACGCGGTTGCACGATAACCTGCAAGGCCACCATTGCGCCCCACCTCTCGGCTGATCGTCGAGGGCGCACGTCGCAACTGACGCGCAATCGCACGCAAGGACTGCTCGGTGCTCAGCCCGCGGGATATTTCTTCGCGCTCAGAAAGGCTCAATGCTGACCTGCCGCGTCTGCGATCTGGTGGGCGTATCCCACCCGTTGGTGAGATCACGGAAAAGACTGAGGATGATTGGCGATCAAAAACGCGCCCAATCGACCTCATCGACTCGCCTCGCTGCCACCTATCCCAAATCTCAGCACGCTGTTCAGTTGAATAATAAATCCTACGACGATATTTCATGGCAAACACTCCATCTTTTCCAAAAGATTAGAGTGTTGCGTCGACCAGTTGAGGCCACCACGGAAAGCGGAAGTTCGCTGCAAGCGCAAGGTGAGACGGGGGCAACGGCGAGAGCCGACATTCGAGCGACCCAAATCTGGGCCTCACGATGTGCAGAGGCATGATGCCTCAGAGCCCAAATTCTCCAATGTTGTGTGCGGCCCTAATGTGCCAAAGTTTGAGACAGCTGCCGTTGTTACTCGCCGATCGCTTCGCTCTTCAGCCTGCTCAAAGGTCTCGTGACGAGAGTCCCTTCGATACTATTTGTACAGATGGCACTCCACCGACCCAGACGCATCCTGGATGTTTGGCGGCATCTCGGTCTTGCAGCTTGCTTGCGCAAGAGGGCAGCGAGGATGGAAAGCGCAGCCGGTTGGCGGCGCAAGCGGGTTAGGAAAACTGGTCCCAATCTGAATATCGGGCACTCCTGCTCCCGGATCGGGGGACAGAACCGAGGCCAGCAAAGCCCGCGTGTAAGGATGCCGTGGATCGGCAAAGATGGTGCGCGCATCGCCGGATTCAACGATCCGGCCCAGATACATGACAGCGACTTTGGTGGCCAAATGTTCGACCACCGCCAGATTGTGGCTGATGAACAGATAACTGAGCCCAAGCTCTGCGCGAAGGTCGATCAGAAGGTTCAAAATCTGCGATTGCACAGACACATCCAGCGCCGATGTCGGTTCGTCACAGATGATGATTTCCGGGTGCAAAACCAACGCACGCGCTATCGCAACTCTTTGACGCTGTCCGCCAGAAAGCTGGTTGGGATAGCTGTCGTAGAAACGCGGTGGAAGGCCAACAAGATCCATGATCTCTTCAACATTCTTGCGGATTTCCGCTGCTGTTCCCTGACGGTGAACACGCAGCGGAAGCGATATGATGCTGCCAATTGTCTTGCGGGGATTGAGCGAGGAATACGGGTCCTGAAACACGGCCTGCATCTGCCGCGTACGCTCTTTGCGGGTGCGCGCCGTGGCGCCGGATCCACCGCGGATGATCTCACCGGAACTGGCGGGAAGCGTGCCGAGAAGCATCTTTGCCAGCGTGGTCTTTCCGCAACCGGATTCGCCAACCAATGCCAGTACATCACCCGGCATCAATTTCAGTGAGACGCCGCGCACAGCCTGCAGCAGCTTTTTCGGGGCAAAGAAACCGTCCCGCACCGTAAAACTGCGCGTGACCTCCTGCAATTCAAGAAGAGCTTTGGTGGTCATTCGGTTTCCTCCATCGTGACGGCAAGTGATTGCGCGCCGCCGATCGGGTGCAGACATCTGACGGATTGATTTGCGGAGTTTGGTGTTAGCTCAAGCTTTCCGGATCGGCATTCTGTGGTGGCATAGGCGCAGCGAGGCGCAAACGCACAGCCTTCCAGCGCGCCCATCAGTGAAGGTATCGTCCCCGGTATCGACCCCAAATGCGCGCCCGGTTTGGTTTTGCCTGGAATCGGGATGCAGTCTATCAGACCACGCGTATAGGGATGTTGGGGACGGGCAAACAGATCGGCAGTCGGTGCTGTTTCGACAAGCTGGCCGCCGTACATGACTGCCACATCGTCGGCAATTCGCGACACGACTCCAAGGTCATGCGTGATGAAGATCATCGTCATGCCCAACTCGCGCTGAAGCGATGACAGCAAATGCAGTATTTGCGCCTGAATGCTGACATCCAAGGCCGTGGTCGGTTCATCCGCGATGATGAACTCTGGCTCGCACATTAGCATCATGGCGATCATCACGCGCTGGCGAAGACCGCCAGAGAGTTGATGCGGGAATTGGTCAATCCGGGTGGCCGCCGCAGGGATGCCCACCTTTTGCAGCCAGAAAGCCGCCTTTTCAAACGCCAGTTTTCGAGATGCGCCTCGGTGCCGGGTTAGCATTTCGGCCATTTGTTCCCCAATGGTCAGGCTGGGGTTGAGCGAGGTCATCGGCTCTTGAAAAATCATCGCCATACGGCTGCCACGCACATCGGCCATGGCGCGGGGGCCAAGCGCCATAAGATCGGTACCGCCAAGCTCCAAGCGCGCTGCCCGGCGTGTCGCGGACCCCGGTAACAGCCCCATCAACCCAAGTGAGGTTATGGATTTTCCCGACCCGGACTCCCCGACAATACACAGGGTCTTGCCACGCTCGACGGTAAAGCTGACATCGCGCACGGCGTGAATTGTGCCGCGTGCGGTGGTGATATCGATGGACAGTCCCTCGACGTTGACAAACGGATCGGCGGTCATCTGCATCACCTCTTTTCAGGCGCGGTTACATCGCGCATGCCATCACCAAGCAGGTTTATCGCCAGCACCACCACCAACAGCGCCACGCCAGGGATCATCACCAGCCAAGGTTTAAAGAACAAATGCTGTTTGCCCTCGGCTATCATGATGCCCCAGGACGGTGTCGGTGGTTGGACCCCGACACCCAGGAAAGACAGCGCCGCCTCGATCAGAATGGCGGATGCCATGGTCAGCGTCAGCACAACGATGATCTGGTTCAGTACATTCGGAAGAACTTCCGTCAACAAAATCCGAAAGGTGGAGCAGCCAACGGTTTCGGCAGCGGTGATATAGTCCATGCCCCGGATCTGCATTGTCGTCGCCCGTGTCACTACGGCAAACTGATGCCAAAGCAAAAGTCCCAGAACAAGGATGACGATCTGCAATGACCCGCCAACAAGCTGCACGACTGCCAGGGCTACAAGGATCGTTGGGATCGACAGCTTGACCGTCACAAGGAACATCACGACAGAGTCCGTGCGCCCGCCAAAATACCCGGCAAGAACACCCAGAAACGTACCGATACTGCCTGAGATCAACGCCGTGGTGAATCCGATCAGCAGCGACACCCGAGCGCCATAAAGCAAGCGGGCAAGGTAGTCGCGCCCCAGATGATCGGTGCCCAAGACATGATCGGCACTCCCTCGCTCCATCCAGAACGGTGGCTGCAGACGCCCGGACAAAGATTGCTGGAGCGGGTCATGCTGCGTGATGAAGGGAGCAAAAACTGCCGCCAGAACCACGACCACCAGTATCAAACCGCCGATCATCACACCTTTGTGGTGCAGCATCCGCCCGGCCAGCAATCGCCATGGCCCAGCTTCGCGTTTCGGGATTTCGAAGCTCTCGCTGACATCACTCATCTCACGAAATCCTTATGCGCGGGTCGATATAGGCATTGGCGATATCCGACAGGGCCGAGAAGATAATAAAGAAACTTGAAAACAGGATTATGATTGCCTGCATTGTCGGGATGTCAGATCGCAGGATGGACTCGTAAGCCAGACTGCCGAGGCCGTGCAGGGCAAAGACCGCCTCAACCACGATTGAACCGCCCAGCATATGCGCGGCCTGAATGGCAGCCACCGAAACCACAGGAACGACAGCATTGCGCAGAGCGTGTTTGACATAAACCTGACGAGGCAGCATGCCCTTGGCCCATGCGGTGCGGATGTAATCCGAGCCGAGCACCTCCAGCATTCCTGTCCGGGTAAGCCGCATGATCGCAGGCACGGCATTGGTCCCTAACACGATCATCGGCATTATGAACGATTGAATACCCTCGGTTCCCGATGCGGGTAGCAGGCGGAATTGGACGGACAGGACATAAATCAGCAGAAGACCGAACCAGAAATTGGGTATCGCCTGCCCAAAGACGGCGACCGAAAGCGATAGACGGTCGATTAGGGTATTGGGGTAGATCGCCGCTATGACCCCCAAAGGAATGCCCAGAACCAACGCAAAGACAATTGAGAGCGAGCCCAGCTTGATCGTAATGGGCAGACGGTCAGCAATCAGGCTGCGCACCTCCAGACCGAAGTAAGGGCTAACACCAAGATCGCCGCGAACCGCCTTTGACAACCAGTCCGCATATTGGACGTAAAGCGGGCGGTCGAACCCATAGGCGATGCGAAGCGACTGGATCTCTTCGGCAGAGGCATCTTCACCGGCAATGGCAATCGCGGGATCGGTCGCGATGTGCAGCAAGCCGAAGGTAAGGATCGAGACACAAACAGCCACCGAGATAGCAAGCAGAATGCGCCGGATGAGGAACTTCAGCATATTGATGCACCTGCTTTGTCTGTCGGGTTGGCCGAAAAGTGATGTAACATCCCGTTCGTCAGATCCACCGCCTGTCCTCCTGTTGAAAACGTACGGCGCCTGTCAGGCCGTGCCCAGATTACCTTTCAAGTGTTAGCGGAAGGGCACGTTCTATAAAAGCTGAATTATGCAATCATCTCTTCGAGAATACCGTAGGGTGAAATGAGAGATGCGCGGTCAGAGTTTGGCGCAAACTTCGTGAAGGCACCTGACAAAAGCATCACGCGCCGGATGAGGTGTTGAACCATGAGACGCGAAATAACCCAGTTTTTCCTGTACATTAGGTGTCCAGGGTAGAACCGCCAGGCTTTCTGCCATCGCGGGAACAATCCCGATCCGGTCGGTCAGGGTGAAGCCTAGACCAGCCATGGTCATTCTGATTGCGGCCGAGCTGCTGGAAACCTCGTGCGTGATAGGCAATTCATGTCCAGACCGCCTCAACTCATCGTCCACGACTTTGCGGAGCAACGTCGTTTCATCCAGCGCAATATAGGTCTCACCCACAAGATCCTCTGCCGTAATCGACGTAAGGCTCGCAAGTCTGTGATCCTTGCTTACGACGACACAAACGTCGAGATTGGCAAGATGCTGCGCCTGAACACCTTCCACGGGCAAAGGCAGCGCCGATATTCCCACATCATATAAATCGTGCAAGATGCGGCGCCCCAAGTGCCTGCGCGGATGCACCTCCAGTTTCATCCCCACCAAGGGTTCAAGCTTGGCCAGCCGGATCATCGCGGGCACAACAAGCCCGTTCACAAGGCGTGGATGGCAGATAATCCGCAATGGGCGAAGCCGCTCTGACTTAATCTGCCGAAACACCGTCGGGATTTCGTCAATGGATGACAGAATCCGCAACGCTTCAGGATAAAACGACTCCCCCTCGGCGGTTGGCAGAAGGCGCTTCTTGTCACGGTGAAAAAGCGTGACCCTGTATTCATCTTCAAGGATTTGAATCAGGCGACTGGCAGCCGACTGGCTAAGGTTCATCTTCGCCGCGGCCTGAGCAAGCGTCCCTTCTTCCATGACATTGATGAAGACGCGCAGGCTTTTGATGTTCATAGATCGATTTTCCCGAAGAGTTACACAAGCGGTTACATAAAATCGGATGTTAACCGCCATAAGTCGGCGCTGTCCAGCAGAGCTGGCCTAGCGAGGGATAACAGGCAAAATCAGCCGAGAAGGGCGATTTGCGTCGTGATACACAGTTTGCTGGGCAGTTCGCAGTTCGGCGTCGGCCCAAAAATTGGCACCCGTGTTATGATTGCGGTCAAAATTCGGAAAATCGCTACTTGAGACATCCAGCCGGATACGGTGCCCTTTCTGAAACAGCATCCCCGTCGGGTTAAGCGCGATGGTCAGTTCATAGGCTTCGTCAGGGCACAATGGTGGCGCAGAGGTTTCATAGCCGTCACGATACCGACAGCGAATAACACCATAGGTAACGTTGACCGCGCTCCCATCGGGGTGGACGTCGATCAGTTTAGCGGTGAAGTCTGTGTCCGGCGCGTCGCTACCAACCCAAAGCACCAAGCGCACAGGGCCGGTAACCTGCAAGGCCTGCTCCAGTGCCGGGGTCTGATAGACAAGTAAGTCCTGGCGGTTGTTGTTTGGCGACTGCCAATGCGGTTCCATCTGGACGTCCTTGCTCATCAGGCTCATCACCGGATCGCGTGGGTCATAGGTATATTTGTCGGCCGGTTCGGCCTCCGGGGCGTCCAGCGACAAGTCGCCATCCCCAGAGCAGGTATTCGCCAAACCATCGCTGTGCAGGAAATAATCCGTCAAAACGGCGCGCTTTGGTGGCCATTCCTGTTCGTCGTGCCAGCGGTTTTCCCCCATGATGAACACGCGGACGGGCGCTTTCGCGGTCGGCTCCAGTCCTTTCAGGGTCAAATCGCACCACTCCAGCAGCAATTCCTCGTAAAGTGCTTCGGCCTCGGGTCCAAAATCCAGAACGCCTTGATTTCGCTTCAAGGCACCCATGCCATGCCCCCAAGGGCCGACGATCAGCCGATGCTTGCCACGCAGGTGTTCGGGGCCATTTGCTTCCATACCCTCATATTGCTCGATCGCGCCGATGATCCGGTCATACCAACCCGTCACTGAGCAGGTCGGCACCTCAACATCCGGGTGGATTTCGTCAAAGCCCCAGGTCTCGCGGTCTTGAATGCGCATGTAGTCTTTCAGCTGCGGGGTAAGCGATGCGAAGGCATGGTCAGGAATTTCGCCCAGCGGCAGGAACCAGATCCATTTGAAACGCTCAACATCGTACCACAGCGCGTCAGCTTCATCGCGATTGGCAGGGCCGCTCAGATCGCCCTCGCGAAGGCGGGCATCGGCGGCCTGTTGATACATCCAGTGCAGGCGCCTCCCGGTCTCAAGAATGCCGCGGGTATTGTCGAGGATGCGCGCCGCCATGCCCGACCCAAACAGCGAAACCAGATGCGGGGGGTTGGTTGGCGCGGCCATCCAGCTGGACCACGACGAATAGGAATGCCCCCAGATACAAACCTTGCCGCCCGACCCGGCAAGACCTGCGGCCCATTCGACGGAATCGTATCCGTCTTCGGCATCCGTCGTCGTCTCGCGGCCGTTTCGCGCCATATGAAAAGTGCCATCTGAGCAGTAGCGCCCGCGAATGTCCTGCAAGACACAGATGTAACCCTGCGCTGCCATGGACTTCGCCACCCGTTGATAGATCGGCCGGGTCTTGTCGTAAGGCGTGCGGCTGATCAGGACGGGAAAGCTGCCACCGGACACCGGGCGAAAAACATCCGCCCGTAGAATTGTGCCGTCGCGCATGGCCGCCTCGGCGTTTTTGTCGATGGTCACCTCGTATGGCATGGCGGTCCCTGTCTTGTCACGGCGCCTTACGGCTTATTCGAAATCGGCGCCGGTAAGACCGGCGCCGTCATTGGGTCACGTTTTCTGGTTTACTTCCAGCGCGCCATATAGAAATGCGGGTTTCCGCCAGCATCCGTCACAAACTCCAGTTCACCAGATGCAACGAAGTTCATGTTGTCAGAGAACAAAGGCAGTGCATATGCTTCGGATGCAACCTTGCGCAAAGCCTTGTGCAGCAGCTCACGCCGGGCTTCGACATCCGTTGTCATGTTGGCTTCGACAAGCCACCCGGCCACTTCGCTGTCCTGCGCCAAATCACGTTCGGTCAAGCCAAAGAACTCGGGAACAAAGTTACCCACATCCGCAACCTGCGATCCGATGGACCCGTAGATCAAGGGGCGCTGACCGGCGAACCATTCTTCCTTCAGCGGGGCCAGCTTCACATAGTTGATCTCAGCCTTGATGCCGACCTCGCCCAGAAAATTCTGGATCGCTTCGACGTAGGGCCTGTCGCGCCAGCCTGAAAGATTGGTGCTGAAGCCGTCCGGATACCCAGCCTCGGCAAGCAGCGCCCGGGCCTTGTCAGGATCATAATCGTAGGTGACGGCATCATGCGGACAGCCAAAGTCCCGGGAGAAGCAGAATGCATTCTGTACGGCGGCACCGCCCCCGACAAAGGCATCGACCATGCCCTGCCGGTCGATGGCATGGGAAATTGCCTGACGCACCAGCTTGTTCTTGTAGGGAGAATCGTCGCCATTGCGGCCTGCCGCGTCCATGACCATGTAGAACAATCGCGACGTAGCTTCGCCGCTGACAACCAAGCCATCATAGCCCGACATTTCAGACGCTTGATCTGCCGGCACCTTGTAGATCCAGTCCAAGCCGCCGCTCAGGATCTCTGCGATCTGGGTCGATGGATCGGGAATGATCCGCACCAACAGCGTCTTGATCGAGGCGGTGCCTTTTGGCCCATCTGCAAAATACGCGTCGTTGCGCTCCAACGTATAGGCGCTGCCGGTTTCCATGCTGGCCACTTTGTAGGGGCCTGTGCCAATGGGCGTAATATTCATCGCTCCGGCGCCGTTTTCGGCATAGATGTCGGCGGGGTAGATCGGGAAGCTGGTCAGGAACCGCGCCGCCATGGCGTTTGGTGCCGTCATTTGAATGCGCACCGTATGGCTGTCGACCTTCTCGATCGACTTGATCCAATTTCTGTCGGCAATGGTCTTGGCGCCGTTGTCGGGATTCGTGATCCAGTTCAGCGTGTAGATCACGTCATCAGCATCGAACGTGCTGCCGTCATGAAAGGTGACGCCTTTGCGCAGCACAAGTTCCATGGTCGTTTCATCGGGGAAACTGTAGGATTCTGCCAGCAGCGGGACAAGTTCGCTGGTCTCTGGGTCGATATAGGTCAGGCTATCCCAGATATGGCGACTGAGCAAAGACACCGAACCGGCCGAGTCGTAATAGGTGTCGAGGTTGGCAATTTCGATCTGTAGCGCAGCGCGCAACGTATCGTTGGATTTATCAGCGAAGGCGGTTGAAGCAGCCAGCATTGCCGCTGCGGACAGGGCAATTGCTGGAAATGTCTTGCGCAGTAGTGATTTTGGCATCGTTCCCTCCGAACTCCTGAGCGTTCGGGCGCGACCGCTCTGTAATGAGTTAAGGAAGGCTATCCGTGAATTTGCATTCTCAAAAGTAGAAATATTCGATTGTATCTTCGGAAATTTCGCAGACACACACGTCCGCTGTTAAACCCGCCCCTTCTAGTCGATGGGCCATAGTTTTCACCGGTCTACGCCTGTCTTAGCAGCGCGCCAATTCCTTCGAGAAAATCGCAGTATAGATTTCATAATTCGATTTTTCGGATTCGAAATGATCTTCTAGACTGACGTTCGCCGGAGACGGGCAAAGCGTCTAAGCAGGGAAGCTGCGCCAGGACACCGGGCGCAGCAATTGAAGAAAGATGTCAGATATGCCGTTCAGCGATTATCGTCCCGATCTGATGGGGTCAGCCCGCATCAATGTCGAAAGCCCTGTAACATGTGGCGCATGGACGACGCTAGAACTGGTCTATACCGCCGGGCATTTCGGCATCGACGATCTGGGCGGGCTAAAGATTTCGTTCCGATCAGCCTCGGACCAGACACCGCCGCAATTTGATCAGCCCAAAGCGCCCGGATATACGACAGTCACCGCCTCGAACGGCGCGCGGTTGAATGCGTCCTACAGCAAGAACAGCAATATCCGCCCCTGGGGCAATACGTTGCATATCAAATGCCTTAACTTCCTATCCGAAGGAGACACGATCACCGTGCGATTTGGGGATCAGTCGGGGGGATCGCCGGGTACGCGGATGCAGACTTTTCGCGAATATGCGCATGAATACCGTGTGCATGTGGATGCATTCGCCACCTATGATTTCGTGGTTTTGCCACCAGAGCACCAGCCGGTTATCGCATTGCTACCCGGCCCGGTCGCGCGCCATATCGTCATCCTGCCGACCTTGCGCCAAGTTGGCGAAGACTTCGCGCTTGGCCTGAAAGCCGAAGATCGCTGGGGGAACCCGACCGATGCCGATCAGGGCGACTATACCCTCAACTCGTCGATGCCGGTCGAGGGGCTGCCTGAACGCATCTCGATGGCCAAGGCAACCGATGGAGTGCTGCGATTGGAAGGGTTGCGCATGAACCGCGAGGGTGACCTGCGGATCGAAATGCTGGATGACGCAGGGCAATGCGTCGCCCGGTCCAACAGCTTGCGCTGTCAGGTCGTCTGCGATACCCGGCACTATTGGTCCGACATGCACGGCCAAAGCGGTGAGACCGTCGGCACCAATACCGCGCGTCAGTATTTTTCCTTCGGCCGGGACAAGGCGTTGATCGACATCTGCGGGCATCAGGGCAATGACTTTCAGATCACAGATAGCTTTTGGGCTGAATTGAATCAGCTGACCGCTGAATTTGACGAACCGGGCCGCTTTCTCGCTGTGCCAGGCTACGAGTGGTCCGGCAATACTTCGGTCGGCGGCGATCACAACGTCTGGTACAGGACCGAAGGTCGTCCAATTTATCGCGCGCACCGCGCCTTGGTGATGGAGGACTCGACCGACGAGAATGTCTGTCTGGATGCCAAGGAATTATTTAGCCGCCTCAAAGACGAAGACGCATTGGTCGTAGCGCATGTTGGCGGGCGTTACGCGGATATCTCCTTCGCGCATGACGCCAAACTGGAACCTTCGGTGGAGGTTCATTCGGCTTGGGGCACTTTCGATTGGATATTTGAGGACGCCCGGAAGGCTGGTTACCGCGTCGGCATCGTCGCCGCGTCTGACGGGCATAAGGGCCGCGTTGGCGCAAGTTACCCCGGCGCGGGCAAGTTCGGATCTATGGGCGGGCTGACCTGCCATCTGATGCCCACGCTGGACCGTGACAGCCTGTTCAGGGCATTTCGCCGCCGCCGTCATTACGCAACCACCGGCTGCCGCCCCTTCATTGACGTGCGCGTCTCGAGCCTGACTGACGCTACCTGTCGGGTGTCGGAGACTGAAGCAGAGCCAGTTTCTGAGGCTTTGATCGGCGATATCGTCTCATGTTCGAATGAAGCGGTAGCATTTTCCTTCGATCTGTCGGCGCAATCCGGCATCGAGCGTATAGACGTAAAGGATGGCGTTGAGCTTCTCCAGCGGTTTCAACTTGAACCTGAGGCCCGGAAAACGGGTCGGCGTTTGCGCATCCAATGCGAAGGTGCCGAGTATCGTGGCCGCGGTCGGCTTGTGAACTGGGATGTTGAAGTGAAATCTAGCAGGTCCGCTATCTGCAAGGCAGCGCCAATCAACTTTTGGAACCCTGACAGCGCCGTCACCCATGACAGCCGTTCTGTCCGTTGGAAAAACGTTACGACGGGAGGTTTTCATGCCGTGGATATCTGGCTGGAAGAAGCCGCAGTGGGCAGTCTGACGATACTGGTGAACGGAACTGAGATTGCGGTGGACTTGAGCACACTCGACGCCAACGATCACATTCATGAGTTCGGAGGACTACAAAAAGCGATCCGCATAACTCGGTTGCCAGACGCAACGCTAGCGACAGGCTACAAAGGCAGCCTGACTGTTCCACTAAACATCGGTGAAGAACGCTGCCTTTATCTTCGAACGACCTTCGAAGATGGCCATGTGGCTTGGACAAGTCCGGTCTATCTGACACGCGTCCGATAGCGTGGCACTTCACAATTGAACGATATTGGCAGGCAATCAACCGGATTGTTAGTGGTTTCGTTCTTAAAATTGGAAAGCTTGGAACTATTTTGGTTCTTATGGAGCCCGATCATATTATGCGATTTTGCAAAGGAGCCCTCGCAGCTTCATCCGTCCGCCAACTCAAAACGTCTAAGCAAGGTAATGTATACCGTATGTGAAAAAACAGCGTTGTTCCGCAGTGTTTGAATTCGCCGGATGTTTGATTTTTCGGGTTGCAGCGAAAGTCCGATTCGACGGGTTGCGCTGCGGCATCATAGACGGCAAGTGAATGACCGCAAAGGGCCGGAAGCGCCATTTGGCCTCATCGCTCGAACGGCTGCTATGTCCGGTGATCTTGACCATTGAACCCACTTGCAGCGAAGCTCAGGTTTGTTAGATTCGACGCTTTGGGGTTTAATGGGTCCAGACCCTAACCACCCCAAGGAAAAGCGCGACTTCCCTAATGATTTCGGAAAATATCAGGAGATATTACATGGGCGGATATGGCTCAGGACGAACAAGTCATAAGCAAAAGGCAGAGCATTGTCGTTCGCCATGGGCCAGATGGGCGGCTATTCAACGGGGCAACAAAGCGATGGGAAAGCGATGAATAGAGGCGCAGGTGGGTAGTAACTTGATCCATCACAATGCAAAGCGCTCTTCGTCCTGGTAATCTTGGGACTCAATTTTGGTTAAAAGGGGAATGCATATGAACATCCGCGAAATAAACCAACATGCTCGTGCGCTCTACTCTGCGCATGGAGACAAAGCTGAACATGAGGCCGCCCAAAGGGAGTTGAAGAGTACAGAGACCGGTGCCGAAAATGAAGCAGAAGACTGGCGGCGTGTTCGACTTTCCATCAGACAAATTCGTGGACCGAACGAAAGTTGACCTTTTTGTTTTTGGACCGATCTAGCTAGGTTTTAGCCAGTCGCATGTCGAATATGAAATGCTTTGGTGCCAAACGTTTTAATGCGTCAAACTCAATATTATAGTCTTTGACATCCCAAGGCACCTGCATTGGGTGCGTGATGAACTAGCCGTTCAGGAGGACGTCAAAGATGACGGCTAAAGCGTGCAAAACAACATAGGTTGCCAACAATCCTACGAAGACCAATAAGGCCTTGTCGAGCTTGGAAGGAAGCGGCGGTTTGATGTTTGGGTCATTGCTCATAGGGGAGAATTAGCGACAGTATTTGACGGATACAATAAGCGGTTTTTGGCTTGGCGAGATATAGCCGAAGAAGCGCCTGAATGCGCCCGATTAGGGTCGCTACACGGCTTGCCGGTGAAGGTAAAGTGAACGAATGACAACCCCATTAGAGGCAATGGCGCGGTACGAGTTGGCGTATTTCAAGCCACAAGTTTTCTTCATTCTGCAACCGTTGTGGCGAAACTTTGGGCTTGAATTAGAAGCCCATGTGAGAACATACAGAGAAGTGAAGCCGCAAAAGGAACGGAGGCGGCAACGTATTTGCGTGCCACCCTCAAATCAGTGTGTGTTTGCCACCAAAGCCGCAATGAAAAGCCTCGTCTAAACAGAGACTAGATCTAGCGCCTTAGCGGGAAAAGCCGCCAATTTGCGGAAGGTAGGTCGGTGAAAAAGGAGCAAGAACCTCTTTTAAATCATCGCCCGCGGGTCCATACACAACAACCGAATTTACTGAAAAAGTTTCCATAAATTCGCCAGCGAAATTTGCACCAAAGTTCCCCATGTGGGTCATTGCCGCTGCATTGTCGGCATAGCGTTCAGTAATATGAATTAAATCACCTTCGCCCATATAATCATAAATCAATGCATCCGGTTCGTTGGCCATTGTCGCGGCAACCATCCGATCGATAAGTGGCTTTGCGGCTTCCGCTTTGCCCTCATTGACAGTCATGGTAATATGCCAA
Organism: Falsihalocynthiibacter sp. CO-5D18; assembly: GCF_041205445.1. NCBI lineage: Bacteria > Pseudomonadati > Pseudomonadota > Alphaproteobacteria > Rhodobacterales > Roseobacteraceae > Falsihalocynthiibacter > Falsihalocynthiibacter sp. CO-5D18. The sequence continues at coordinate 419 of NZ_JBGFCF010000001.1, read as the reverse complement.
TGTACATCATCACCACTATGGCCGTCGGCGAAAGCAGGACCAGTAGCGAGTAACGTTGCCGCGATGGGTAATAAAAGTTTCATAAATAAATTCTCCTTTGAGGGTTTGGAACCACACAAGTAAAGGCATATGTCGTTGCGAATACTGTGAAATAGCGTGTCTCTAGTAGTCTCGTTTGGAAATGTGAGGGTAGGACATACAATGCTTCAATGCAAAAAAATGTTTTCTGGGGGTGGCCAGTGACCAAGAAATGACCCGTAAATGCATGGAAAGAAACTACCAAGAATGCGGCTAGATATGAAGTGGTCCGGCAAATTCGGACAGCGTGCTAAGATGTATCCAACACAAGCGAATGGATACGAGAATGACAAAGCGACGGAACTTTTCAGACAATTTTAAGGCTGCTGTGGCGCTTGAAG